>JBCKLP010000064.1:0-12782 GCA_038903735.1 Burkholderiales bacterium | reverse complement strand
TACCAATACCCCTCA
Source organism: Burkholderiales bacterium (assembly GCA_038903735.1). Taxonomy (GTDB): domain Bacteria; phylum Pseudomonadota; class Gammaproteobacteria; order Burkholderiales; family SG8-39; genus 2-02-FULL-62-17. The sequence goes on along the minus strand of JBCKLP010000064.1, from coordinate 12,767 downwards.
CCCTCGGTCCCTCTCCCACAGGGACTTCCTCCGGTCGCCAGCGGGAGAGGAATGCAAAGCCCTTCTCCTTCCGGGAGAGGAATGCAAAGCCCTTCTCCTTCCGGGAGAGGAATGCAAAGCCCTTCTCCCTCTGGGAGAAGGGTTGGGATGAGGGAAAACCTGGCACGAACGTGGGTAGTTCTAAATATTTAACAAGGAGACAGCAATGGGACAACTGGTAGAAGGCAAATGGACTGATGAGGATCTGCGCCGCGTGGATGCCAAGGGGGCTTTCGTGCGACCCGATTCTGTTTTTCGCGACTGGGTGAAGGACTCGTCCGAGGCGCCCTTTGGCGCCGAGAAGAGCCGCTATCACCTGTTTGTCGCCAAGAACTGCCCCTGGGCGCACCGCACCGAGATCGTCCGGCGCATGAAAAAGCTGGAAGACGTGATCTCGGTAACCTACGCCGACATGCCGCGGGTGCAGGGCTGGGCTTATTCCAAGGGCATCGACGAACTGCAGCCGACAGAAGGCGTGCTGCACCTGCACGAGGTGTACACCGCGGCGAAATCCGATTACACCGGCCGCATCACCGTACCCACGCTCTGGGACCGCAAAAAGCACACGGTGGTGAACAATGAATCCTCGGAAATCATCCGCATGCTCAACAGCGAATTCAGCCGCTGGGGCGACAGCTCGCTCGACCTGTATCCGGAGGCCCAGCGCAAGGATATCGACGAGATCAACGCCTATGTGTATGAGCGCGTCAACAACGGCACCTACCGCTGCGGCTTCGCCAAGTCACAGGAGGCCTATGAGGAGGCTTTCTGGCGCCTCTTCGAGGCATTGGACACGCTGGAAAAGCGCCTCTCGGGCCAGCGCTTTCTCGTGGGCAGCCAGCTCACCGAAGCCGATGTGCGCCTCTATACCACCCTGGTGCGCTTCGACGCCGCGTATCACGGCAATTTCAAATGCAATCTGCGCCGCATCGAGGATTATCCGAACCTCGCCAACTACCTGCGCGATCTCTACCAGCGTCCGGGCTTCGGCGACACCACTGATATCGATGGTGTGAAGCGCGGTTACTACTCCAACCGCGAGCTCAACCCCAACGGCATCGTTCCGGCCGGTCCGGCGCTGGATTTCAACCGGCCGCATGACCGCGCGCGCTTCTGATCCATTGCTTGCTTGGGAAAACACTGAATAAGTCCCCTTTTCCAGCGAAACGCCTTACGTTTCCCTCTAATATTGGGGATATACAAGGGGCGAAGGCCCCTTGTTCAGCGCCAAGCGTTTCCCTCTAACATTGGGGATATACAAGGGGCGAAGGCCCCTTGTTCAGCGCCTTACGTTTCCCTCTAATATTGGGGATATACAAGGGGCGAAGGCCCCTTGTTCAGCGCCAAGCGTTTCCCCTCTAACATTGGGGATATACAAGGGGCGAAGGCCCCTTGTTCAATTCTTCCATAGACCTGTTATGCAATGAAAAATGGCCTGCTACGTACGTTAGCAGGCCATCTTTATTTCTAAATCTCTGAAATTATTGCTTCAGTAGTGACGCCGCAGCGCCGGGTTTATTCTGCCAGCTTGATGCCGGCTTCCTTGGCAACCTTGCCCCATTTGTCGATTTCGGTGCGGATCAGGGTGGCGAACTCGGCGGGACTCTGGCCGCCGGACTCGGCGCCCTGCGAGGCCCAGATGTCCTTGATGTCTTGCATCTGCAGAATCTTCGCAGTTTCCGCGTGCAGCCTGGCAATCACCGATTGCGGCGTGCCGGCCACCGCCCACATGCCGTACCAGGTGCTCACGACCAGCCCAGGTACGCCGGCCTCGGCGGTGGTGGGTACATCGGGCAGCACCGGTGAGCGCTGCGCAACAGTGACCGCCAGCGGGCGCAGCTTGCCGCCCTTGATCTGGTTGGCCGAGGTGCCCATGCCGTCGAAGGCCATGTCTACCACGCCCGACACCAGCCCCAGCATCAGCGGGCCGGCGCCCTGGTAGGGGACATGCACCAGCTTGACGCCGGTTAATACAATGAACAGCTCGCCGGCGAAATGGTGCGAGGTTCCCGGGCCTGCCGAGCCGAAATTCAATTTGCCCGGATTGGCTTTGCCGTAGGTGATGAGTTCACCAAGCGACTTAAACGGGTGCTTGGGATGCACCACTACCACATTGGGAACCCCCGCCAGCATGGTGATGGGCGCGAAGCTTTTCTCCAGCACATAGCCGCGATTGGGATAGAAGCTCTCGGCGATGGTGTGGTGGACGGCGCCCGAGAACAGCGTGTAGCCGTCGCCTGCCGCGCGTGAGGCATTGCGCGCGCCCACCGTGCCGCCCGCGCCGCCCTGGTTCTCGACCACGAACTGCTGGCCGATGGCCTGCGACATTTTTAGCGCATAAGGACGCACGAAGGTATCGGTGCCGCCACCTGCGGGAAACGGATTGAGGATGCGGATGGGTTTGCTGGGCCAGGCTTGCGCGAGGGTAGTGCCGGCTGCACCAAGCAATACCGCGCCGATGGCGAGGTGTGCGGCGAGTCGAGTGCGTGGGTGAATCATGCGTGTCTCCTTGACGGTTGATCGTTTTGTCGGCAGGCACTGATGGCTTGCTGATGCGCAGTCTACTCATTTATGCAGCAGATGACAGCATCGGCGCTTGCCCTTGCGCGTGCAGTGCAGCATCAAGGTATTCTTGCCGGATACATCTGCCGAGGGTCTGCCATGCCGCACCAGCCTGCCTCCACCGCACTCTCCCGCCTGCGGGTCCTCGACCTGACCCGCGCCCGCGCCGGCCCCAACTGCGTGAGGCAACTGGCCGATTTTGGCGCCGATGTCATTAAAGTAGAGGCGACAGCGGAAAACAGTGATGGCATCACCGGCGATCGCGACGGCTCGGATTTTCAGAACCTGCATCGCAACAAGCGTTCGCTGACGCTCAATCTCAAACATCCCGCAGGCTTGGCGGTATTCCTGCGCATGGTGGAAGGCGCCGATATCGTGGTCGAGAATTACCGTCCCGATGTGAAGAACCGCCTGGGTATTGATTACGGGTCGCTGAAAAAGGTGAATCCACGCATCATCCTGGCCAGTATCTCCGGCTTCGGCCAGGACGGGCCCTATGCCAATCGTCCCGGCCTCGACCAGATTGCGCAGGGCATGGGGGGCCTGATGATGGTGACCGGCAAGCCGGGCGAAGGCCCGATGCGCGCCGGCGCGGCGGTTGCCGACATGACCGCCGGGTATCTCGCCATCACCGGCGTACTCACCGCGCTGTACGAGCGCGAGCAATCGGGCCTCGGCCAGTGGGTGCAGACCAGCCTCCTGCAGGCGCAGATCGCGCTGCTGGATTTCCAGGCGGCGCGTTACCTGATCGAGGGCGTTGTGCCGGCGCAGGTGGGCAACGATCATCCGACCATCATGCCGACTTCGGCCTATGTCACCAGTGATGGCTACCTCAACCTGAGTTCGCCCGGCAAACTCTGGGTACGTCTGTGCGAATCCGTGGGCAGGACGGACCTCCTCACGCGGCCCGAGTTCGCCAGCGGCCCCCTGCTGTCGGCGAACCGCAAACTACTCAATGACGAACTGAACGCAATCTTCGCCACCAAAACCACCGCGGAGTGGGTCGAGCAGTTGAATGCCGCCGGCGTGCCCTGCGGACCCGTCTACAGCATGGACGAGGTGTTCGATGATCCGCAGGTCAAGCACCTTGGGGTGGCCGCGCCGGTCAAGCATCCGCGCATGGGCGAGATGCGCATCCTCGGCCCGGCGGTGGGCCTGTCGCGCACGCCGGCATCCATCGTGCGCGCCACGCCGGAACTGGGCGAACACACGGATGAGGTGCTTGGTGAACTGGGCTACTCACGCACGGAGATCGAGACCATGCACCAGCAAGGCGCAATCTGAGGCGGACGCACGCGGCTCGTGTTGCCTGCGGTGGGGCGCCCGGGTAATTCAGAGCGCTGCGCTACAATTCATCGTAGTCAGTGCAATCATCGCAGTCAGTGTAGTCATCGCAGTCAGTGCAGTCAGCGGCGCAGTCAGTGAATTTCTCCGCTGATTTCCCGTCTGCGTTTCCCACCCTCGGATCGAGTCACACATGCCGCATATTCCCGCTTCATCTGCGCTGTCGCGTTTCCGCATTCTGGATCTCACGCGAGTGCGCGCCGGCCCTACCTGCGTCAAGCAGTTCGCCGATTTCGGCGCCGATGTCATCAAGATTGAAACCCCGCCCGAGGCCGAGCGCAACGACGGCATGAGCGGCGACCGGCATGGCTTTGACATGCAGAACCTGCATCGCAACAAGCGCTCCATGACGCTCAACCTCAAGGACCCGCGCGGCCTGGCGATCTTCATGAAGATGGTGGAAAAGGCCGACGTGGTGGCGGAGAACTACCGGCCTGATGTGAAGAACCGTCTGGGCATCGACTACGCGTCGTTGCGCAAGGTGAACAAGGGCATCGTGCTGGCGAGCATTTCCGGCTTTGGCCAGGACGGGCCGTATGCGACGCGCCCCGGGTTCGACCAGATTGCCCAGGGCATGGGCGGCCTGATGATGGTGACCGGCAATCCGGGCGAAGGCCCGATGCGCGCCGGCGCTGCGGTGGCGGATATGACAGCCGGATTTTTCGCCTGCATGGGCGTCATGACGGCGCTCCTCGAGCGCGAGGCTTCCGGCGAAGGCCAGTGGGTGCAATCCAACCTCCTGCAGGCGCAGATTGCGCTGCTGGACTTTCAGGCGGCGCGCTACCTGATGAAAGGCGAAATCCCCGCGCAGGTCGGCAACGATCATCCGGTGGGCATGCCTACCTCGGCCTACTCCACCAGCGACGGCTACATCAACATCAACTCGCTCGGGCAGGCCATGTGGATGCGGCTGTGCAAGGCGCTGGGGAAGGAAGATCTTGCGAGTCACCCGGATTACGCAGGCCCGCGCGATCGCTCGAAGAACCGCAAGGCACTCAATGCGGAGTTAAACGAGTTGTTCAGGAAGAAGACCACCGCCGAATGGATCGATATCCTGCTTGCCGAAGATGTTCCCTGCGGCCCTATCTACAAAATGGATCAGGTGTTCGCCGATCCGCAGGTGCAGCACCTGGAGGCTGCGGTTACGGTAAAGCACCCGACACTGGGTGAATACCGTATCGTCAACCAGGCGGTGAAGCTCTCGCGCACGCCGTCTTCCATGGTGCGCGCCACCCCCGAGCAGGGCGAGCACACCGACGAGATCCTCGCCGAAATGGGTTATTCCACGGCGGAAATCGCCGAATTGCACACTGCTAAGGTGGTTTGAAATGACTGAACTTATCGTCAAGCGCGAAGGCCCGGTGGGCACCCTCCTGTTTTCCAATGTGGCGCGCCACAATGCCATGACCTATGCCATGTGGCATGAGTTTCCCGAGCGCCTGCGCGCGCTGGATGCGGACCCCGCCGTGCGCGTCATTGTGCTGAGTGGCGACGGCGACAAGGCCTTCGTTTCCGGCGCCGACATATCCCAGTTCGAGCAGAACCGCGCCGAGGAGGGCATGCAAGAGGCCTACAACCGCGCCCTGGTCACCGCCTATGAGGCGCCGCTGCGCTGCGAGAAACCGGTGATCGCGCGCATTCGCGGCTTTTGCATGGGCGGGGGCCTGGGCATCGCGGCCGGTTGCGACCTGCGCTTTTGTGCCGACGATGCGCAGTTCCGCATGCCTGCGGCACGTATGGGGCTGGGTTACGCGTTTCCGGGGATGCAGCGCTTTGTTGCGCTGATGGGGCCGGCCAATGCCGCCGATATTTTTTACACTGCGCGCACCTTTGACGCGGCCGATGCCCTGCGCATGGGTTTCGTGCAGCGCGTCACGCGTGCGGAGGCGCTGGATGCCGCGGTGGCGGAATTCTGCAGCGTGGTTGCCGGCAATGCACCCTTGGCAGTGGCCTCTGCCAAGCGTTCCATTGTCGAGGCCGCGCGTGACGAGGGCCGGCGCGACATGTCTGCGGTCGAAGGCCTGATCGAAGCCGCGGGCGAGAGCGAGGACCATGAAGAGGCGAGCGCCGCTTTCATGGAAAAGCGCGCGCCGGTTTTCAAAGGGCGTTGAAAACCATTGTCAATATCGAGAAGTTAATCTCTCAGGGTTCAATTCCCCGCCCCTCGGGGCGAAGGCAGTTGGGTTCTGGGGTGGCAGTTAATACCCCGCCCCTTGGGGCGGGAAAATTTATTAACCCATGACAAACCATGCCTCTGACAAGGCTGAGATGTTTTGGGAATGATCAATAAAACAGTCCTGGAGGGAAAATCCGGTGAGTAACGCCGCAGCCATCGACATTCACACCCACATCGTTCCGGAGAAGTTCCCGGCCTACATCGGCAGCGCGAAGGACATTGCCTGGCCCTCCATGGCGCCGGCCCAGGCCTGCCATTGCCATGTGATTATTCAGGGCAAGAATTACCGCACCGTGCATCAGAGCTGCTGGATCAACGAGGACCGCCTGGCCGACATGAATGCGCGCGAAGTGGGCATGCAGTGCCTCTCGCCCATGCCCGAGCTTTTGTCCTACTGGCTGCCGGCGAAGGATGCGCAAGTGCTGAACCGCTTCCTGAATGAGGAGATCGCAAAAATGGTCGCCCGCCATCCCGCGCGTTTCACGGGCCTGGGCTGCGTGCCGCTGCAGGACGTGGACATGGCGATCCGCGAGCTCGAGTACATCATGGGCGATCTCAAGTTCCCCGGCATCGAGATCGCCAGCCACGTCAACGAGGTGCCCATCGGTGATGCGCGCTTCGAGCCCTTTTTTGCCGCGGCGGAAAAGCTCGGCGCGGCGATTTTCGTGCATGCGCTGCGGCCCATCGGCATGGAGCGCATCGTCGGCCCGGTAAGCGAGCAGGCCATGTGTTTTCCGGGTGACATCGGCCTCGCCGCGGCGGGCATGATCACCGGCGGCATCGCGGTGCGCCATCCCGAGCTGCGGATGGCCTTCAGCCACGGCGGCGGGGTGCTGGCCTTTCTCATTGCGCGCCTGGATCGCGCCTGGGACATCCTGCCCAAACTGCAGGAGGCCCTGCCCGAAAAACCCCACACCTACGCGCGGCGTTTCTATTACGACAGCATCGTCTTCGATCCCGCGGCATTGCGGCACGTGATCGAAGCCTTTGGTGCCACCCAGGTGGTGGCCGGCAGCGACTTCCCGTTCGCCATGGGCGACCCCGATCCGGTCAAATTCATCCGCAGCGCCGGCCTCGACGAGGCCACCCTGCGCCTCCTCATGAGCGAAAACGCCCTCCGCTTCCTCGGCAAAAATTAAATGGGGTCAGTGTAACTTTATGAAAAAGTTACACTGACCCCAATTAGCTTTCTGGAGGAATGAGACATGGCTGAAACCGAAACCTATTCGACCATCAAGTTTTTCCTGCGCCACGGCGAGAAACTCGCCTGGATTATCGGGCTGGTGATTGCGGCTTATGGCATCTGGGCGGCGTTCAGCGGCGGTAGCTGGATCTGCGCGGCCAGCGGCATCGTGCTGGGCTGGTTTGGCTTCATGCTGATGCGCTGCTTTCGCGAAGTCCTGCATCTGGTTGCCGATACCCTGATGCCGCAATGAGCGATCAGCACTTTGATGTGCTGGTGATCGGCGGCGGTCTGGCGGGCCTGGCGAGCGCCAATCGCTGCGCCGAGCAAGGCCTCAAGGTGGCGCTGCTGGAGCGCGGCAGCGAGGAGCGTTACCACTGCAATTCGCGTTACTCGATGGGGTTCATCAACTGCGCCTTCGAGCACATCCTGGGTGATCCGGTGGATATGCGCCGCGCCATCGACACCCAGACACGCGGCTATGCCGATCCTGATCTCGCCCACGCTTTTGCCACCCACGGCGGCGCAGCGGTGCGCTGGCTGGAGACCCAGGGCGTGCGCCTCATCAAGGGCGGCTGGCAGGGCGGCCAGCGGGTGATGCTCGCCCCGCCCGTGCCCAACCGCATGGGCCTGCACTGGCCGGGGCGCGGTGGCGACACCATGGTGTTTCGCCTCGGCGAGAAGCTGGTCTCGCGCGGCGCGAGTCTCTTGCGCGGCGTTGCGGCGCGCGAGCTGCTGGTGGAGAACCGTCGCTGCAGCGGTGTAATCGCCACCCAGGGCGACGAGACGCTGCGCCTCACCGCGCGCGCCGTGCTGCTTGCCGATGGCGGATTCCAGGCGAATCTCACCCTGCTGAAGAAATACATTTCACCGCGCCCCGAGCGCCTTTTGCAGCGCAACGCCAAAACCGGTGTGGGCGACGGATTGCAGATGGCGGAGGCCGCCGGCGCGCTGCTGCGCGGCACCGAGCGTTTCTACGGCCACGTGCAGTCCATCGATGCCCTGAGCAATCCGGCGCTGTGGCCCTACCCGGTGGTGGATCACCCGATGTGCGCCGGCATCACCGTGAATGCCAGCGGCCGGCGCTTTGCCGACGAGGGGCTTGGCGGCGTGTTCATGGCCAACGCGATTGCCGCCGAGGACGATCCGCAGGGGGCGGTCGCCCTATTCGATCAACGCATCTGGGAGACGGCCGGCAAAAACGGCGCGCGCCCGGCCAATTCGCTGCTGGAAAAAGGCGGTGCCACCCTGCACCGCAACGACACGCTGAAGGGTCTTGCCGAGCGCACCGGTCTGCCCGCCGATGCGCTGGCGGCCACGGTGAGCGCGCATAACATTGCGGTGGAAACCGGAAAGTTCGCGACCCTCGATCCGCCGCGCAGCGACAACCCGGCCAACCGCGCGCAGGCCATCATGATCGCGCCCTTCTACGCCGTGCCGCTGTGCGCGGGCATCACCTACACCATGGGCGGCGTGGCCATCGACGGGCAGTGCCGCGTGCAGCACAGGGAGGGCGGCGTGATCGAGGGCCTCTATGCCGCGGGCTCCACCACCGGAGGACACGAGGGTGGCCCGGTGGCGGGATATACCGGCGGCCTTGGCAAGGCCACGACATTCGGCTTTCATTCCGGCAACTGCATAGGCGCTGCACTGCGCGCCTGAACTCGTCGTCGATAGGCAGAAAAGTTAGGAAATAAAAAGTGCAACACCATAGTTGGCGTATATTATTGCCGTATTTTTATTTCATTAACAAATAAACGGTCTTCCGCTAGTGAATCAAAGCAGCGGCAGGAAAAATATCAACGCCAGCCCGACCCCGCAAAACGCCATCCCCGCCTGGTAATGGCGGCGATTGCGCGGCGTATCCAGTGCCGTATCGGCGCGACGCAGCAGTAGATTGTTGTAGCTGCCGACTGCCACCACAATGATGCCGATTACCAGGCTCAGATAGGCGCCCATCAGTGAGACGGCAACCAGCACCTGGCCCTCCAGCGTTCCCTACATGTCCTGTGACGCCAATCCCTGAATGGCGAGGCACGCGCCGGCCAGCACAATGGTCAGCAACGCTCCCCAGCGGATGATGCGGTTGAATGTCTGCATGGGGCTGCGGGCAAGGCTTAATCAGCGTCGAAAGTGCCAATGCGCAAAATTTCCGCAGTGGTCGAATAATTCAATTATCGTGGGTAATTCAGCCTGCGCATACAACAGCCATAAACCATTGTTATGACATGCCGGTGCCGTTATTTGCCAAGCTGTTGCAGCGCCGTCGCGGCCGTCTCGCGCACGAGCGGCTCAGTATGCTTGTTGACCAGATCTTGCAGATAGGCCACGGCCTTCTGCTGGTCTTGCGAGAAACGGTACGCGAGCGTAAATGCCGTCACTGCGCGGTCGGTCTCGCCTTGGCTCGCCATGGTCGTCGCAAGGCTTACCCAACCTGAGGCGCGGGTTGGCGCCAGGGCCACGGTGCACAATGCGGCGGTTCGAGCCTCTGGAAGATGCCGCCCGAATTCCAGCGCAAAAGATAGGTTGTTGATGATTTCCTGATCAGCCGGATCAGCCATCACTGCCGCCGTCAGCGCAACAATCGCCTCGTTGTAGGACTCCCTTTGCAACGCGGCAAGGCCGTCCGTATTCGCCTTCCTGGCCGTCTTGCGATCGCCGCGCGCCGGCAAGGCAAGTTGCTTCATCGCCTCCACCGCCTGCGCAATAGCGGCCTCGTTGCCGCTCCTGGCCGCAGCAAGGATGTCTTCAACACGGGGGGTGATTTCCTTTACCGGATACAGCGACAGCGCTTCACCGACTGCCGGCAGCAGACGTCCCAGCTTTGCCGCAATCTCGGCGGGCGCTGCGGCCGGGGTTTCAGCCGCGTCTGGCGCCGGGGCCGCCGCCACCGAGGGCGGCGCTGCTATCGCCGCGGATGGTGCGGAAGCGACTGCAATGGAAGGCACCGATACTGGCTGTTTTAAGAAATAACCTGCCACGCCAATTACGATGAGCACCACGACTCCGAACAATAATCCAACGCCCCCCGTGCGCGGCTCCTCCGGTGGCGCAATGCGCTTCCTTGCAACAGGCGCCGGCATTTCAGCCCTTGCAGCGACCGGTACCGGCCTGGACACCGGCATTGGCGCAGGCGCCACACTTTGCGGGCGCTGCGGCGCTATCTCTACTGCAGAAGGGGTTGCAATAACCGCGGGAGGCGGCGCCATGTCTTCCTGTGACCGGCGCGGCATCGGGGCAATATTGACGATCTCTTCGGGCCCGTGATCGAGTTCCACCGGGTCGATCTTCTGCTCAGGTGATGCAGCCGCTGGCGTCTCCTCCATCGGCTTGCCGCAGTTTTCGCAGAATCTCGCATCCGGGGCGTTGTCCGCTCCGCAGGCCAGACACTTTATCGAGAGCCCGGTTCCGCAATCCTCGCAGAATTTCTTACCCGATGGGCTTGCCGTGCCGCACTTCCCGCATTTCATTTCAGTCGCCCTTTTTATCCGGCAGCGGTTCGGTAGCGGCCAAGCGCTCATAAGTGTCGAGAAAGACTTTTCTTTTCACCATCCCGAACTCCGCCTGGCGCAGGTTGCACCAGCCGATCACTAAGCTGGCCAAGCGCTTCCCTATGCTCCCGTTCCGAATAGTCACGACTTGTCATAGCTGGATAGCACCACGCGATCGGTCGCGTGACCTCCTGGCAGTTCGATACCCCAGACCTCACGGGGCGAGCACTTGTAATAGCCGCTTTCGGTTCGTATGCCGACTACGTCCGGTGTCCAGATTTTTTCCAGTCCAAGAAGAAAAATGCGTTTTCCGGCAGGTAGCGGCTTCATTTTTTCTACCCATCCGTCAATTTCGTCGGCTAATGGCTGAACGTGGCGATGTCTTTGCCGCCCTTTGGCAGTTGTGCGATAGGCCAGAAATATCCCGAATTCGAGTCCCAGTTTCTTGTCATTTAGAAAGTCGCACATCTTGATAAGCGTTTGTTCGAAACGGGTTCCTTCGACCTCTAGGACGCCAACAGCCCTGTTGGATTCAAGCAAAATTGCATCGCAATGCCCACGCTTCGCACTGCCTCCCATGGCAGATGTGGGTCGTGAGATTCCCCCGTCCAGCGCCTCATGCTTTACTTTATCAAGGCCAATCCACCAGGAAACGATCAGTCCGATCAGCGTCGAATGATCATTGCCATAGGTTCTGAAGGCTACCGACCAGTCGGCATTGCCAAGCTCTGCGAGATTCACTGTCACTTTCTATTACCACCAGAATCTTATGGGACTAGCTGATCCGATCCGTAACCAACTATTCAGCCGCTCGATTGGGCTACCGTTGCTGAAACGAATCATCAAATAATTGGCTCGAATTCTCACTTGTTTAGTTTTTTGACCAAATTCCCGACTTTTCGAGTCAAGCGCAATCCATCAGTGGCAATCCGTTCCAAATGTTGGTAGCGCTCATCCCAGGTCCGGTTTTCCGATTCCGAAAGTTTCACCATCTCATGAAGCGCCTTATTTCGAAGACTGCCCCACGCAGCAATTTCCTGATAAATAGGAATTGCATCCGAATGTGGATCAGCGCTCGGCCCCTTCTTCCCACCCATGAGTTCGTTGGTCAAAGGGCCAAGATTGCTGAATTTCCTCTTTTGTTCGACCTGATGATTGATCCAGGCCCGCCGCGCCTCCAAGCGATCAGCAATAATGCTTTCGCACAAAGTGATAGCTTCCAACAAAAACCCGGATTCAATCGCCTCCTGTATGCGGATGTGTCCTCGGCGATATAGCTCTTGTCGCTGTTTGCCAATGCTGTTGCCCGGTCTATGCTGTTGCCCGGTCTATTGACAGCTCTGTGTTTCTTGGATTCCAAAAACATAATTTCTCCTCAGGGTTGACAGAAAATCTCTTCAAAAGGAAATTTCTTGGAGTTCAGCATACAACTTTGCCAATTCTTCGTGCCTACTGCACTCCTCCTAGAATCTCACGCAGACGTCCGCGCACAAGTTTTGTGGCTTCGTCATCCGGCCCGAGTTTGTCTTCGCGTATCTCCAACGCCTTGCGCAAGTGCTGTTCTGCTCCGGCGCGTTCCCCCTTGAGTTTGAGTAACTCTCCCATGGCACTGTAAGCTCTTGCAGCATCGAGGCTGTCCTCGCCATAAGCCCGTATAAATCGCGCCAGGACTTCGCGTTGGAGCGGCTCGGCGTCATCGAGTCGGCCGGCATTGCGCAAGGACACAGCGAAATTCTGCATGACGCGCAGAGTGTCTTCGTGATCCGCTCCCACGGTTCTTTCGAGGCTGTTCAACTGGCGCCGACGCAGCGACTCCGCTTCCCCATAGAGGCCGGTAGATTCCAGCAACTCAGCCAGGTCGTCCATGCTAGTGACGGTTTCAGGATGCTCGGGGCCGAGCGCCTTTTCCCAAATCGCCAGAGCGCGCTCGTATAGCGCACGGGCGGCGGCCAAGTCCTTCGGATCTCCGGTG
>JBCKLP010000063.1:0-13061 GCA_038903735.1 Burkholderiales bacterium | reverse complement strand
GTCTTTGGTGAATTGCACTTGGCCGACTTTGCCCGGCGAGAGCATCCGCGTAAAGTGGGCTGCCCTATGTTGAACGCGTGCTTATCGGGTTAGCTCCCAAGGCTACAATATGTAGTGTGCTATCCGTGCCTATCCGGATACCCGGCATACTACCGGTAGTGGGTGTGTGTGACTCCCTACATTGCCCGTTATTGGATGGCGGCGCCAATTAACGAACCAATCCAATAAGTTATTGCGCCCGCCAAGGTGCCTATGGCCAGCATCCGCAAGCCCTCGCGAAGCGCGCTGCGGCCGGTAAACAGGCTGATGGTGGCACCAACCGCGAACCGGGCGATTGCCGTCGCGCCGATCGAAATGCCGAGCGCCTGCTGATCGCGCCAGATCAGGAAAGGCAGCCAGGGGACCGCAGCGCCAACCGCAAATGACGCAAATGAGGAAATCGCGGCGCCCCATGGCGAGCCGAGATCGTCCGGATTCAGTCCCAGTTCCTCGCGCGCAAGCGTGAGCAATGCACTCTCCGGATCGGCAATGGTTTTGAATGCAAGGGCGCGCGCTTCCTCCTCCGGCATGCCGCGGGCGGCGTAGATCAAGGCGAGCTCCTCGGCTTCCTCGTCGGGATATTCGGCTAGCTCCTTGCGCTCCAGGTCGATCGGGTGCTGGACCATTTCCCGCTGTGAACGCACCGACACATATTCGCCGGCAGCCATGGAAAATGCGCCGGACAGGAGGCCCGCAATGCCCGCCAGCAGCACGACCTTTTCATCGGCCGCGGCACCCGTGACACCCAGAATCAGGCTGACATTGGAAAGCAGGCCGTCATATTGATGCCGAAAACGCAAGCGCGGAGGTTGCCGCTAACAGGTTGCCGCCAGTACCCATTCCCTTATGTCGCGATTCAACGTCCTCGATACTGGTCGGTACGCGGTGTCCAGGCACGGAATGGGTATAAATCGAGAGTCCGCGCACCTTCATCGCAGCCAGCACACCGCGTAGTGCGCGCGGCCCAAACCGCCGCAACAGCGCAACCACGATGCGGGCTCGCAAATCCGGGCGGAATCCGCTGACGGGTTCGCCGAATTTTCCGGCCCAGATGGCAGCCTGTGCCTCGGCTTCCCGCGCCAGGTCGCGAAACAGCGTTTCGCACCGGGTGCCCTTCTCCAGGTCGGCAATTTCCCGGTAAAGATATGCGCAGCGCATTTCGTCGAACCAGCCGCTTTCCATGCCTTTCTCCGCGAAACAATTCATGTCGAACGCAAGCCTATTGCCATCGGCAGGCAATCTCAACCTCACCGCAGGGGTCGAGCGTGTCTTTGTTGCTCATGCGGCGTCACTCGTCGCTGTCCTCAGCCTTGCCCTCCAGCACCGCCCGGATAACATCGAACGAAAACCCGCGTGACTGCAGAAAACGCATGTGCCGGGCCCGCTCTTCGCGGCTGCCAGGCGGCTCGCGAAATTTCCGGCGCCAGATTTCGCGGGCGCGTTCAAGATCACCGCCTTTTGCGGCAAGCGCAGTCTGTTTGGCGAGTTCGCCGTCGACGCCACGCGCTTTCAGCTCATGCAGGATCCGCGCTGAACTATATTTTTTTGCCAGCAGGTGTGAGCGCGCATCGGCGAATCGCTGGTCGGACAATTGCCCCCTCGCCGTGAGCGAATCGAGCAAGGCCTCGAGTTCTTCCGGCGATTCGGCATGCGGCGCGAGCTTGCGGGTGAGCTCCCCCCGGCTGTGCTCGCGCTGCGCCAGAGTGCGCAGCGCCCGGTCACGCAACGATGGCGTGGATTTCATCACACCGGCTTTGGGCCGGTCCGCTAGGATGCCTCGACGCCGACCGACGGCACCGCAGCGGCACGCACCCCGAGTTTCTCGCGAATGCGCGCCTCGATTTCCATCGCCATCGCCTTGTTCTCCTCGAGAAATTCGCGCGCATTGTCCTTTCCCTGGCCAATACGCTCCTTGTTGTAACCGTACCAGGCGCCGGACTTCTCGACGATGCCGCCGCTGACACCGAGTTCGAGAATCTCGCCCTCACGCGAAATACCCTTGCCATAAAGGATGTCGAAAATCGCCTCGCGAAAGGGCGGTGCGACCTTGTTCTTGACGACTTTCACCCGCGTCTCCGAACCGACCACTTCGTCATTCTTTTTGATCGAGCCGATGCGGCGGATATCCAGCCGCACCGAAGCATAGAACTTGAGCGCATTGCCGCCCGTGGTGGTCTCCGGATTGCCGAACATCACCCCGATTTTCATGCGGATCTGGTTGATGAAGATCACCAGCGTGTTAGTGCGCTTGATATTGGAGGTGAGTTTGCGCAACGCCTGGCTCATCAGGCGCGCCTGCAGGCCCATTTGCGGCTCACCCATCTCGCCTTCGATTTCCGCTCTGGGCGTGAGTGCCGCCACCGAATCGATGACGATGACATCCACCGAGCCCGAGCGCACCAGCATGTCGGCAATCTCAAGCGCCTGCTCCCCGGTATCGGGTTGCGAAATGAGCAGCTCGTCAATATTCACGCCGAGTTTCGCAGCGTACCCTGGGTCCAGGGCATTCTCCGCGTCGATAAAGGCCGCGGTGCCGCCGATTTTCTGCATTTGCGCGATAACCGATAGCGTCAGCGTGGTCTTGCCCGAGGATTCCGGCCCGTAGATCTCCACCACCCGGCCGCGCGGCAGACCACCCACGCCGAGCGCCACATCCAGGCCCAGCGAGCCCGTGGACACCACGTCGATATCGGGCACGGCCGCGGAGTCCATGCGCATGATGGAACCCTTGCCGAATTGTTTTTCAATCTGTGCCAGCGCAGCCTGCAAGGCCTTGGTCTTGTTCTCTTCCATGGGTCTTTTCTCTTCCGTTTTTACGTCGTTGATATCACTGCCGTCTTTTTGTGCTCGATATTTTGGCATAACGCCGCCTCATTCCTTGGGTTGACTCGGGATACTTACAGAAAGCTTGCTGATACCATAGTTGCCGGCTTGATTCGGCCGGCCGGACTCAAGATAGCGCACCGCTGCCGGGTGCCTCCAGCGGGCTCTTCTGCGAGAAGCGCACCGGGATGCGTTTCGCGCCAAAAGGACGGGTGAACTTCTGATAACGGCCAGCAATTGCGCCGCCGCATTCCATACAGTTGCCCTGTTCGCTGATACGGTAATTGAGAATGTTGTACCAGTCGCGCACCGCCACGATATTGCCGCAATGCGGGCATTGCGTCGACCCGCCATCGGCATCATGCACGTTTCCCGTATAGACGTAGTGCAGGCCCTCCGCCAGCGCAATGGCGCGTGAGCGGCTGAGCGTTTCTGCCGGTGTGCGCGGCAAATCGCGCATTTTCCAATCTGGATGGAAAGCGGTGAAATGCAGCGGCACATCGGGCCCCAGTTCCTTCATCACCCATTGGCTCAAGGCCTCGATTTCCGCACTCGAATCGTTGGCCCCGGGAATCAGCAGGGTGGTGATTTCGAACCAGACAGCGGTTTCATGTTTCAGATAGACCAGCGTATCCAGTATCGCATTCAGGTGCGATCCGGTGAGCTTGACATAAAACGCTTCGGTGAAGGCTTTCAGGTCGACGTTGGCCGCGTCCATTTTCGCGTAGAACGCGGCGCGCGGTTCGGCACACATATAGCCGGCGGTGACCGCCACCGAGCACACACCGGAATCGCGGCAGGCATCGGCCACATCCATGGCATATTCCGCAAAAATCACCGGGTCATTGTAGGTGAAGGCAATGCTCCTGCACCCCAACTGCACCGCAGCACGGGCGATGCTTTGCGGACTGGCCTGGTCGGCCAGCCGGTCAAAGTCACGCGATTTGGAAATGTCCCAGTTCTGGCAGAACTTGCAGGTGAGGTTGCACCCTGCAGTGCCGAACGAGAGCACGCTGGTGCCTGGATAAAAATGATTGAGCGGCTTTTTCTCGATGGGATCGACACAAAAGCCGGAAGAGCGCCCGTACGTCGTCAGCAACAGGCGGTCGCGGTCTTCATCTTCCCCGCGCATGCGCACAAAGCAAGCGCCGCGCTGCCCGACATGCAGTTTGCACTCGCGCGGGCAAAGATCGCATTGCAGCCTGCCATCCTCGAGCAAATGCCACCAGCGCCCGACATAACGCGTATTGGCGGCAAGCGCGGTGCTCACGCCGGCCTTGCCCCCGCTTCGGTCCACTTCACCACGCGATAGCGCCTGATGCGGCAGGCCGTGGTGCGGGTGTCGGCCGGCAGGCCCGCTTTCAGCTTGAGCTGGGAAATAAATTGCTCGGAATCAGGAATGCTTTCCCATACCTGCGGAAGAAACGTCCCGCGGCGGACGGCATTGCCGCTTCCCGACTCCAGTATCAGGCCATCCCTGCCCGGCTCCAGTTGGCGCAGCAAATCGGCATGATCCTCGAATGCGAGGCGCGCGGGTCGGGAAAGAATCGACACCTCGACTTCCAGCGATTCCAGTTCGGGGCGCCTCAATGCCTTGAAGCGCCGGTCGCCAAATGCAGCGGCGCGGGCATTGGCCATGACATCGGCGCCCAGCGGGCGCGCAGCCTCTAGCATGCCGATGCAACCGCGCAACTGACTCTTTTGTTTCAGCGTCACGAAGGTTGCGCGATTTTCCCTGAGCCAGGGCTCGTCCGGCAATGCGGGCAGCGGCGCCGAATCGAGAGACGTGCTGATCGACTGGCGCGCCGCCTCCAGAAGCATTTTTCCATGCGCGGGGCCATAGGTGTTCGATGCGCCTTCGAAGGTAAAGGATGCATAGCCGACCACCCGATCCTTGCCGCCCGCCGCATCGCCTGAGTTGCTTGATTTGAGCAGGCGCGGCTTCAAGCCGCGCTGTTTTGCCACCAGCAGGGCTCCGGAAATCGGCGTTGCGCCACAGGCCTGCTGATGATTGATGTTCAAGTCCAGATCGACAATGGCGCGGACCGTTTCCGCGTCCATGGTGCGCGCGGCCGCATAGGAATGGTAGTGCGACAGGTCGGAGCTGATCACAAACAGCGTTTCATCAGTGCCCCAGAGCTTGTCGATGACCTCGGCAACCTGCGCGGCGCTCGCCGCGCCGACCACAAAAGGCAATAGTGAAAACTGTCCCAGCACCTGCTGCAGAAACGGCAATTGCACTTCGATTGCATGTTCCTGCGCGTGTGTGGCCGGCACCACGCATACCTGCGGGAGATCGCGAACCAGCGCCTCACCGGCGGTATCTATGGGAATACGCCCCAGCGGGGTGTCGAACGCGCCGGAACCGGGCAGCGCCAGTCCCTTTACTGCCACGCGATGGCAGGGTCCCATGAGCACCACCCGCTTGACCACACCGCGCGCCGGGCGCAACAGATCATAGGCATGCGCCGCCACCGCGCCGGAATAGATAAATCCGGCATGCGGCACGATCACCATTTTGGGAAATCCGGGACACAGGCGGTCCTCGTCAGCCTGTTCCAGATACTCGGAAATTTCGCCCGCCAGCGTGGCGGGTTCGCGCGGATAGAATAATCCGGCTACAGCGGCTGCTCTGACATTCACCGGCAGATCCTCCTGGTCATGCCCCCGATTTTACGCGCAATCGACGCACGCGCCGCCTGACTCATCGCGCGGCGGCAAGCCGGCGCGCGCTCCAGGTCTGGCGCTGCCCCGCCCAGCTCACCTCTCCCTGCATATTCCCGCCGGAGATTGATCCATTGAGGATGAGGTAGCGCCCGCGGGTGAGCAGGGCAAGACGCACGCGCTCTCCACGCACACTGGCATCGCGCAAGGAGAAACTGTCCTTGCCCACGCTGCCCTTACCCTCGATTCCGTCCATGCTTTGCGTCAGTTCAAGTTGCAGCGGCTCGGAAAACCACTCCGCGGGAAGCGTCAATTCCCAGCGTCCATTCACATTCGCCGGCACCAGGTAATAGTAAAGCGTGGTGCGCTTGGACCCGGTGATCGCCTCCTTCTCATCGGCCTCGAAAGTGAGCACTTTGTCCGGCAGCCAGGGTGAAAGCGCGTAGTCGTGTGAAACGATGCGTGAACCAGGTTTGAGTTCTGCGCGCAACTTGGGAACCAGGCGGGTAACAAACCGCGGCAGCAGATACAGGGTGACCACACTGGCGTTGCGATAATCCGCCTCGAACAAGTCACCCTGAGTGAAGCTCACGCGCCCCGCCACGCCTTCATTGCGCGCTTGGGCTCGCGCCAGCTCGACCAATTTTTCCTCGAGCTCGATGCCCACACCACGCGCACCAAATCGCTTTGCCGAGGTGATCACCAGGCGGCCGTCCCCAGAGCCCAGGTCGTACACCGTATCCGCCGCAGTGATGTCGGCGAGCTTGAGCATTTCATCGACAATCACCCACGGTGTGGGCACATACGGCCCGGCGACGTTGTCCTTTTCTGCCGCGCTCTGGGCAAACGCGGTCAAGCAGGCGGCAAGGCCAAATACCGCAAGAATCGGCGCGAAGCCGTCCTTGAAGAGACGAATCACGATTGCTCGCGAATCACGATGGGTCGCCCGGGCCCTCTCGCCTACTTGCGCCGAGCGCTCCAGGTTTTTGCGGAACTCTGCGAAGAAGCCACCATGCCTGTCATCTCGCCGTCCTTGACCGTGCCGCGCAAGGCCACGGAACCAGAGGCGCCGCTCAGATAGGAAAAGGAGATTTCCTCGCCACGCACCTTCAGGTCGCGCAAGGGAATGCGCGCGCCGCCCATCTCCACCGTGCCGAAAACCGATTCCGGGCCCTGTTCAAGACGCAGATTCAGGGGTTTGGTCGCCGCCCCTGGCGCGGCAAGATTCAGGCTCCAGTCCCCGGCCACTCGCGCCGGGATGATGTACAGGTAGAGGACGGTCAGCGTGGTGCCGCTGATCTTGATCTTTTCCTCCACGTCGAAGGTTTCCACCTTCTCGTGCACCAGCGGGCTGATCGGGTAGTCATGCGAGACGATGCGCGTTCCCGGTTTCAGCTCCTTGAGGAATTTGGGCACCAGCTTGGTGATGGTGCTGGGCAGCAGATAGGTGGTGATGACACTGGCCTGCGAGAGATCGGCCTCCATGATGTCTCCGCGGACAAACTTCACCCTGTCGGCCACCCCTTCCTTCACAGCATTCTGGTTGGCCATGGCCACCAGTTTTTCCTGAATGTCGATGCCATGGCCGCGCGCACCCAGCTTTTTCGCGGCAGTGATGACAATGCGCCCGTCCCCGGAGCCCAGGTCAATCAGGTAATCCTTCGCCGTGACCGAGCCGATTTCCAGCAGACGGTCGACGATGAGCGTCGGCGTGGGCACATAGGGACCGAAGCTGCCCTGTGCCAAAACGCCTTGAGAGCCGCTCATCACGGCAATCGCGAATAATCCCGTTGTCCATCCCGTTGTCCATCCCGTTGTCCATCCCGTTGTCCATCGATTCATTTGTCTGCCTCCAGTATGTCAATTATGCCCTGCAATGCGGCGACCACGGTCTGCCGCCTGACTTGTTCGCGATCCCCGTCGAAGCGACGGGTTTCGACGCCCGTGCGCGCGCCTGGCCCGGCAAATGCGATGCAAACGGTGCCGACGGGCTTGTCAGGTGATCCGCCACCCGGACCGGCAATCCCAGTCACCGCAACGGCCAGTTGCGCCAGACTGTGACGCAGGGCGCCCTGCGCCATTTCACCGGCCGTCGATTCGCTTACTGCGCCATGTGCTTGCAGCGTGGCTTTCGACACGCCCAGCATCTGCTCCTTGGCCTCGTTGGAATAGGTCACAAAACCACGCTCGAACCATTCCGAACTGCCGGCCACCGCGGTGATCGCCATGGCAATCCAGCCTCCGGTGCAGGATTCGGCGGCGGCAAGGCGCAAGCTGCGCGCCTTGAGCAGCATCCCGGCCTGTTCGGCAAGCGCCGTCAGGGCATCCTCACGCGCTTTCATCTGACCCAAAAATGTTAAACATTTTATTGAAACTCTCTATTATTGGCGTACTTGAAAAGACAATCATGTTATCCAATTTAGTAACTTCAATGGTTGAGCTATGCCTTGGGCACGAGTCCGCTCATACAGACTCACGAGAAAACTCCTGTGTCCAGAATACGCTTCACCACCGCCATCAGCAGCAAGGTGTAGCCCGCCGCCAGTATGTCGTCAAACATCACTCCAAATCCGCCTTTCCACTGGCGGTCTGCCTGGCGGATCGGCGGCGGTTTGAGTACATCGAAAACCCGAAACGCCAGAAAAGCGAACACCTGCCAGCCAAGGCCCGCGGGTGTAAATGCCAATATCAATACAAAGGCAAGCACTTCGTCCCAGACCATGCTGCCGTGATCGGCAACCCCGAGGCTTTGCCCGGTACGCCCGCAGGCCCATACGCCGACCAGGAACATGATTGCAGCGGCGAACAGCACCTCCAGCGGGCTTAAGGCGTTAGCCAACAACCAATAGACCGGAAATCCCAGCAAAGTTCCCGCCGTTCCAGGGGCCACTGGCGCAAGACCGCTGCCGAATCCCAGTGCGATGAAATGCGCCGGGTGCCTGAACAGAAACGAAAAATCGGGACGGACGATCACGGCAGAAAATGATCGTAGCCGGTGCGCGCCAGCATCATCGGCTGCCCGCCGCCATCCCGCAGGGTCACTCGCGGCAAGCCCGGCACCACGCTGCCGATGGACGTCAGGGCCACACCCAGTTCCAGACCAATTTTTTCTATTTCGGCGCGCAGGCGGCGCGGCGCGGTAAAGACAAGTTCGTAATCGTCGCCTCCCGCGGCGATGCATTCCCAACGCAGGTCTGCGTCCGTGCATTGGGCCAATGCAGCCGCCACCGGCAGGCGCTCGGCGAGCAGGTCGATCCCCACCCCGGATGCCTCGGCAATATGGCCAAGGTCGGCAAGCAGCCCGTCGGAAACATCAATCGCTGCATGCGCCATGCCTCGCAGGCGTGCTCCCAAATCCACACGCGGCTGCGGATCGTTCAGCCGGGAAAGACAATCCTCCAGATGCGCACCCGCCAGCCGTACGCGGCCCTGCTGATGCAGGAGTGCGAGCGCCGCGCCGCCGGTTGCGCCGGACAACCAGACCTCATCGCCAGCAAGCGCGGCATCCCGCCTCAAGGCAAGGCCCTGCGGCACCTCACCGATTACCGTGATGGAGATGGTCAGCGGCCCGCGGGTGGTGTCACCACCGATCAATGCCACCCCATGGCTGTCTGCTTGCGAGAAAAATCCTTTCGAGAACTTCGACAGCCATTGATCGTCGATCGCCGGCAGCGCAATCGCCAGGAGCGCGTATTGCGGATCGGCACCCATGGCGGCGAGATCTGACAAGTTGACTGCGAGCGCCTTGCGGCCCAGATCATACGCATCCGCGCCGGCCAGAAAATGCCTGCCCTCGACCAACATGTCAGCCGATACCGCCTGCAGCATTCCGGCACGCGGCGCAAGCAACGCGCAGTCATCGCCCACGCCGAGCACCGCGGCCGGGGACGGTTTTGAAAAATAGCGCCGTATCAGATCAAACTCGGATGTCATGGGTGCTACAGCGGATGCCTAGGCCGTTTCCGGGGGACGCAGCGCGCGAGCCATGCGATCAAGGACCCCATTGACATATTTATGGCCATCCGTACCACCATAAATCTTGGCCAGCTCCACCGCTTCATTGATCACAACTTTGTAGGGAATATCAGGAATATTGCCGAGCTCATAGGCCGCCAGCAGCAGTATCGCCCGCTCAACCGGTGAGAGTCCGGGCCAGTGGCGATCAAGCAAAGGCGTGATGGCCTCACGCAAGGCATCGGACTGCTCTATGACGCCGACAAGCAGGCGATTCAGATAGGTGTGGTCGGCACGTTCGAACTCCCTGGAATCCGACAGGTGCGCAAGGATATCTGCTGCGGGCAACTGCGACATCTGCCACGCATACAAACCCTGCACTGCCAGCTCGCGAGCGCGGCGGCGTGAGGATTTCATGCTTGCGGCTTGCGAGGGGCGCGCTTTGCGGAGCCGCTGCTTAGGGCGTCTGAGGTGTCAACAAGTCCGGCTTGCATCGGCTTCAATCTTCCTGGAACAGCGTTTTGCCCAGATTGACCATTTCCACCGCAGCTTCGGCGCAATCGCGGCCTTTTTGCACGACGCGTGCGTCGGCCTGGGCATCGGTGTCGGTGGTGAGAATGCCGTTGGCCACCGGCAGGCTGCAGTCCAGCGCCACTGTGGATATGCCTGCGGCCGATTCGTTGCAAACGATCTCGAAATGGTAGGTTTCGCCGCGTATAACCGCGCCCAGTGCAATCAGCGCCTGGTATTCACCGCTGGCGGCCAGTTGCTGCAGCGCCCAAGGAATTTCAAGCGCACCAGGAACCGTGACCACGGTGATATCCGCGGCAGCAACACCCAGTTCAAGCAGGCGTGCGTGGCAGCTTTCCAGCAGCCCCTTGCCGACGCGCTCGTTAAAGCGGCTGCGCACGATGCCCACGCAATACCCGTGTCCATCGAGACTGCCTGTGATCTCCTTCAAGCGGCCCCCTTGCTGCGCTCCTGGCGCGGCATGAACCGGGACACCTCCAGCCCGAATCCGGCCATGCTGGGCATCTTGCGTGGCGCGGCGAGCAGGCGCATGCGCCCCACATTAAGGTCGCGCAGGATTTGCGCACCAATGCCATAGGTGAGCAGGTCCATCCTGGCTTTGGGATTGCGGCGCATGGGCGCGGCCACATCTTCTATCAATTGCGAGGCGCTGGTCGAGCAGTTGAGCAGCACCAGAACACCCTTGCCTTCCGTGGCGATTCGCTGCAGCGAGTCCGGCACCGTCCAGGAATGCCCGCTGGCCTCCATATCCACCAGATCAATGAGCGACAGCGGCTGGTGCACGCGCACCAGTGTCTCTTCCTGCGGATCAATCTCGCCAAGGGTCATTGCGATGTGTACCTGGCTGGTCATTTTTTCGAGGAACGCAAGTATGCGGAATTCGCCCTGCGCGGTCTTGATGTTGCGCTCGGTGACCCGGCGCACCAGGCTTTCGTTCTGGCTGCGATAGTGAATCAGGTCCGCGATGCTGCCGATTTTCAGGCCATGGGTTTTGCCGTACTCGATCAGATCAGGCAGGCGCGCCATGGCGCCGTCATCCTTGAGGATTTCGCAGATCACCGCGGCCGGGGTCAGGCCCGCCAGGCTCGCCAGATCGCAACTGGCCTCGGTGTGGCCGGCGCGCACCAGCACGCCGCCGGCTTGCGCCATCAGCGGGAAAATATGCCCGGGCTGGACGATGTCCTCGGGCTTGGCGCCCACGGCCACGGCAGCCTGCACTGTGCGCGCCCGGTCGTGCGCCGAAATGCCTGTGGTGACACCACGTGCCGCTTCAATGGAAACCGTAAACGCCGTGCCCAGCGGCGCCTGATTGTCGCGCACCATCAGCGGAAGATTCAGTTGCCGGCAGCGCGCCTCGGTCAGCGCAAGACACACCAGGCCGCGGCCGAATTTCGCCATAAAATTGACCGCCTCGGGCGTGACATATTCCGCCGCAATGACCAGATCGCCTTCATTTTCCCGATCTTCGTCATCGACCAGGATCACCATCTTGCCGGCTTTCATGTCGGCGATGATTTCGGTTATTGCTTGCAGGCTCATACATAACTCCAATCAGGCAACACACTTTTGCCGCTCGGCGGGCCAAACCGGCGCGGCCGCTCTGACGCTGCCTCGAACCGCTTCCCGCGGCGCTGCTATGGCCACTGCAGCACATCACGCCGATCGCATGGCAGACCGATTTTAAGGCCTTTGCCGCATCGACGCGCAGTGCATACCAATGAAAACGGGACGCCGCAGCGTCCCGGATTTCCATGCGGGAAAATCTATGCTTCCGCGGTCTTGGCGGCACGGACGATTTTTTCGCGGATACGCGCGGATTTGCCCGAACGACCGCGCATGTAATACAGCTTGGCGCTGCGCACCGCACCCTTCCTCTTGACTTCCACCGAGGCAATCATGGGCGAGTAGGTCTGGAATGTCCTCTCGACGCCCTCACCGGAGGAAATCTTGCGCACGGTGAAGGATGAGTTCAGACCACGGTTCTTTTTGGCGATCACCACGCCTTCGTAGGCCTGCACGCGTTTGCGCTCGCCTTCGACCACCTTCACGTTGACCACCACGGTATCACCCGGCGCAAAGACCGGAAGGGTGGGGCCCAGGCGGGCCATTTCCTCGTTCTCGAGGTTTTGAATCAGGTTCATGCTGCTGCTCCCAAGATTGTCGACCGCATCAGGGGACTTTCCCCGGATGCCCCCTGATATCAGGGGACATTTTTTGGCCGTTACGAAACGGCCCTAGTTGCTACTGCTTGCCAATTTCCTGGCGGAACTCATCCAGCAGTCCCGCTTCCCATTCACTCAAACCGCGCCGTTCTATCAGTTCCGGCCGACGCTGCCAAGTCCGGCCCAGCGCCTGCTTCATCCGCCAGCGCGCAATGTCCGCATGGTGCCCCGAGAGCAGCACCGGAGGGACTTCGTCATTCCCATACTTTTCCGGACGCGTGTACTGCGGGCAATCCAGCAGCCCGTCGGCGAAAGATTCCTCAACCGCGGAACGCTCGTCACCCAAGGCACCGGGCAGACGCCGCACCACTGCATCAATCAACACCATCGCCGCCATCTCGCCACCGGAGATCACGTAATCGCCGATGGACAACTCTTCGTCTACACAGCGCGCTATCAGGCGCTCATCAACACCCTCGTAACGGCTGCAAAGCAGTATGACCCTGTCCTCTTTCGCCAGGGCCGCCACCCGCGCATCATCGAGCTTTGCGCCCTGGGGCGACAGATGCACCACTTTCGCTGCACCCGTCCCCTTCGCTGCCGCAATCGCTTTTTCCAGCGGCTCGACCAGCATCACCATTCCCGGCCCGCCACCGTAGGGCCTGTCATCCACCGCACGGTAGTTGTCCGTGGTGAAATCACGCGGATTCCAGAGCCCCAAGCTCCACAGTCTCCGCTCAAGCGCCCGGTGGGTGATCCCCCAGCCAGTCAGGGCATCAAACATCCCGGGGAACAGGGTGATGCAATCGAACCGGATCACCAGTCTGCGCCCCAATCCACCCGGATTTCCCCGGCCTGCTCGTCTATCTCTACGACTACCGTCTCGAT
>JBCKLP010000062.1:0-13128 GCA_038903735.1 Burkholderiales bacterium | reverse complement strand
ATTTCATGAGAACCACACTGGATATTGACGAGGATGTCATTTATGCCGTCAAGGATCTTGCGCGCAGGCAGAACAAGACCGCCGGCGTAATCCTGTCGGAACTCGCGCGCCGCGCACTCACACAGGGACCGCAAACTGCAGGGACAGCAGAGCCCAAGTCCTTTTACGGTTTCCGTCCCCTGCCCAGCCGGGGGGGCGTGGTCAGCAACGAACTGGTCAACAAGCTGCGCGAAGATGACGCGTATTGATGCGTGCCCTGCTCGACATCAATGTGCTGATCGCATTGCTCGATAGCGACCACCCGTTTCACGAATCCGCGTCGTCCTGGCTAAAAACCCAAATCGCCTCGGGCTGGGCTTCCTGCCCCCTTACCCAGAACGGATGCGTGCGCATCATGTCGCAACCCGGATATCCCAATGCCGTACCCGCCAGCGTGATCATCGAGCGGCTGCGCGATGCGGTTGCGGACCCTTCGCATGTGTTCTGGCCGGACAATGTGAGCCTGCTCGATCCCGGGACCGTCGATGCCACGCAGGTACACGGGCCGCGCCAGGTCACCGATATCTACCTGCTGTCGCTTGCTTTCAAGAATAATGGGCAATTCGTGACTTTTGATCATGGCATTCCAGTTGCCGCCGTAAAGGGTGCCACCACAAAGCATCTGCTTGTCCTGGGAAGCGGCGGGCTGCCGCGTCCATGAATCCATCGAAATGAACAACCCCGCGGCAAGCCGCGGGGTATCAAAGACCAAAGAAACAAGTGTGCGCCCCAAGGGGCGGGGAATTGAACCCGGAGAGATTAACGAGGAGAACCATCATGCAGGGAAAAATTGGACTGGAAGAACACTTCGCCCTTGAGGAGACGCTGGAGGACTCGCGACCCTTCGTGCCGGTGGATTACTGGCCGGAACTCAAAGGCCGCCTGCTTGACCTGCAGGTGAAGCGCCTGGAACTGATGGATCGCCATGGCATGCAGATGATGATCCTGTCGCTTAATGCGCCGGCCGTCCAGGCCATGCCCGACACCGCGCGCGCCATCGATCTGGCCAAGCGTGCCAATGATTTCCTCGCCGAAGAGGTGGCCAAACGCCCGGACCGCTTCCAGGCTTTTGCCGCACTGCCCATGCAGGATGTGGACGCCGCCTGCAAGGAGCTTGAGCGCTGCGTGAAGGACCTGGGATTTCGCGGCGCGCTGGTTAACGGCTTTTCGCAGATCGGCAGCGCCGAGACCATGTTCTATTACGACCTGCCGCAGTTCTGGCCGTTCTGGTCGGTGGTCGAGGCGCTGGATGTGCCCTTCTACCTGCATCCGCGCAATCCGCTGGCCAGCGCCGCGCAAATCTATGAAGGCCACCCGTGGCTGCTGGGGCCCACTTGGGCGTTTGGCCAGGAAACTGCCGTGCATGCGCTGCGCCTGATGGCCTGCGGCGTGTTCGACAAGCATCCGAAACTGAAAATCATCCTCGGGCACCTCGGTGAGGGATTGCCTTACAGCATCTGGCGCGTAGACAACCGCAACGCCTGGATAAAAACGCCACCGCGCTATCCGGCGAAGAAAAAGCTCGGAGAATATTTCAGAGAGAACTTCTGGCTAACCACGGCCGGCAATTTCCGCACCCAGACGCTGATCGATGCCCTGCTCGAGGTCGGCGCCGACCACCTGCTCTATTCCACCGACTGGCCATTCGAAAACATCGACCACGCTGCCGACTGGTTCGATGTGACCAGCATCAGCGAAGCCGACCGCTTGAAAATAGGACGCCTGAACGCCATCCAGTTATTCAAGCTGGCAATCTAATTACGAAACATCGTGACAGACGAGGCCGCACCGCGAATTCCCCTCACCCTCGGTCCCTCTCCCAGCAGGAGAGGGAAGCAAAGCATCTCTCCCACAGGGACTTCCTCCGCTCGCCCAACGGGGACTTCCTCCAGTCGCCGGCGGGAGATGTACGAAAAGCCCTTCTCCCCCCGGGAGAAGGGTTGGGATGAGGGAAAAGCTGGCACGAACTTAGGGGTTTCGCAATAGCAGCGCGCTGCGCCGTTGCGCCGGGGTGCGCCGCGCGCGGCACCCCCTGGCACGTAGGTGGAGGCTATGTTTTTTTCTTCTGCGCCTCGGCCGCGGCGTTGAAACCCTGGATCACCCGCGACAACTGCTGATGCAGGTTGGCCATGGCATCCAGACCCATGGCAACGCGCACGCTCAAGCGACCGTTGATTGAATCAGGCATTTTGCCCCCGTCCTTAATCAATTGCGGCAGGGCTGCAAGCACACCTGGCTCAAGAAACCCGAAATCGACGAATACCGTTCCCGGCGCCACATTCACATTGGTGAAATTGGCGAATACCGGCTGGTCAGAATCCCCCGACGGCGCAAGCCTCACGCTCAGGCCGACGGTCTTGTTTTCCGCTTGGGGGACAATGCCCTGCAAAGGCGTGGTTTCTTTGTGTGCTGTTGCCATCACGGTCTCCATGTAAAAAGTACATTAGTGTACTAATATTGCCTGAATGCGCGCCGATGTCACGCATTATTTCGCATAAATGTTAATCTTTATCTAGAAAAATACCAGTATTGGCGCGCATTTCTGAGATATTTAGTTATCATATTTAACATATACCCAACTGGCGGCCCGTGCTGCCAGGAGGCACGGAGCCCACCACCATGACAGACACCGCCGCCTGGCGCGCCCTCACCGTTGAGCCCACGCTCGAACCCGAGCTGCCCATCTGCGATCCGCATCATCATCTGTACCAACGCAGCGCGGAGGACAAGTACCTGCTGGAAGACGTGCTGCGTGATGTTGACTGCGGCCACAATGTGGTTTCCACGGTGTTCATCGAATTTCGCACCCAGTATCGTGCTGACGGCCCGGAGGAACTCAAGCCCGTGGGCGAGACCGAATTCGTCGAGCGCCTCGCTGCCGAAAGCGCCAGCGGCCGCCACGGCAAGACCCGCATCGCCGCCGGCATCATCACCTCGGCCAATCTGCTGCTGGGCGCCGATGTATCGCGCACCCTGGAAGCACACATGGCCGTCAGCCCGCGTTTTCGCGGCATCCGCCACTCGGCGGCCTGGGCGCCTGACGGCCCTGCGGTTGGCATGCAGTTCCGCGCCCCCGAGAGATTGCTGTACGAACCGAAATATCGCGAAGGCTACGCGCAATTGAAGCGCTACAAGCTGGTCTATGACGCCTGGCAGCTCTTCACCCAGTTGCCCGATGTGATTGATCTGGCGCGCGCCTTTCCCGAACAGATACTGGTACTGAACCATTGCGGCGGCCTGCTGGGTGTGGGTCCCTATCGCGACAAGCGCGATGAGTACTACGCAGCCTGGAAGCGCGACATAGCAATAGCCGCGACACTGCCCAATATTATTTGCAAAATCGGCGGGCTGGGAACACCGCGCTGCGGCATGGACTGGAGCGAGCGTGCCCAACCACCATCGTCGGAAGAAATCGCCAATGGTTCGGAGCCCTGGTATCTGTACTGCATCGAAAAGTTCAGCCCCGAGCGCTGCATGTTCGAAAGCAATTTTCCGGTGGACCGCGCCTCGTTTTCACATCACCTGCTGTGGAACGCCTTCAAGCGCCTGTCGGCAAAATTCTCCCCTTCGGAGCGAGCGGCGCTGTTTCATGACACGGCGACGCGCGTGTATGGCATATAGGATGTGCCACATATGTAAATTCAGGCGGCATACACCACACCAATCCAGCAGTATCGATTTTCATCTACCGGAGGAAACACCATCATGAACCTGATGTCTTCCGAATCCACGGGCATGAGCGCAGCATCCTGGCAACACTCGGGTGCACTGGCCTGCCTATGCTGTGAGCCACGCCCTTCCTTCGGTGCCCTGCAAACCACCCAAGCACCGGATCGATCGCCGCGCTATGCGGCAACACGCCTCGCCACACGCCTGAAACCCTCCACCCGCGCCAAAGCAGGTGGCGCGCAGGGCAAGACTTCGGGTGAACCGCACCGTATCGATGTTCACCACCACGTCATTCCGCCGCGCTATGTGTCACTGGTGGGCGCCGAGCGAATTTTTCGCCAGTCCGGCGGCCGCGTGCCGCCAGCAATAGCCACCTGGTCACCGCAGGCGGCCATTGAAATCATGGACGAGTGCGGCATTGCTACATCGCTGGCATCTGTTTCCGCACCCGGCACCTGGTTCGGCGATGTCGAACTGAGCCGCAAGGTGACGCGCGAATGTAACGAGTACGGCGCGCAACTGGCAGCGGATCATCCCGGGCGCTTTGGCAGCTTCGCCGCCCTGCCCCTGCCCGACATCGATGGCAGCCTGAAAGAAATTGAATACGCCTTCGACGTGCTCAAAGTCGATGGCATCGCGCTCATGACCAGCTACGACAACCGCTGGCCCGGCGAAAAGGAGTTCGCGCCGGTGTTCTACGAACTCAACCGGCGCAAGGCCGTGGTGTTCTTTCACCCGACCACGCCGGCCTGCTGCATGGACCTCATCACCAATGTCCCCGACGCATCCATCGAATTCCTGTTCGATACCGTGCGCGCGGTCACCAGCCTGCTCTACAGCGGCACCTTCAGCCGTTGCGCCGACACCCGCTTCATCTTCTGCCACAACGGTAGCGCGGTGCCGCTCCTGAAAGACCGCATTTGCTCACGCTGGGGCATGGCGCGGGAACTGTTCGAGCCGCTGATTCCCAATGGCCCGATGCACGAATTGAAGAAGCTCTACTTCGAGTGCGCGGGTTCCACTTTTCCGGAATGCTTTGCGCCGCTTCTGCAGATGGTAAGCGCGAACAACATCCTGGTCGGCACCGATTACCCCTGGGGCAGGCTCACTATCGAGCAGACCTTGAAAGGCCTGCTTGACCAGGGATTCAGCCCGGCCGAACTGCGGCTGATCGAGCGCGACAATGCGCTCGGCCTGTTTCCGCGCTTTGCCAAAGCCTAGTTGCGAACGGCCACCACCGCATGCCCTACATTATTGGCACCGCCGGACATATCGATCATGGCAAGACCCGCCTTGTAAAGGTATTGACCGGGCAGAACACCGACCGCCTCAAGGAGGAAAAGGAGCGCGGCATTTCGATAGACCTGGGCTTTGCGCACCTCACCCTCCCTGATGGCACGCAGGCCGGTGTCGTGGACGTACCCGGACACGAGCGTTTCGTGCGCAATATGCTGGCCGGCGCCCACGGCATCGACCTGGTGCTGATGGTGATCGCCGCGGACGACGGCGTGATGCCGCAAACCGAGGAGCATTTCGACATCGTGCGCCTGCTGGGCGTCAAGCACGGGCTGTTCGTGATTACCAAGGCCGATCTGGCGTCGCCCGAGCGCCTGCGCGAAGTGGAGGAAGAAATTACCCTGCTCGCCATGGACTCGCCCTTCGCGGACGCACCCATGCTGGCGTTCTCTGCACTGACCCTGCAGGGCCTCCCGGAATTGCACGCCGCCATTGCCGCAGGCCTTGCCCGTTGTGTCAAACCCCCACCGGCCGGTTACTTTCGCATGCCGGTGGACCGCGCGTTTTTGCTGCAGGGCCATGGCTTGGTGGTCACCGGCACTGCGCAAAGCGGCAGCGTGAGCGCCGGCGAGCAAGTGCGCTGCTTGCCCGGCGGCGAACGCTTTCGGGTGCGCAGCGTGCAGGTGCACGGCGAGGCCGCTGACCAAGCTGGCTGGGGCCAGCGCGTGGCGCTCAATCTTGCCGGCAGCGAAACCGCCGCGGTCAGGCGCGGTCAGGTGATCTGCCATGAAAAAATCGCCAGGACGTCGCAGCGCTTCGATGCCATTGTCGAATTGCCGCGCGCGGGTGCCCGCGGCGTGCGCAACCACCAGCGCGTGCGCATCCACATCGGCACTGCGGAGGTTCCGGGGAAACTGGTATTCGCGCTGGGCCGCGACAAGCTGGATTCCCGCGAATCAGCCTACTGCCAGGTGCTGCTCGATGAACCGGCACTGGTGATGCGCGGCGATCACTTCATCATCCGGGATGAAGTAGCGCGGCGAACACTGGGTGGTGGCCAGGTCATTCATCCCTGGGCGGTAAAACACCGCCTGAAGGCAGAGGGCCTCGCCGAGAAAATAGAAATACTGAAGAACGGCGATTTTGCGGCACTGGCGGTGCTGCTGGCCAGTGACCATGAATCACCCGCTGTTCCCCTGGATACTATTTGCCAGTTCTTCAACCTGACAGATACCGACGCCGCCGCACAGATTACGAAGGTAGCGGTATTGCAGCGCCTGAAAATCGAAGGCGAGCAGCTCTACGTATCGCGTGAGCGCTGGCAGGGGCTGGCGGGAACCGCGCAAAAACTGGTCAGCGCGTTTCACCAGGCACAGCCACTCGCGGCCGGCATGGACCTCGAGGACCTGCGCGCCAGGCTACCCAGCGAATTGCCGGTACCGGTCTATCGCGCCCTAGTCGATGGCATGGTGGCCGCCCGCCAGATGGTGCGCGAAGGCAGCCTGCTGCGCCTGCAGGCACATCGCGTGACCATCGGCGGCGCGGAACGCGTGCTCATGGACAAGATCCGCAGCCTGCTCAGCGCTACCGAAATGGCGCCACCGGATCTCGCCACCGTTGAAAAGGAAACCCGCGCCGCCCGACCCAAACTCATGGAAGCCCTGAAGCTGCTGGAGCGCGAAGGCGTAATCATTCGTGTCGGCACGGATCTTTACTTCGTGGTCAGCGCGGTGGCCAGCGTGAAAGAAACCATGCGTACTTATCTGCTCGAACACGAAACCATTAGCGCAGCGGCATTTCGCGACCTGATCGGTTCGACCCGCAAGTACATCATTCCCTTCCTGGAATACTTCGATCGCAGCGGATTCACCGTTCGCGTAGGCGATAACCGCAAACTCAAGGCGCCGATGAAGAGTCATGCGGCGCCATGACAATTTCTGTGTTTTAAATTTATTCCATATTGTTAGCTTACGCTTACGTGCATTTTTAATTCAATTTAAGGATAAATTAAGACGTAAAGCATGGGCGCTCGAAGCGGGTGATCGCCGCACCTAGTGTAGTGTCCCTTAATAAACTTTACAGAGAAGCCACCTTCTTTTTCCCTCTGGGCAGGGTAGATCCCGGTGTGTTCAGCATGAGCGAGATCAGAGCAATCGCCGGAAAATCTGTAAAGTTATTTAGGGGACACTACACTAGTTAGCAGCGATTCTAGCGCTGGCAGGGCCTTATGGATTGCGCTATTCGGGTTTGATACCGGCGCTGCGCACCACTTTGGGAAGATATCGGTAGTGTTTTTTATGGTCTCCACAAACTGATCCGCGGAGCCGCCCACGATCACGAACTGGGCTTCGTCGATTTTTGCGCGTATTTCGCTGTCCGCCAGCACGCGCTGCAGGTCTTCGTTCAGGCGCGAAACGATGGGCCGCGGCAGATTCGGCGGTCCGAATACGCCATACCAATAGTGAAGACCTTTGGAGGTCACTCCTTGATGTATCAAGGACTTAACCATCGTCTACCCCACGAATCCGCGAAGTTCGGCTAACTATTCTCCTTACCAAGCGAGTAAAGGACTTTCACCTTCAAGTGAGTGCACCCTGCCGGGCGCTCGAAAAAAAACCCTCCGAAGAGGGCTTTTTCAGAAAGGGTGTCTGGCACTGACCTACTTTCGCGTACGAATGCACACTATCATTGGCGCGGCCCCGTTTCACGGTCCTGTTCGGGATGGGAAGGGGTGGTTCCAGGGCGCTATGGGCACCAGACATAACTTGTTATCCACCTGCCTGACTACGGCAAACAGATCAATTCAGAAGAAGTATTGGTTGCAATTGCATTGCGTCATCCATTGTAAAATTTTGCGGCGTCATCCGCCACAATCAACAAGGTTATAGGGTCAAGCCTCACGGGCAATTAGTATCGGTTAGCTCAACGCATTACTGCGCTTCCACATCCGACCTATCAACGCGGTGGTCTTCCGCGACCCTTTAGGGAGGTTAACCCTCCGGGAAGTCTCATCTTCAGGCAAGTTTCACGCTTAGATGCTTTCAGCGTTTATCTCTTCCGCACATAGCTACCCGGCGATGCCACTGGCGTGACAACCGGTACACCAGAGGTGCGTCCACTCCGGTCCTCTCGTACTAGGAGCAGCCCCCGTCAAACTTCCAACGCCCACGGCAGATAGGGACCAAACTGTCTCACGACGTTTTAAACCCAGCTCACGTACCACTTTAAATGGCGAACAGCCATACCCTTGGGACCGGCTACAGCCCCAGGATGTGATGAGCCGACATCGAGGTGCCAAACTCCCCCGTCGATATGAACTCTTGGGAGGAATCAGCCTGTTATCCCCGGCGTACCTTTTATCCGTTGAGCGATGGCCCTTCCATACAGAACCACCGGATCACTATGTCCTGCTTTCGCATCTGCTCGACTTGTCAGTCTCGCAGTTAAGCACGCTTTTGCCATTGCACTATCAGCACGATTTCCGACCGTGCCTAGCGTACCATCGAGCTCCTCCGTTACTCTTTAGGAGGAGACCGCCCCAGTCAAACTGCCTACCATGCACTGTCCCCCGCCCGGATTCACGAGCGTAGGTTAGAACCGCAAACAAACCAGGCTGGTATTTCAACGTTGGCTCCACGAGAGCTAGCGCCCCCGCTTCAAAGCCTCCCAGCTATCCTACACAGATCGGTTCACAGTCCCATGCAAAGCTACAGTAAAGGTGCACGGGGTCTTTCCGTCTAGCCGCGGGTAGATTGCATCATCACAAACATTTCAACTTCGCTGAGTCTCGGTTGGAGACAGTGTGGCCATCGTTACGCCATTCGTGCAGGTCGGAACTTACCCGACAAGGAATTTCGCTACCTTAGGACCGTTATAGTTACGGCCGCCGTTTACCGGGGCTTCAATCAAGAGCTTGCACCCCATCATTTAACCTTCCGGCACCGGGCAGGCGTCACACCCTATACGTCCACTTTCGTGTTTGCAGAGTGCTGTGTTTTTAATAAACAGTCGCAGCCACCGATTATCTGCAACCTCATTGGGCTCCAGTCGCGAGGACCTTCACCTACTAGAGGCACACCTTCTTCCGAAGTTACGGTGTCAATTTGCCGAGTTCCTTCAACCGAGTTCTCTCAAGCGCCTTAGAATTTTCATCTCGCCCACCAGTGTCGGTTTTCGGTACGGTCGTCTCTGGACTGAAGCTTAGTGGCTTTTCTTGGAAGCTGGGTATCAGTACCTTCGCGGGAAATTCCCACTCGTCATCACGCCTCAGCTAAGCCCCCCGGATTTGCCTAAGGGGCACGCCTACACGCTTAAACCGGGACATCCAACACCCGGCGTACCTAACCTTCTCCGTCCCCACATCGCATCCAGAGCCGGTACAGGAATATTGACCTGTTTCCCATCGACTACGCATTTCTGCCTCGCCTTAGGGGCCGACTCACCCTGCGCCGATGAACGTTGCGCAGGAAACCTTGGGCTTTCGGCGAGCGGGCTTTTCACCCGCTTTAACGCTACTCATGTCAGCATTCGCACTTCCGATACCTCCAGCAAGGGTTACCCCTCACCTTCGCAGGCTTACGGAACGCTCTCCTACCACGCATACATTGCTGTACGCATCCATAGCTTCGGTTATTGGCTTGAGCCCCGTTACATCTTCCGCGCAGGACGACTCGATCAGTGAGCTATTACGCTTTCTTTAAAGGGTGGCTGCTTCTAAGCCAACCTCCTGACTGTTTTAGCCTTCCCACTTCGTTTCCCACTTAGCCAATCATTGGGGACCTTAGCTGATGGTCTGGGTTGTTTCCCTTTCGTGTCCGGACGTTAGCACCCGGTGCACTGACTCCCAAGCTGTACTTTCCGGTATTCGGAGTTTGCAATGGTTTGGTAAGACGCCATGTCCCCCTAGCCATAACAGTGCTCTACCCCCGGAAGTAATACTTGAGGCACTACCTAAATAGTTTTCGGAGAGAACCAGCTATTTGCAGATTTGTTTAGCCTTTCACCCCTACCCACAGCTCATCCACCACTTTTGCAACAGTGGTTGGTTCGGTCCTCCAGTCGGTGTTACCCGACCTTCAACCTGGCCATGAGTAGATCATCTGCTTTCGGGTCTACACCCATCGACTGAACGCCCTATTCGGACTCGCTTTCGCTACGCCTCCGCTATGCGCTTAGGCTTGCCAATGAATGTAAGTCGCTGACCCATTATACAAAAGGTACGCGGTCACCCCTTGCGAGGCTCCCACTTTTTGTATGCATGCGGTTTCAGGATCTATTTCACTCCCCTCCCGGGGTTCTTTTCGCCTTTCCCTCACGGTACTGGTTCACTATCGGTCGATCACGAGTATTTAGCCTTGGAGGATGGTCCCCCCATCTTCAGACAGGATTACACGTGTCCCGCCCTACTTTTTGCAACCTTAGTTCCACCACGGCGTTTTTACATACGGGGCTATCACCCACTATGGCCGGACTTTCCAGACCGTTCTGTTAACGCTATGGCTAAAAATTGCTGGCTGTTCCGATTTCGCTCGCCACTACTCTCGGAATCTCGGTTGATTTCTTTTCCTTCTCCTACTTAGATGTTTCAGTTCGGAGAGTTTGCCTCCACTGGCCTATGTATTCAGCCAGGGATGACCCTTGCGGGCCGGGTTTCCCCATTCGGACATCTGCGGATCAAAGCCTGTTTGCCGGCTCCCCGCAGCTTTTCGCAAGCTACTACGTCCTTCATCGCCTGTGATCGCCAAGGCATCCACCACATGCACTTATTCACTTGACCCTATAACCTTGTGGCCTCGGTTAAAGCCATAAGATTTCAAGGGATAACACGCTTGTGCAAATCCTATCTGACTAAGACAGAATCTGTTTGATGCAATTACAACCCATGCATCGATCCATACTGCAATCGATACATATACTTCTTCCAAATTGTTAAAGAGCGAACAGCCAACCAGCTCAAAAAGAGCCTAGTGTTCAAGGCTGCCTGAGCAACCCTCAACACTGAACTCTAGATCTGTTTTGGTGGAGGTGAACGGGATCGAACCGATGACCTCCTGCTTGCAAAGCAGGCGCTCTCCCAATTGAGCTACACCCCCGGAAACGCCATTGGTGGGTCTGGATGGGTTCGAACCATCGACCCCCGCCTTATCAAGACGGTGCTCTAACCAGCTGAGCTACAGACCCTGTGTCAGTACCAGAATCCTGAATCGAGGAGGGATGATGGAGGACATGAGATTGACCCCTTAGATCCTCAATATCACTTCCAAGATCCTGCTTTACAAAACAACCGATAGGTTGTGGACGCTGAGATCAGCGTACTCTAGAAAGGAGGTGATCCAGCCGCACCTTCCGATACGGCTACCTTGTTACGACTTCACCCCAGTCATGAATCTCACCGTGGTCGTCGCCCTCCTTGCGGTTAGGCTAACGGCTTCTGGTGGAACCCACTCCCATGGTGTGACGGGCGGTGTGTACAAGGCCCGGGAACGTATTCACCGCGACATGCTGATCCGCGATTACTAGCGATTCCGACTTCATGCAGTCGAGTTGCAGACTACAATCCGGACTACGATCGGCTTTCTGAGATTGGCTCCCCCTCGCGGGTTGGCGACCCTCTGTACCGACCATTGTATGACGTGTGTAGCCCTACCCATAAGGGCCATGAGGACTTGACGTCGTCCCCACCTTCCTCCGGTTTGTCACCGGCAGTCCCATTAGAGTGCCCAACTAAATGTAGCAACTAATGGCAAGGGTTGCGCTCGTTGCGGGACTTAACCCAACATCTCACGACACGAGCTGACGACAGCCATGCAGCACCTGTGTCTAGGCTCCCTTTCGGGCACACCCAACTTTCATCGGGCTTCCTAGCATGTCAAGGGTAGGTAAGGTTTTACGCGTTGCATCGAATTAAACCACATCATCCACCGCTTGTGCGGGCCCCCGTCAATTCCTTTGAGTTTTAATCTTGCGACCGTACTCCCCAGGCGGACAACTTCACGCGTTAGCTACGTTACTAAGGATGTTAAATCCCCAACAACTAGTTGTCATCGTTTAGGGCGTGGACTACCAGGGTATCTAATCCTGTTTGCTCCCCACGCTTTCGTGCATGAGCGTCAGTACTAGCCCAGGAGGCTGCCTTCGCCATCGGTGTTCCTCCACATATCTACGCATTTCACTGCTACACGTGGAATTCCACCTCCCTCTGCCGTACTCTAGCCTTGCAGTCCCAAATGCAGTTCCCAGGTTAAGCCCGGGGATTTCACATCTGGCTTACAGAACCGCCTGCGCACGCTTTACGCCCAGTAATTCCGATTAACGCTCGCACCCTACGTATTACCGCGGCTGCTGGCACGTAGTTAGCCGGTGCTTCTTATTCCGGTACTGTCATCCACACTCGATATTAACGAATGCGATTTCGTCCCGGCCGAAAGAGCTTTACAACCCGAAGGCCTTCTTCACTCACGCGGCATTGCTGGATCAGGCTTGCGCCCATTGTCCAAAATTCCCCACTGCTGCCTCCCGTAGGAGTCTGGGCCGTGTCTCAGTCCCAGTGTGGCTGATCATCCTCTCAGACCAGCTACGGATCGTAGCCTTGGTGAGCCTTTACCCCACCAACTAGCTAATCCGCCATCGGCCACTCCAATAACGCGAGGTCTTGCGATCCCCCGCTTTCTCCCTCAGGACGTATGCGGTATTAGCCTCGATTTCTCGAGGTTATCCCCCATTACTGGATATGTTCCGATGTATTACTCACCCGTTCGCCACTCTACTCAGGAGTTGCCCCCCTTTCGCGTTCGACTTGCATGTGTAAAGCATGCCGCCAGCGTTCAATCTGAGCCAGGATCAAACTCTTCAGTTCAATCCATCTCAATCGTAAAACGATTGTCGCGTCCGGCGCGGTTTGCACCACACCGAACACAACTCACTCAAAGTCATTGCAAGGTCTTACTTGCTTGACTTAGTGTGAGCTTTAGGTAATTACATTTGTATGATGGCACTTGCGTACCACCTGCATCACCCAGCGCCCACACCTATCGGCTGTTCAATTTTTAAAGAGCTTTGGTTGCGGGGATAGGATTTGAACCTATGACCTTCGGGTTATGAGCCCGACGAGCTGCCAGACTGCTCCACCCCGCGTCCGATCTGTTTCGTTAGTGCCGAACCAGAAATAAGATTATGGCATATGTT
>JBCKLP010000061.1:0-13197 GCA_038903735.1 Burkholderiales bacterium | reverse complement strand
GGCCCGCGGCATCACAAAGCCCGAAACGCTGCTCGGTGATTCGCAACTCGTCC
This sequence comes from Burkholderiales bacterium, assembly GCA_038903735.1. Taxonomy (GTDB): domain Bacteria; phylum Pseudomonadota; class Gammaproteobacteria; order Burkholderiales; family SG8-39; genus 2-02-FULL-62-17. The sequence continues at coordinate 13,144 of JBCKLP010000061.1, read as the reverse complement.
AGCATCTTCTTGGTGGCGAGCACATTCTGCTTGGTCGGCTCGAGCACAGCATCCATGCGGCGAATCACGCACATCGGCAAGATGACATCGGGGTACTTGCCGCGCTTGAAGAGGTCGCGCAGGACATCGTCGGCGATGCCCCAAATGAACGAGACGATCTTGTTGTGCGTTGCCTGATCCACTATCGGGGGTGCCCCATTCCTGTCATTGGTCCACTGCGAGTCATGGGCGTTGAAGAGATCCACCGCTCATTGCGAGTGTCAGCAGCGCTCGATGCGGCGGGCTAAACGTTCCCAGTAACCGGCGCGCGCAGACAAACGCATGCAAGGCAAGGTGCTCTCTCCCGCGTCCGCGTTGACTGATCGGTTGGACGAACTCACAGCGTACCTCGCTCTTGGCGAAGATGGGTGAAGTTGATTGCGGAACGGCCAGCTTTGCACGTGGCGATGAATAGGGGCAAGTCGTCAGTGAGAAGAGTAATTGACGCGGACGCCGTCGAAAACAGTGCGGAATCGGTGAGGCCAAGTCGACGATAGACTGACGTGCCCGTAAGTTCAGTGCCGCGAGTAAAGCGTTCCTGCCAAGGCGGCAGTATGGCGGCGAACATGACGCGTGCCTCGGACAGAAGCGGATCTGCGAGATAGCCAAGCAGGTTGCTGGTTTCAGCGAGCACGTGCGGGGTAACCAAAACCTCATCGAATTCCGCAAGCGTCATTTGCAGCAAGTCAAAGTCCTCAACTGAGTATTGCTCCGTTCGGCGAGCGCGCCCGACGTGATCACGACTCGTATAGCCAACGACAAGAACAAAAAGTAGGTTACTGTCAACCAGCACGCTGGTCGGCAAGGTCAGCCTCCATCAGTCATTGAGATCATTTCAGCCGACTCTGCGTCAATCTTGAATTTTTTATAAACCCGCGGGGCCTCGACCACATCCGGGCGCGTGGGCATCATAAAGGGGCTGGAAGGAGGATTAATGACGCGTGTATCGGAAGCGACCCAGCCAAGCGAGACGTACCAATATTTCCGATCATCAGATTGGTTGAGTGCCTCTACGCGAAGTCCCTTGAGCTCCACTGGCGGAAAAATCGCGGCGGCAAAATCCTGGGCTGCCTTTATGGCTTCCTTGAAGCTGATCATTCTGACCTCCGAGTGATAACAGCACGCGGCCTACTTGCAGTAGTTGAAAAATTTAGTTGACATTTTTCGATGGACGCAATTCGATGACATTTTTCCATATCCATCCAGCCGTCACCAATCCCGCCTTCCTTTGTCTGCCTAAAGCCTACTCCAGTAATGATTAATCCGCAGAGTGGTCGGTCCGTGGATATTGGGCGCGGCGTAAAGGCCGGAATTTGCAGGTGTTGATCTTTATGGGAAATCCAGTATTGCCCATTGGAATGACCATCGGATACCTGACGCTGCACTAGAATCAGTGTTTGAATTGCGTGGCGAGGCGGAGATAGGCAGATATAATAAGGGTAATTCGGTGGCAAAAGGTCGCGCGCACGCTTTCGCCGCACTTCGCGCCTTTGCAATGCAAAGCCTGTCGTGTTGTGCGCTCCTCCTTGTGCTTGCTATAGGCGGTGCCCAGTCCCAGGTCCCACCTTCCGCCGCCGAACGTGCCGCCTACTCCGGCCTGCACGCTGCCGCCGCGCGGGGCGAAGTGGCACAGATAGCGGCGCTTGCGAAGTCGGGCAAGGCGGATGTGCGTGACGGCTACGGACGCACGCCGCTGCATGTCGCGGCCTACGCCGCGCGGCACGTGGCGATGCGCGCGCTGGCGGCGGCGGGCGCCGACCCCAATGCGCTGGAAAACGAGCGTTACGACATTGTCACCATGGCGTCGGTCGCCAACGATGTACCAACGCTTGAAGCGGCGCTGGCGATCGGCGGCAGCGCGAACAACGTCACCAGCCGCTATCAGGGGACCGCGCTGATCGCCGCGGCCCACCTGGGGCATGCCGCGGTGGTGCGCACGCTGATCAAGGCGGGGGCGCCGCTGGATCATGTCAATAATCTGGGTTGGACGGCGGTGATCGAGGCGGTGGTGCTGGGCGACGGTGGCACGCGCCATGTCGATACCCTGCGCGCCCTGCTGGATGCCGGCGCCGATCACCGCATTGCCGACCGCAACGGGCAGACGCCGCTTGCGCTGGCACGCTCGCGTGGTTATAAAGTCATGGTGGAGATGCTGACCCGCGCGGCGGCTGCCCGGCTGCCCTGAATTGCCGGCATCTGGGTCTGAGCTACACGGGGCGTTGTGTGCGAAGTTCGGCGGCAGAACTGTTGATCTGCTGACGATGTGCAAAGGAGACTGTTCATGTGTTCACTGAATCCTGTATGGCGATGTTTCCGGCGTTCGGCTGTGGCGCTTGCATTGCTTGCCTGCGTTTCGATACCGGCAGCATATGCGCAGGTGCCGGCGGAGTCGGCAGCGCCGGTGGAAGCGTGGTTCTATCTCGGCCGGCAGAATGAAGCCGGTGCCTGGGCGCCGCAGGCGCGCACCTTGCGCCTCGGTTCGGCGCGCGATCCCAAGCGCGTCACGGTGCTTGGCGATACGGTGCTGGTGGACAACATCAATCCTGCCGCCGCGGGCGGCGAGGGCGATTCCGCCATGGCCGAATGGACGCGCGTGGTGCGGCGCGGCCCGGGCGCCATCACGCTGGAGGAACTGGTGCGCCAGGATTCCATTGCCAACGGCAAGCTGGTGTGGGCCAGGGTGCGCGTGGCCGCGGATCGTGTCGAGGTGCTCAGGCGGCCGTGATGCCTTTATCCGCCCATTTCGTCGACGCGCTCAGGCAGCGGTGATGCCGCGTTTGGCCAAGCACGGCGCACATCCTTGAGCGCGACGGCGTCCTCTACGTCAATCCAGGCAGTGCCGGCCCGCGCCGTTTCACCCTGCCGATTACGCTGGCCGAGTTGCACATCGCAGGCGGTTCGGTTGCGGCGCGCATTGAGGCCTTGCAGATTGAACCGGTAGCCACGCAGGGTAAAGTGTCAAAATAAATAACCATGCTGGCCGGTGAAGCACAGCAGACATGGTGTTTCACTTTGAAATGTTAAACATTGTGGCAGCCTCTCAGGCGCAATCCGCAAGCGCCTGGCTGCGCCGGCCGGGCACTTTGCCCAGATCCCAGTGTGCAAACGCCCAGTCCCAGATTTCCTTTAGTTGCGCACGCGCGAGTTCATCCGGCACGCCCTGACCCAGAAACCGCAGCGCGCGCAGCAGATCCGCCGCGCCTGCCTGCGGATCGAGCGCCGGGGCCAGAGTCTGCTTGGAGAGTTTCTCGCCCGCGGCATTGACCGCCACCGGCACGTGCGCATAACGTGGCGTGGGCAGGCCGAGCAACTGCTGCAGCAGCAACTGGCGCGGCGTGGAATCCAGCAGGTCGGCGCCGCGCACCACTTCGGTGATGCCCTGTTCGGCGTCGTCCACCACCACGGCCAACTGGTAGGCGTGGATGCCATCAGCACGGCGCAGCACGAAATCGCCGATGACACGCGCCAGGTCCTGGCACACCGGGCCCTGCACCGCGTCCTCGAAGCCGATGATCTCGCTATCGACCCGCAACCGCCAGGCGCGCGCCGCACGCCCAGGGGGCAGGCCCTGGCGGCAGGTGCCGGGATAAACGCGCTCGCCATCGACATTGACGCGTGCGTCATCGACATTGACGCGTGTGTCATCAACATTGACGCGTGTGTCATCAACATTAAGCGCGGAATCGGCGATCTCCTTGCGGCTGCAGGCACAGGCAAACACGCGACCCTGCGCTTGCAATCGATCGAGCGCCGCGGCATAGGCGCCGGCACGGCGGCTCTGGTAGGTGATTTCTCCGTCCCAGGTGAACCCCAGGCGTTCCAACTGGCGCAGGATTTCGTCGGCGGCGCCGGGCACGCAGCGCGGCTGGTCGAGGTCTTCCATGCGCAGCAGCCATTCGCCGCCGCTGTGGCGCGCCTGACAGAAGCTGGCGACAGCGGCAACCAGGGAGCCAAAATGCAGGGGCCCGGTGGGGGAGGGGGCAAAACGTCCGCGCGATCGGGTCATGGCGGGGATTCTCGCATTGCCAGGGTGCGACAACATTTTCCGGGTGTTTCCCCAGCATGGAATCTGGCAGGCAGGGCGCAGGTCGCTGTAGTGCGTGCCGTCGTGGGAAGCAAGCCTTGAGCTGCGTGCCCATCTGATAAAATTCGACTTTGCATATCAAGGACGCAACTCATGGCGACCGTCGAGCTGAACAAGGAGAACTTCGAGCAGGTCGTCTCCGGCAACAATATGGTCATCGTCGATTTCTGGGCGCCTTGGTGCGGACCCTGCCGCGCTTTTGCGCCGACCTTCGAGAAAACTGCCGACAAGCATGCCGATGTGGTGTTCGCCAAGGTGAATACCGATGAAGAGCAGGAGATTGCGCAGGCTTTCAACATCCGCTCCATCCCCACGCTGATGGTGTTCCGCGAGAACGTGGTGATTTATTCCGAGGCGGGCGCGCTGGCCCCGGCGGGGCTGGAGGACATGCTCACCCAGGCCAAGGGACTCGACATGGCCGAAGTCATGCGCCAGATCGAAGAGCAGCAAGGCGAGGGCGGCGAAGCGAAAAGCTGATTTTTTCAGATATCTACGCCATGGATTTTGAATGGGACCCGGCCAAGGCTCGTTTGAACGAACAAAAGCATGGCGTTACGTTTTTCCAGGTATGCGAAGTCTTTGACGATGACCATTCGTCCGCTGTGGGTGATCCCGACCATTCCGATGACGAGGAACGGCAACTGATTTTCGGGATGTCAAAGGATGGCAAGTACCTGCTTGTGTCCTATACTGAGCGCGGTGATCGGATTCGTCTGATTTCTGCGCGACCAATGACCGCGAAAGAGCGTGCTGCGTATGAACAGTAAGGAAGATACGCTTAGAAACGAATACCCCGAAGACCTGATTCAGTCCGGTGTTCGCGGCAAGTACGTCAAAAGCTACCGCGAAGGCACCAATGTGGTTCTGATCGATCCGGATCTGCATAGGATCTTTCCCGACTCGGATGCCGTCAATCGCGCGCTTCGCGAGTATGTTGCGGGCAAGCGTACTGCAAGCTGAATTGGCTTGCGCCTCCGATCTGTGGAAAGTCACACGCCGCGCGGCGCCAGATGAGCCTGTGTTTTCTTAGGACAGGCGTCGCAGCTTTTTTCGTGGCAGGTTCGTCGTTGCAGATTCAGCCACATGCCAGCAAAAAGCTTTAGAAACGGAATCCGATGGACAGCCGTGGCGCTGCTGCTGGGCGCTGCGTTATTTTTAGTCGGAGGGCAGATGGGACTATTCAGCGGGCAGCGGCCCGACAACCTGGGTGTGCGTGAGGGGCGCCTGGCGCCCTGCAAGACAACACCCAATTGCGTGAGCAGCCAGGCTGACCCCACGGATGCCGGCCATCACATTGCGCCGCTCGCCTTTGCCGGTGCGCCAGAGGCAGCCTGGGCGGCACTGCTTGCGGAACTGCGCGCGCGTGGCGAGGCTGCGGTGGTCACTGAAAAGCCGGGCTACCTGCATGCCGAGTTCACCTCGAGGCTGCTCGCTTACGTGGATGATGTGGAATTTCTGCTCGAGGACAAGGCGGCGCTGATCCAGGTGCGCTCGGCCTCGCGCCTCGGGAGCAGTGATTTCGGCGTCAATCGCAAACGCATTGAATCGATACGCGCAGCACTGGCTGCGCGATTGAATGCCAAACAACAAGGGAAATGATGTCCGAACTTTTTTCACCGCTTGAGGTGGGGCGCATGCGTCTGCCCAATCGCGTGATCATGGCGCCGATGACGCGCCAGCGCGCCGATGCCAATGGCGTGCCCACGCCGGAAATGGCGGTCTATTACGCGCAGCGCGCCGGCGCCGGCCTGATCGTGAGCGAAGGCATTGCGCCCGAGGCCATGGGCCGCGCCCACCTTGGCATGCCGGGCCTTTTCAACGACGCGCAGGTGGCGGGTTGGAAGACGCTCACCGCAGCGGTGCATGCCGCGGGCGGGCGCATTTTTGCGCAACTGATGCATGCCGGGCGCATCAGCTACCCGGACATCCTGCCCGGTGGCGCACTGCCGGTGGCGCCCTCGGCAGTGCAGCCAGCCGGATTCAGCCGCAGCGGCGGGGGCAAGCAGCCCTTTGTCACGCCCAGGGCGCTGGAAACCGCGGAGGTGCGCGCCCTGATCGCGGCTTATGCCGAAGCCAGTGCGCGCGCTATCACGGCCGGATTCGATGGTGTCGAATTGCACTCGGCCTCGGGCTACCTGCCGATGCAATTCCTATCCTCGGGCACCAACCGTCGCAGTGACGAGTATGGGGGCAGCGTCGAGGCGCGCTGCCGTTTCGTGGTCGAGGCGCTGGCGGCCATGATCGATGCGGCGGGCGCCGGACGCGTCGGCATCAAGATTTCGCCGGAAATAAAATTCAACGACATCAACGATGACAAGCCGGGGGAAACGCACTCGGTGCTGCTGCGGGCTATCGAGGGCATGGACCTTGCCTACTGGCATATCGCCCTGTTCAACACGCCGACCAACTATCTCGATCTTCTGCGCCCCTTGTCGCGCAAGCCCTCATTTGCGGGCGGAGGCCTCGGTTGCGCGCTCGCGCAGACCATGCTGGCCAGAGGGTGCGCCGATGCCGCAGTGTTTGGTGTGCTCTATGTTGCCAATCCCGATCTGCCCGAGCGATTGCGCCTTGGCGCGCCGTTCAACCCGCCGGATCGCAGCACCTTCTATTCCCCGGGGTCCAAGGGTTACACCGACTATCCGCTGATCGGCGCCTGAGCCCGTGGCAGGCGACCCGAATTTCCGACTGAAGGCCGCGCTGCTGCTGGTGTCGAGCTTCTCGGTGATGGCCAATGCCACCATCGCCGCGTCCATGCCGCAAATGGCTGCGGTATTCAGCGACACGCCCAATGCGCCCTTCCTTGCCAAGATGATTCTTACTGCGCCGGCGCTTTTTATTGTCGTGTGCGCGCCGCTTGCCGGACTTGTCATCGACCGCTACGGGCGACTCAAATTTCTCTTTGCCAGCATGCTGCTGTACGGATTTGCCGGTGCGTCGGGATTTTTTCTGGATGGCTTGCACCAGATATTGATCGGGCGGGCAATCCTCGGCGTGGCAGTAGCCGGCATCATGACCACCACCACCACGCTGCTGGGTGATTACTTTGTCGGTGAGGAGCGTCTGCGCTACGCCGGGCTGCAGGGCATGTTCATGTCCTTTGCCGGGGTCGTATTCGTTGGTGCCGGCGGCATCCTTGCCGAATTTGACTGGCGCTGGCCATTCCTGATTTACCTGAGCGCCTGGGCGGCGCTGCTGCCGGCGGTGAAATACCTGCGCGAGCCACAGCGTCATGCGCGTAAAGCCGGTGACACGGTTGAGGCGCGAGTTCCAGTGAAGGCGCTGGCATTGGCCTATGCGCTGACCTTTTTCCTTCTGGTGGTGTTTTACATGACCCCGGTGCAGATTCCGTTCCTGCTGCGTGAGCTCGGAATCCAGTCGACCGGCCTCGCCGCGCTGGTGATCTGCCTTGCATCGCTGACCAGCGCCGGTGGCGCGCTGACGCTGCATCGGGTGCATCATCGCGTCGGTTTCGTTTCGATTTATGCCTTGTCCATGCTGCTGGTGGCCGCAGGGTATATGGCAATCGCATTCACCAAAAGCTACGCGGTGGTATTGATCGGCGCGGCTGTTTCAGGATTCGGTGTCGGAGTGCTGTTTCCCAATGCCGGGCTGTGGGTCACTACGCTCGCGCCAGCTCGCCTGCGCGGCAGGCTGCTTGGCATGATGACTGCCTCGCTGTATCTGGGGCAGTTTTCCTCGCCCATCCTGGTCGAGCCGGCAGTGGCGGCGGTGGGGCTTTCTGGCGCCTTCGCCGTGTTCGCGACGGCAGCGCTGATCGTCGCGGCACTCCTGTGGTTCACCTGCCGCGGCTTCGATCGGCACGCGGGTCAAGTGTAGAGTTCCCATCGGACGCGAACGCTGCCCGAGGTGCAAATAACGCATTCCCGAACGCGGGTAAGCGAGCGCCCAGCCGCTACAATGGCGGCAGCAAGGAATTAGCGACAGGCCTTCAGGCCTGTCGATCTAACATGTTTTGGAAGGGGTTTGCATCTTCTCCCAAAACGCTCGCCCCCGAAACCCCGGCCTTCAGGCCGGGGTCGGTACCCACCGCCCTAAAGGGCGGTGGTTTCAAACCGGAGTTAGTTTTAGATGAAATCAGCAGTCATCCTCATTTCCGGGCGTGGCAGCAATATGCAGGCCATCATCGAGGCGCGCCTGCCGATCCGCGTGGCTGCGGTGATCAGCAACCGTCCTGATGCCGCGGGCCTCGCCTATGCGCAGCAGCAGGGCATTGCGACCGAGGCGGTCGATCATCAGAAATTCGCCACGCGCGACGCCTTTGATGCGAGCCTTGCAGCCGCCATCGAGCGTCACCAGCCCGACCTGGTGGTGCTGGCCGGGTTCATGCGCATACTCGGCGAAGCCTTCGTGCGGCAATTCGCCGCTCGCATGCTCAACATCCATCCCTCGTTGCTGCCGGTGTTTCCCGGTCTGCACACCCATCGCCGCGCGCTTGAGGAGGGTGTCAAGGTGCATGGAACCACGGTGCATTTCGTGACGCCCTCGCTTGATCACGGCCCCATCGTTATTCAGGCGGCGGTGCCGGTACTGCCCGATGATGACGAGGATTCGCTCGCCGCGCGGGTGCTTGCGCAGGAGCACCGCATTTATCCGCAGGCGGTGCGCTGGTTTGCCGAGGACAGGCTGGAAGTGCGCGATGGGGTGGTGCGCGTCAGGCCGCAGGGTGAAGCGCGCGCTGAAGATGCGCAACTGCTGGTGGCCTCATGATGCTGACTCGCGTTTCAACGATTGCGGCACGGCCGATCCGCATCGCCGCATTTGCCGCGCTGCTGGCCTTGAGCGCCGGCGCTTTCGCCCTGCCGCCGCAGAAGCTGAACGTGCAGTATCAAATGAGCCGCAACGGCACGGTGATGGTGGAGGTGAGTGAAACGCTCGCGCATGATGGCAAGAGCTACCGCATTGAATCCGATGCGCGCGGCAGGGGGGTGTTTGCCCTTTCCAACCGCGGATCGGTAAAGCGCGCAAGCCGCGGCAGCATTTCGGCCGATGGCCTGCGCCCGCTGGAATTCCGCGACCAGCGCGGCGACAGGGCGCCCGATGTCGCGCGCTTTGACTGGGCCAGGCGCGTGGTGATCGAGGAGCACGAGGGCAAGACCGAAACGATCCCCATCACCGGACCCACGCAGGACCGGCTCTCCTTTCTGTGGAGTTTCGCGTTCGTGCCACCCGGGGGCAGGGAGATTGTGCTGGATGTGGCCGATGGGCGCGGCATGAGCCGCTTTCGTTACGCCATCACCGGAACCGAAATGTTAAAGACGCCGGCAGGAGAAATTGAAACCATGAAACTCGTCAAGCAGCGTGATCCAGGCGACGATCGCGGCACCGAACTGTGGCTGGCAGTGCGCCAGCATTTTGTCCCGGTGCGCATACTGGTGGTCGAAAAAGACGGTACGCGCCTGGATCAGGTGGCCACGCGTCTGTCCTCCGAATGAGGTTCACTGAATGAGGTTCAGCGCATGAGGTTCACTGAGGCGAATTTCGACGCCACCTGCGAAGCCTGCGCTGAAGTGTTGCGCTTGCGCCATCCCGCCGATGGCCTGCTCAAGGGCTTCTTTCGCCAGCATCCCGATTTGGGCCGGCAGGATCGCGCGCTGGTGGCCGAGACTGTTTATGCCGTGCTGCGTCGCCGCCGGTTGCTGGAGCATCTACTGGGTGGCAGCCCGGTGCGGCAAATGGTGCTTGCTGCCTGGGCCGTGCTGCTCGGCGCGAACATGCGCGAGCTGGAGGCGCTGGCGCGCCCCGTCGAACTGAAAAAAATTGCCGAAGCCAAGGGAAAGGCGCGCGAGGAGTTGCCGCTGGCGATCGCCTGTGACCTGCCCGACTGGCTGATGGAGGCATTGTCCCTGCAATACGGGGAAGCGGAATTGCGTGCCCTTGCTGTCGGCCTCCTGCAAACCGCGCCGCTCGATTTGCGCATCAATATCGCCAAGACTTCGCGTGAGGAAGCACGCGCGCGCCTGTCGGCCGACGGCATCACGGTCATCGACACGCCCTATTCGCCCTATGGACTGCGGGTCAGCGGCAAGCCGCCCATCAACCGGCATCCGCTGTTTGTCACCGGCGCGCTGGAAGTGCAGGATGAAGGCAGCCAGTTGCTGTGCACGCTGCTTGGCGTGCGGCGTGGTCAAATGGTGGCCGATTTTTGCGCAGGAGCCGGCGGCAAGACACTCGCGCTGGGGATGCTGATGCGCTCCACCGGACGGTTGAATGCCTTCGATATCTCGGACCGGCGCCTGGCCAATCTCAAGCCGCGCGTGGCGCGCTCGGGATTGTCGAATGTTCATGCGCGGCGCATCGAGAATGAAAAAGACATCAAGCTGCAGCGTCTGGCCGGCAAGCTGGATCGCGTGCTGGTGGATGCGCCCTGCAGCGGCCTGGGGACGCTGCGCCGCAACCCGGACCTCAAATGGCGGCAGACGCCGGCCGCAGTGATTGAAATGCAGGCCAAACAGCGTTCCATTCTGGCGGCCGCAGCCAAACTGGTGCGTCCGGGCGGGCGGCTGGTGTATGCCACCTGCAGCCTGCTGGATGCGGAGAACCGCGAGGTGGTGACATCCTTTCTCGCCGAGCACCCCCAGTACAGCCTGCGCAACGCCGGGGAGATCCTGCGCGAGGAGCGCATTACCCTGCCGATGGGAGAGTTTTTCGAGTTGAAGCCGCATCTACATGGCACCGACGGTTTCTTTGCAGCTGTGCTGGAGCGCGCGGCCTGATCAGCGGGCGCGCGGTGAGGGCTGTCCGGCGGGGCAGGATCATGTAACACAGGATCAGGTAATTATTGACTGACCTGTGTGTGTGCCTGATTTTCCCTCATCCCAAACCCTTCTCTCCCACGGGACTTCCTCCGGTCGCCAGTGGGAGAAGGCCTTTGCATCCCTCGCTCCCACGGGGACTTCCTCCGGTCGCCGACGGGAGAAGGGCTTTGCATCCCTCTCCCGACGGGAGAGGGACCGAGGGTGAGGGACAGGGACCGAGGGTGAGGGACCGAGGGAGAGGGACCGAGGGTGAGGGGAGTTCGCGTCGAGACCGCGCACGTCACGGGGTTTCGTAATCCTGAATAATTATTATTTTTCAATGTATTACGCTGCCGCTGTCGGGCATAAAAGATTGTTTGCGCCAGCGGCGAATTAACGTAAAATCGCGCGTCAATTGATAACAGGGGGCCCTTCCCACATGCTGTTTTCCGGATATCTGGATCTGAGTTTCTGGCAACTGGTGGCATTAGTGCTGGTTCTGACCCACATCACCATCGCTGCGGTCACGATTTTCCTGCATCGTTGCCAGGCGCATCGCGCGCTCGACTTGCACCCGCTTGTGAGCCATTTTTTCCGCCTCTGGCTGTGGCTCACCACCGGCATGGTGACCAAGGAATGGGCAGCCGTCCATCGCAAACACCACGCGAAGTGCGAAACTGTCGAAGACCCGCACAGCCCGCAGATCCACGGCATCAACAAGGTGCTCTGGCTGGGCGTGTTTCTGTACGTCAAGGAATCCTTCGTCAAGGACACCATCGAGCGTTACGGCCATGGCACGCCGGATGACTGGATTGAGCGCAACCTGTACGCCAGCCACAGCATCCTGGGCCTGTTCCTGATGGGTGCCATCAACATCGCCCTGTTCGGCCTGATTCCGGGTCTGGTGATCCTGGTGGTGCAGATTGCCTGGATTCCGTTCTGGGCAGCGGGCGTGATCAACGGCATCGGTCATTTCTGGGGCTATCGCAGTTGGCAGACTAACGAGGCGAGCAGAAACATCGTTCCCTGGGGCATCCTCATCGGAGGCGAGGAACTGCACAACAACCACCATGCCTTTGCCACCTCGGCAAAGCTCTCCAGCAAGTGGTATGAGTTCGACATCGGCTGGATGTACATCTGCGTGCTGGAATTCCTGGGGCTTGCCCGGGTGAAAAAGGTTGCGCCGACGCCCCGATTTGCCCCCGCCAAGCAGGAACTCGATCACGCCACCCTGCAGGCGGTCATCGCCAATCGCTATGACGTGCTGGCCAAGTATGCCGCCTCGCTCAAGGCCACCTACACCGAAGAACTGGCCAAGCTGCAGGGCGCCGACATCGAAATGTTCAAGGGCATCAAGCGCTGGCTGCACCGGGATGAACAGACCCTGGCCGAGGCCGAGCGTGCCAGCCTGACGAACACGCTGGGCAAGCACGAGGCCCTGCGTACCGCCTACAACATGCGCCGTGAACTGGCAGCCCTCTGGGGGCGCTCACACGCCTCCAGCGAGCAGTTGCTCAAGCAATTGCAGGACTGGTGCCACCGCGCCGAGGCAAGCGGCATACGCCCGCTGCAGGAGTTCTCCTTCCGCCTGCGCTGTTACGCCTGAGCGCGCTGCCGCAGCAGGAATAAAAAGGGCCGCAGAGCGGCCCTTTTTGTTTTGAGTGTTGAACAAACATTTGTCCTGTTGGCGAGCCTGGCGGCAATGAGTCACCTGAACCAGAAACAAAAAAGGCCCGCCGCAGCGAGCCCATTTTCCTGCGCACTGAACGGCGCGAAGCGTCCGTTCCTGTGTGCAGACGTCAACCGGCGGTGCAGCCGTCCGGATTGACGCTTATTTGATCTTGCCCTCTTTATAAATCACATGCTTCCTCGCCACCGGATCGAATTTCTTCAACTCGATCTTGTCGGGCTTGGTGCGCTTGTTCTTGGTAGTGGTGTAGAAATGGCCGGTACCGGCAGTGGATTCCAGTTTTATTTTTTCACGCATGATGCAGGCTCCCGTCTAGATCTTCTGACCGGCCGCGCGCAGCTCGGCGAGCACCACTTCGATGCCTTTTTTGTCGATGGTACGCAGCGCAGCACTGGTGATGCGCAGGCGAATCCAGCGGCTCTCGTTCTCCAGCCAGAACCGGCGATATTGCAGGTTGGGCAGAAAACGGCGCTTGGTCTTGTTGTTGGCGTGGGAAACGTGATGCCCGTACTGCGGCTTCTTCCCGGTGATTTGACATACTCGAGCCATGGCACGGCTCCTTTGGAGAAAGGGCGG
>JBCKLP010000060.1:0-13342 GCA_038903735.1 Burkholderiales bacterium | reverse complement strand
GCCAAGTACCTGTCACGCAAGACAAACTCGTCCGGATGAGCGGGGAACTTCAGTTTAATTTCAGCGGCCCGCCCCTTCATATACCCAGCGCAACAGCGCGTCCTGCGCCGCCTGCCCGGCACCCGCATTGGGGTGATTGATGATCAGTACCACTACCTGCCGGCGTCCCTTCCTGTCGAGTACGTAGCCCGCTACTGAGCGCACCCCGTTCAGGGATCCGGTCTTGATATGCGCCTGTCCGGCGATGGATTCGAATTTCATGCGCCGGCGCATGGTGCCGTCGTAGGCCACCAGCGGCAGTGAGGCGAGCAGTTCGGGCATGACGGTGCTGCGGAACGCCGCCAGCAGCAGGCGGCCGAGGTTGGCGGCGCTGATGCGTTCCTCGCGCGACAGGCCGGAGCCATTCTCCAGCACCAGTTCCGGCATGGTGAGGCCCTTCTGCTCCAGCCAGTTCCGGATCACCTGGCCTGAGCGCTCGGTGTTTCCCGGTGTCCCCATCAGTTCTGCGGACAGCGTCAGGTAAAGCTGGCGCGACATGACGTTGTTGCTGTACTTGTTGATGTCGCGCACGATCTCCGCAAGCTGCGGTGATTCCTGCACGGCGAGCAGGCGCGCCCCGGTGGGCACACTGCCTTCGCGCAGCGTGCCCTGCAGGCTGCCGCCCAGGTCTTCCCACAGTTTTCGGAACACTCCGGCCACATAATCCGGATGGGACAAGAGCGCCACGTTCCATTCGCGCTCGCCGCAGGCGGCCGGATAGGCGCCGGCAAACCCGGCGCGCGCCGTCCGGCCGCTGGCCTGCACGTTGAGTTTCATGCGCGACAGCCAGTCACCGCAGGGTCCATCCACCAGCGTCAGCGAGTGGCTGACTTCCAGCGCCGCCGAGGGCGGTTCACTCAGGATACTGACCGACTGGCGCGCGGCATCCGGCTGGAAAAAAAAGCGGAACGCCTTGAAGTTGAGCAGCAGGGCATCCGGGCCGACATTGTAGGGGCGGGTCGGTTCGCCATCGAAGCGCGCCGGGTCGTGGCTTGAGCCATCCATCCAGGAGCGATCCAGCACCAGGTCGCCGCGGATCTCGCGGATGCCGCGCGCGCGCAAGGCGCGCAAAAGCCGCCAGAACTGCTCGTAGGTGAGTTTGGGGTCGCCGCCACCGCGCAGGTATAGGTCGCCCTCAAGAACGTCGCCAGACTGCGGCGCGCTGGTCCACACGCCGGTTTTCCACAGATAGCTGGGCCCGAGCAGTTCAAGAGCCGCATAAGTGGTCACCAGCTTGATGGTGGACGCAGGGTTCATCGCCGCGCCGGCGTTATACGCGATCGAGGGCTTGTCAGCCCTGGTGTCCTGCACCAGAACCGCCACCCTGTCGGCGGGAATGCCGGCTTTGGCAAGGGCGGCGGTTACCGCAGGCGGCAGGGGTTGCGCGCTGGCGAGGCTGCAACAAAAGGTCAATGCGGCCAGCAGCCCCCATCTTGCTGATGCGAGCCGCAACGCTTTCCTTGGAAGATATTGCGGGGCTGGTTTGATCGGACGCATGATTGCCCGCGATCATGCCACAGGCCCAATGGTGCGCACGGCTTGGGCCGTGCGCGCCGGGGTAATCCTTGCAGCTAGCTTTTCGCAGCGGGTGGCGTGCCTTTGGGCGCGTCGCCGCCCCGGCGGCGCTCAGGCAGGGTAATTCCCTTTTCCTTGGCACGCTGCTGTGCCTGGTCGTGCATCTGCGTGCGCAATGTGGCACGCTCCTCGGGCGTCTTGGCCGCGCGCAGTGCTTCCAGGTGTTTTTTTCGTTCCTCGGGGGAAAATAACTGGGGGTGCTGCGGGCCGTCACGGCGACTGCGATCCTTCTCCGGGGGCAGGGTGATGCCTTTCTCCTTGGCGCGTTGCTCCATGGTGGCGCGCGTCTGCTTGCGGATTGCGGCGCGTTCCTCCGGCGTTTTGGCGGCATGCATGCGCTCGCGGACCTGCTGGCGCTCTTCCGGCGTCAGCATTTGCTGAGCGCGCTCGCTCCTCCCCTGGCGTCCTTCGCCATGCCCTGAATGCCCGCGCTCTTCCCGGGCTTGGGGCAGGGTGATGCCTTTCTCCTTGGCGCGCTGTTCCATCAAGCCGCGCCTTTGCTTCTGAATGGCGGCGCGGTCCTCGGGGGACTGGGCGGCGCGCATTTTTTCCCGAAACTGATCGCGTTCGGTCTGGGTGAGCAGGGATTCGATGCGGGCGCGATCCTCCCCGCGCCCCCGGGATCCGTCGGGCTGCGCAAAGGCTATGGCAGAGGTGGCAAGTAGTGCGGCAAAACTGGCCGCCAGTAGCTTGGTTTTCATGACTTAATGTTCCTTATGAGTGGTTTGGGTTGCGATGTCCGCACAGTGCCAGAACCGGCAGCGTCGCTACGCCCGTTTTGTAAGCACCTGTTTCCCAGCGCGGCGCGCTTACACCAGGAAACAAATAAGCAGGCCCAAAGGCAGGGTGGAGGGAAATTTTGCTGCGCCCCTTGAATTATTCCCTGCCCGCCCTTACTATTAGCACTCACACAGGTCGAGTGCTAACAAAACCGGCCTTTGAGGAGATACTCGGGTGGCAGACGTTCTGTTTGCAACCACTAACTCACTGTAAAGAAGGAGCTATTTGCAATGAAAATCCGTCCCTTGCATGATCGCGTCGTCGTCAAACGCTTGGAAGAAGAGCGCAAGTCGGCCGGCGGAATCGTAATTCCCGACAACGCGGCCGAGAAACCCGATCAGGGTGAAGTCATGGCCGTAGGTAACGGCAAGGTCCTGGAGGATGGCAAAATCCGTCCCCTGGACGTCAAAGTCGGCGACCGCATCCTGTTCGGCAAGTACTCCGGCACCACTGTCAAGGTGGACGGAGATGAACTGCTGGTGATGCGTGAAGACGACATCATGGGCGTCATCGCCACGTAACCCATAAATATCAGGACTAGGAGCTAAAAATGCCAGCCAAAGATGTACGTTTCCACGAAGATGCCCGCCACAAGATGCTCGAGGGCGTCAATATTCTCGCCAATGCCGTCAAAGCCACGCTCGGACCCAAGGGTCGCAATGTGATTCTGGAGCGCAGCTTCGGCGCCCCCACGGTCACCAAGGACGGTGTCTCCGTCGCCAAGGAAATCGAGCTGAAGGACAAGTTCCAGAACATGGGCGCGCAGATGGTCAAGGAAGTCGCTTCCAAGACCTCCGATGTCGCCGGTGACGGCACCACCACCGCGACCGTGCTGGCCCAGGCCATCGTTCGCGAAGGCATGAAGTACGTTGCCGCCGGAATGAACCCCATGGACCTGAAGCGCGGCATCGACAAGTCGGTCATCGCCGTTGTGGAAGAGCTGAAGAAAATTTCCAAGCCCTGCACCACGTCCAAGGAAATCGCCCAGGTCGGCTCCATTTCCGCCAATGCGGATCCGGAAATCGGCAAGATCATTTCCGATGCCATGGACAAGGTCGGCAAGGAAGGCGTGATTACCGTTGAAGACGGCAAGGGCCTGAACAACGAGCTGGAACTCGTCGAAGGCATGCAATTCGACCGCGGCTATCTGTCGCCCTACTTCATCAACAACCCCGACAAACAGATGACCACGCTGGACAATCCCTACGTGCTGTTGCACGACAAGAAGATTTCCAACATCCGCGACATGCTGCCGATCCTGGAGCAGGTGGCCAAGGCCGGTCGTCCGCTCTTGATCATCGCCGAAGAAGTCGAAGGCGAAGCGCTGGCGACCCTGGTGGTCAACAACCTGCGCGGGATACTCAAGACCTGCGCCGTCAAGGCGCCGGGATTCGGTGACCGCCGCAAAGCCATGCTCGAAGACATCGCCATCCTCACCGGTGGCCAGGTGATCGCCGAGGAAGTCGGTCAGACCCTCGAGAAAGTTACGCTCAAGGAACTGGGCCAGGCCAAGCGTATCGAGATCGGCAAGGAAGAGACCACCATCATCGACGGTGCCGGCGATGCCAAGGCGATCGAAGGGCGCGTCAAGAACATCCGCGTCCAGATCGACGAGGCGACCTCCGACTACGACAAGGAAAAGCTGCAGGAGCGGGTTGCGAAACTCGCCGGCGGCGTGGCCTTGATCAAAGTCGGTGCCGCCACCGAAATCGAGATGAAGGAAAAGAAGGCGCGCGTGGAAGACGCACTGCACGCCACCCGCGCCGCGGTCGAGGAAGGCATTGTCGCCGGCGGCGGCGTAGCTCTCTTGCGTGCCCGCTCCGCGCTGGACAATCTGAAGGGTGACAACTCCGATCAGGAAGCCGGCATCAAGATCTTGCGCCGTGCCATTGAAGAGCCGCTGCGCGCCATCGTCATGAACGCCGGTGCCGAGCCCTCGGTGGTGATCAACAAGGTTTTGGAGGGCAAAGGAAACTTCGGTTTCAATGCGCAGACCGAAACCTACGGTGACCTGGTGGAGATGGGCGTGGTCGATCCGACCAAGGTGACGCGTATCGCGCTGCAAAATGCGGCATCGGTCGCCGGCCTGTTGTTGACCACCGACTGCGCGGTTGCAGAACTGGTGGAAGACAAAGGCAAGGGCGGTGCTTCCGACATGGGCGGCATGGGCGGCATGGGTGGAATGGGCGGCATGGGCGGGATGGACATGTAATTCGCGTTTTACGCGAATTACAGTCCACAGGAGAAGAACAGGGGAACCCGAGGTTCCCCCGTTACCCCCTCCGCAGCTTTACGCAAAACCCCGCTTCGGCGGGGTTTTGCTTTTGGGGCGCCCTTCGGCAACCGCCCTTCGGCAAGGGTATGCCTATGTCTATGCCTTTGTTACACTGAATTCGGATGTGTGCAGTGCTCGGGGGACAAGAGGAGGGGCAGGCAATGCGAATCCTGATCGCCGAAGATGATGCTTTGCTCGCCGATGCGCTCACCCGCAGCCTGCGCCACGCGGGCTATGCCGCCGATCATGTCAAGGACGGCATCGCCGCCGACAGCGCGCTCAGCGCCAGCGAATTCGACTTGCTGATACTGGATTTGGGATTGCCGCGCCTCTCGGGCCTCGATCTGCTCAAGCGCCTGCGCGGCAAAGGCCTCACATTGCCCATTCTGATTCTCACCGCCATGGACGGCGTCGAGAACCGGGTGCGGGGTCTGGATCTGGGGGCAGATGACTATCTCGCCAAGCCCTTCGCGCTGGCCGAACTCGAAGCGCGGGTGCGTGCCCTTACCCGGCGCGGACCATCCGGCAGCACCGTGGTCCTGACCCACGGACATTTGAGTTTTGACCAGGTCGCGCGGGTGGCGCGCATTGACGGTGAATTGCTGGAACTTTCCGCGCGCGAAATGGCCTTGCTGGAACTGTTCATGCAACGTCCGGGCCGCATGTTCAACAAGCAGCAGTTGCTCGACCATCTTTGCCAATGGGGCGAGGAGGTGAGCACCAATGCCATTGAGGTCTACATTCATCGTCTGCGCAAGAAACTGGAAGCGGGCGGCGTGCGCATTGTCACCGTGCGCGGGCTGGGGTATAGCCTGGAAAAACCGCGCTACCACGCGGCCTGAGCCGCAACGGCGCAGCCATCATGCCGATCCGATTTCTCACCCAGGAAAAACACCACCGCCAATCCTCGTTGTTTGGCGAGATTCTTGACTGGATGCTCGCCCCGCTGTTGATACTCTGGCCCTTGTCCATGGTGTTGGGGTATTCGCTGGCAACTTCGGTCGCCAATTCCGCCTATGACCGCGAGCTTCACAACGCGATCCTGGTCGTGGCACGCAATCTGAGTTGGGAAAATGAGCGTGTGCGGCCGGACATGCGCAATCCGGCGCGCCAGTTGCTGCTCGCCAATGATGAGGCCGAGGCGGTATTCCAGATCCGCGATGCTGCAGGGGAGGTCATCGACGGGGACACCGACCTGCCGGCCATCGAGTTTCAGCCCGAGCAGGAACCGAACAAGGTGTATCTGCGGGATGATCAGCTACGCCATCACGAGGTGCGCATCGCCTATATGTTTGCCCAGGTGCGCGGCATGAGTGGCGCCGTGCTGGTGCAGGTTGCCGAGACCACGCATAAGCGCACCTGGCTGGCCTCCAAAATCATCGGCAGTCTGTTGGCGGCGCAACTCATTCTGGTGCCCGCAGCGCTGCTGATGGTGTGGTTCGGCTTGTCGATGGGCATTGAGCCGCTCAACGAGATTGCCCGCGCGGTTCGCTCGCGCAAACCCAGTGATCTCTCACCCATCGATCCCAAGGAGGCGCCCGAGGAGGTGCGCCCGTTTGTGCTGTCGATCAATGAACTGATGGCGCGTCTGGAGGAGAGCGTCAACGCGCAGCAGCGTTTTGTCGCTGACGCTGCGCATCAGATGCGCACGCCCATCGCCGGTCTGAAATCGCAGGCCGAACTGGCCATGCGCCAGCGCGATCCGGTCAGTGTGCAGCACGCGATGCGCCAGATTGCCGTGGGCGCGGACCGGGCCGCTCGCCTCATCAATCAGTTGCTTGCGCTGGCGCGTACCGAAGCCAATTCACCGACTCCATTCTGCAGTGTCGATCTGGAGGCATTGGCGCGCGCCGCAGCGCGTGATTGGGCAGGGCGGGCGATGGACAAGCATATCGATCTTGGCTTCGAGGGCAGTGGCCAGCGGGTATTTGTTGAAGGCAATGAGTTATTGCTGACCGAGTTGGTAGCCAATCTTTTGGACAATGCGCTTCGCTATACGCCGGATGGCGGCAAGGTCACAGTGCGGGTGCTGGCCGGCGACAGGGCCATCCTGGAGGTGGAGGACAGTGGCATTGGCATTGCGAGCGAAGAGCGTCAGTTGGTTTTTGGCCGCTTTTATCGGGCCCTGGGTACGGAAACGGAAGGCACCGGCCTTGGCCTGGCGATTGTTCGTGGCATTGCACAATTGCACCATGCGGACGTCGAATTGCTGGCAAACAGCAGCGGCTGTGGAATCTGCGCGCGTACCAGTTTCCCTCGTAGTCAGGTTGAAACAGAGGGCTTGCGCAGCGCTGCCTGAACAAAGGCCAGGGGGCTGATTGCGCACAGCAGCATGGCCCGGAATCATGCGATGCAACATAAGCGGTGAGGCGCCGCCTGAGGCGAGCATGAAGGCTTCCCGCAAAAAACTTTCACGCGCGAGTAAGTGTCTTGTAAGTTTGCGGACCTAGAGTGCGCCACTGAAGTGGTCTAACCCAACGAGGAGAAGCTTTCATGGAGGAACGAACAGAAAGGCAGAAGGAGTACTGGCGCAAGAATGTCACCATGACGATGATCTTGCTGAGTATCTGGGCAATCATCACTTTTGTTGTCGGCTTTTATGCCCGTGAACTTTCCTTCAGTTTCTTCGGCTGGCCCTTTGCCTTTTACATGGGGGCGCAAGGTGCTCTGATCCTGTATGTGGCAATCATCGGCTTCTACGCCTGGTACATGAATAGACTCGACATCGAATACGGTGTCGCGCAAGGGGAGGACGACTGACATGGCTACACAGGCACAGACACAACGCGATTTCTACTCGATGCTGAAGCGGGTGTACTCCTGGTACACCGGCGGATTTGTCGCTTTCATTCTGGTGCTAGCCGTACTGGAGCAAATGGGCCTGTCCAAGCAATGGATAGGCTATTTGTTCCTGCTGGCGACGGTCACCTTGTATGCCGGCATCGGGGTCATGAGCCGAACCTCGGATGTTGCCGAATTTTATGTGGCCGGACGAAGAGTCCCGGCCATGTTCAATGGTATGGCGACCGGCGCGGACTGGATGAGCGCGGCCTCGTTCATCGGCATGGCCGGCACCCTGTACCTCACCGGCTACAGCGGCCTTGCCTTCATCATGGGCTGGACCGGTGGTTACTGCCTGGTGGCATTGTTCCTTGCCCCCTATTTGAGGAAATTCGGCCAGTTCACCATTCCGGATTTTCTTGGTGCGCGTTTCGGCGGCCACATCCCGCGCTTCGTGGGCATTTGCTGCGCCATCCTGTGCTCGTTCACCTACGTGGTGGCGCAGATCTACGGCGTGGGCCTGATCACCACGCGCCTGACCGGCATCGCGTTTGAATGGGGAATTTTCCTCGGATTGGGCGGGATTCTGGTGTGTTCGTTCCTGGGCGGCATGCGTGCGGTGACCTGGACGCAGGTGGCGCAGTACATCGTACTGATCGTCGCCTATTTGATCCCGGTGGTGTGGCTGTCGGTCAAGCACACCGGCATACCGGTGCCGCAAGCTGTCTACGGCTACGTGTTGGAAAAGGTGGGCGAGCGCGAAAAGGTGCTGATCAACGACCCCAAGGAGCTGGAGGTCCGCAAGATATTCAAGGACCGGGCCGACGCCGGCAACGCGAAATTGAAGGGTCTGCCGGCCTCCTACGAACAGGAGAAGGGCAAGCTTACCAAGGCCGTGGATGACGCCAAGGCGGCCAATGCGCCGGCCGAACAGTTAAAGCCCTTGCAGGACGCGGTCGATCGCTTCCCCAAGGGCGCCGATGAAGCCAAGGCAGCGTGGACGCGCGAAGCCGCTGTTGCGGGCCGAGCCAATGCGCCGCTTGCCCACGGCGAGGCCTTCCCCGGCGCCACCGAGCGGGCGCGCGATATTTCCCGCAAGAACTTCCTCGCGTTGATTTTCTGCCTGATGGTGGGCACCGCCGCGCTGCCGCACATCCTGATGCGCTACTACACAACGCCCTCGGTGAAGCAGGCGCGTGAATCGGTGACCTGGTCGCTGTTCTTCATCTTCCTCCTGTACTTCTCCGCGCCGGCCCTGGCGGTACTGGTGAAGTTCGACGTCTACACCATACTGGTGGGTTCCAAGTTCTCGGACCTGCCTGCGTGGGTGGCAGCCTGGTCCAAGGTGGATGCGGCCCTGCTCTCGGTGGTTGACATTAACAAGGACGGCATCGTGCAATTGGCCGAAATCGCCATAGGCGGGGACATCGTGGTGCTGGCGACGCCGGAAATTGCGGGTCTGCCTTACGTGATCTCCGGCCTGGTGGCCGCGGGCGGTCTGGCCGCAGCGCTGTCCACTGCGGATGGCCTGCTGCTGACCATCGCCAATGCGCTCTCGCACGATCTTTACTACAAGATGATCGACCCGAGCGCCTCCACGCAACGTCGCGTCACGGTGTCCAAGATGCTGCTGGTGGTCGTTGCCTTGGCGGCTGCCGCGGTTGCGAGCCAGAAACCGGCGGATATCCTGTTCCTGGTCTCGGCGGCGTTCTCTTTTGCGGCCGCGGCGTTTTTCCCTGCGCTGGTGCTCGGCATCTTCTGGAAGCGCGCCAATAAATGGGGCGCGACGCTGGGGATGCTCGCGGGAGTCTCCGTGACCTTCTACTACATGACCCAGACTCAGCCCTGGCTGCGCAGCGTATTCGGAGTTACCAACCCGATTGCCGAAAACATCTGGTGGGATATCCAGCCGATCTCCGCGGGGCTCTTCGGCGTGCCGCTGGGGTTCCTGGTGATCATCGTGGTAAGCCTGATAACACCGGCGCCCGACAAGGAGACACAGGACTTGGTGGATCACGTGCGTTACCCGAACATGAAGGAAGGCGCCCACGCCGGCGCGTCCTGACCGGACTGGTTACGCAATAGCGAGAAGCCCGCCAGATTATCGGCGGGCTTTTTTCATCGCCCCTGCGCCGCACTATAGAATTAAGGCCTGCCGATGCAACGGCATTTCACCTCAAAGATTCAATGTTTGAAACGGTAGTCATTCTTAAGGCGCTGATGGAGGTCGCACTGCTGGGCCTTTTGGGGCAGGGTCTGCTGTACCTGCTTGCCGGAGAAAAACGCGACACCAACGTCTTCTACCAGATGGTGAAAGCCGTCGCGACGCCGCCCATGGCACTGGCCAAGCTGGTTTCGCCGCCCATGTTTCCCCCGTTGTGGGTCGGTTGCGTGGCATTCTCGCTTTGCGCCGCGGCGTGGGTGGTGGCCACCTATTACAAGATCTGCCTATCGCTCAATACCTGCTGAAGCCCGGCACGGTCAATCGCGCCGATTGCGTTTCAACCAGGGTTGATGCCGGTATCCCTGCGAATCTGTGCGCCGAATTTGGGATCGAAGGAGTTGATGCGCTCATATTCAGCCAGCGCATCTTCATGCCGGCCCAGCCGATGGTACACAAGAGCCAGGCGATGCCCGGCATGCGGATTGAAATACTGAATGCGTGCGGCCTCCTTGAGCGCTTCGACGGCCTTCTCCAGATTGCCCTGCTGCTCGTGGCACAGGCCCAGGCCATACCAGGCGCGATCGTTGTTGGGATTGGCGGCCACCACCTGTTCGAATTCCGTGACGGCCGGATCCAGTTGCTTCACCCGATGCAGCAGAAATGCTAGGTTGAAACGGGTGTTGCTGTCGGCCGGGGCGATGCGCAGTGCCTCGCGAAATGAATCAATCGCCGCGCCATTGTGTTCCGTCTGGGCCTGTACGAATCCCATGCAGCGCCAGGCGCGCACGTTATCCGGATCTGCGGTGATCGATTCGCGGTATTCTTCGATGGCCGCATCATAGCGTTTGAAAAAGCTCATCAAGTGTCCGAGACCGTAATGGATCCAGGCATTGGTATTCATGTTGTGCAGCACCGCGTGATTGCAGGCCGCCATTATTTGCATTTGCCGCTGACAGGGCAAGAAGGATTTTGTGCCTGGCGGGGAGATTGTCGATGAGCGCCTCAGCGGACCTGATCCTGCAATCAGCCATTGAGCAGTTGCGCCGTCACGCGCCCTTTGATCGCATGGGCGCTGAAGATCTCGGCTTCCTTGCCGCCCGGCTCAAACTGGCCTATTTCGCCAGAGGGCGGACCATCACCTCACCGCAGGCCGGTGTCGCCCCGATCCTCTATATCGTGCAAGGTGGCATGGCACGCGGCGAGCTGGAAGGCGGCGTGCCCGGACAGGATCGCCTTGAGTACGCAGAGGGCGAGTGCTTTCCGCTGGCGGCGGTGATGGGGAAACGGCCGACAGTGCATCGCTATGAAGCGCTTGAGGACACCTTTTGTTATGAAGCCGGGGCGGCGACAGTTCTCGAATTGGCGCGTCGCAGCGCGCCGTTTCTCGAGTTCTGCTCCAATCGCGCCGGCGCCCTGCTGCGCCAGTCCTATGCCTCGCTGCAGGCCGGCTATGCGCGTAGCTCGACCGCGGAGATACCGGTTACCGCCAGTCTGCGCGAGTTGCTGCGCCGTCCGCCCGTTGCCTGTCTGCCGGGAGAAACCTTGCGCGGCGCCTTGCAGGCGATGCAGGCGGCCCGTGTGGGCTCGATCATCGTGGCCGACAGCGCCGCCCGGCCCCTTGGCGTATTCACCGAACGCGACCTCCTGCGCCTTAGCGTCGAAGGCCGGCTGGATCTGGATCAGCCGGTTTCCCGATACATGACATCGCCCGTGCAGAGCCTGCCGGCCGCTGCCAATGCGGCCGAAGCGGCGGTATTGATGGCCCAGGCCGGCATCCGGCATGTGGCGGTGCTTGAGGAGGGGCGGCTTGCCGGTGTGCTCTCCGAACGGGACCTGTTCGCGCTGCAGCGTGGCAGCCTGCACGGCATCATTGACGCGATTGCCTGCGCGGATGACACCGCCGCGCTATCACCGGTGGCAGCAGATATCCGCGCGCTGGCCGGCAGCCTGCTGGCGCAGGGAGTGGGCGCGGAGCAACTCACCCAGATGATCGTCACCCTCAACGACCGGCTGGTGGCGCGACTGCTTGATCTGGAAGTCCGGCGCCATGAACTGGCCGGCATCCAAATTTGCTGGATTTCGCTCGGCAGTGAAGGCCGGCTTGAGCAGACCATCGCCACGGATCAGGACAACGGCATCATTTTCGCCAGTGAACTATCACCCGGGGAGGCGCGTGAGCGCCTGCTGCCGTTTGCCGCAGCCGTGAATCAGGCACTGGATGCCTGCGGGTTTCCGCTTTGCAAGGGAAACATCATGGCGGGCAATCCCGATTGGTGCCTGTCGGTCGATGAATGGCAGCAGAAATTTGCGAGCTGGATGCGTGATCCCTTGCCGGGGGCATTGCTGAACGCGGCGATCTTTTTCGATTTTCGCAGCCTCTGGGGCGACGCGGTGCTGGCTGGTGAGCTGCGTGCCTGGCTCGCCAATGAAGTGCACGGCAACCAGCGCTTCCTGCGCGCCATGGCGCAAGGCGCGCTGGAGTGCAGACCACCACTGGGTTTTTTTACCGATTTCGTCACTTCGGATGCCGAGGGCGCACCGGACAGCATTGACCTCAAGGCGCAGGGTTCGCGTATTTTCGTGGATGCTGCGCGTATCTTCGCGTTAGCCTCGGGCAGCACCGAAACCAACAGCGCGCGGCGATTGCGCGCCTCGGGCGGACAACTGCGCGTGCCCGAGGAAGAAACCGAGGCAGTGGTCGCAGCGTTTCATTTCATCCTGCTATACCGTTTGCGGCAGCAGCAACAGGATAGGCAGCATGCCAATCGCATCCGTCCCGAGGCCCTGAATCCGCTGGACCGGCGCATCCTCAAGGAGGCCTTTCGCCAGGCTCGCCAGCTGCAAAGCCGGCTCGCCCTCGATTACCAGTTATGAACTGGCTTGGCAGATTCTTTGCGAGGCGGCCGGTACTTGCCGAATCGGCGCGAGAGCGATTGCAGGTCTGGCGTGACTTGCCGGAGGCGGATCCCGGCGAAATTGCGCTTGATGGCCGCTACGTCGTGGTCGATGTCGAATCCAGTGGCCTGGATGTGAGCCGGGACCATCTCATTGCCATCGGTGCCGTCGCCGTCGAATTCTCGCGCATTGCGCTTGATGCCGCATTCAGCGTGGTACTGCGTCAGGATGCAGCCAGCGACGATGACAACATTCTGCTGCACCGGATTGGCGGCACCAGCCAACTTGAGGGCGAAGAACCGGTGAAGGCGCTGCTCTCGTTCATGGAGTTTGTCGGCAAGTCGCCGCTGGTGGCCTGGCACGCGCCGTTCGATGAAATCGTGATCGAAAGGGCCATGCGCCGTTATCTGGGCGAATCGTTCCGGCGCAAATGGATAGACCTCGCCTGGCTGGCCCCGGCCTTGCAGCCGCAAACTGTTGCTGCGGAGAAGGGGCTGGACGACTGGTTTGCCGCGTGCGGCATCGTCAATGTCGCGCGCCATAATGCCCTGGCCGATGCGCTGGCCACCGCCCAGCTTTTCCAGGTGGCGTGCGAAAGTGCCCGGGAGGCGGGCCTGCAAAACGCGCACGATTTGTTTGAATCCGCACGCGCCCAGGCGTGGCTGGCGCGCGGCAAGGGCTTATAGGACCGAGGTAGTGCGTCGGCTGTACGTCGTATGCTGTGCGTCGTCTTATTGGCTGAGAGGCTGTGAAAATAATCCGTGATTGTGGCAACGAATTTGCGCGTGCGATGTCATAGATATATGAAGAGCAAATCGAGCGAGGCAACGATG
>JBCKLP010000059.1:0-13526 GCA_038903735.1 Burkholderiales bacterium | reverse complement strand
TGCTCGCCTGCGCTACTTCAACCCCGTCGGCGCCCACGAATCCGGACTGATCGGCGAAGACCCGCAAGGCATCCCCAACAACCTGATGCCCTTCGTCGCCCAGGTGGCCGTCGGCAAGCGCGAATTTCTCAACGTATGGGGAAACGACTACCCCACCCCCGATGGCACCGGGCTGCGCGACCGATGAAGCAGGAACCCGCCGAAGTGACTTTGCACAGGCTCAATGCCTGAGTAAAGCGCCGTAGGAATCCCCTTTCTTCAGGAAGGGGAGGATGTCAACAAGACAAATCGTATAGAAATCGGGGTCAGAGTAAGGCGCCACCTTTTGGCTTCCCGGAATCCGCCAGGGGATTGAAATGTCGAAGGCCCGGGAAGCGACGAAAATCATGGTCGGCGGAGCAAATGGTATGGCCACCTTCCAGAGCCAGCGCGGCAATGTGGGCGTCGGTGGTGAGATTGCCCGCCGTGCCCGTCTGCGCCAACAGAGCCCGCAGAATCGACCAATGCCGCACGCCCGGCTCAACCAGGCTCACCACTGCCAGAGCCAGCCACTCATCAATATAGGCAAGCGCCCGTTCTAGCGTCATTGGCGCGGCAAATACCCGCGGATTGGTGCACAGGCGAAGGAACGCAAGCACTACTACCCACGGCAAGCCAACGGGTTCGGTCCCCGACAAGGTCTTTTCAAGCCACGCTCGCGCTGCTTTATGTTGCGGCAGATCGAGATTCACCGCGTAAATGAGCAAATTCACATCGACCAGAATCACTTTCGATGCTCCAGTTTGCTAACCAGAGCAGTGTCTTCAAGTTCATCCGCTAACTGCAGCGCCTTATCCAGCCGTCCCGCCACGAGCGGGGCGCCCAGCGCTGAAGGTCGCAAGCGATACGGGCGGGCCGGTGACTGCCTGGGCCCCTGCAAGCCAGCACGCAGGGTGTCATTGATTACATCCTTGAATGCCCGCCCGGTATCCGCGGAGAGACGCTTCAGTCTGGTGGCCAACTGGTCATCGAGTGTCAGCGTAGTACGCATCATGATGCTCCAAGTTAAGACATCAAGGCATCATAGTAGCATAAGCTTACGGCATTCCGCCGCTGCCCGTGTTTTGCGGACACCGGCAAGCGCATGCTGATCCCATGGCATGGGGGCGTGTCACACACTGAGCGGCACTGCTTACAATGAATGCTCTCGGAGTGGTGATACTGGGTCCCCTCCAGAGCAATCAGCAACTGTCCATCGAGCACTCGGAACGAATAAATCCGACCCACCGCCCGACCCACCGCATCGAGTTCGTTGAATACCCGCTCAAACACGCTCAAACAGGGCGAAGGCGTGCTTCGGCGCCACTGCATCGAGCAGGCCTGCGGATGTGCTTGTCCGTCGGAATTTTGCGCATGCCAAACAGCGATTGCGCGTTGCTCTTGCCCTTGGCTTGTTCCATCAGCGTTTGATGGACAAGAAACGAAGGACTTTGCGTATAGAAAACGGCAAATGCGCCCAAGGCCGCATCTTCAATGCTGCAGACCAGATTCCTTCCGCTACGTTTGTCCGGAAACTGCCGCATCAGCGCCTTGAGCGCATCAACCTGACGCTCAAAACTCAAGCTCTTGCCGGTGGGTCGAACTTGATTGGCCAAACTGTCCTCGCCTCAATCATGGGGTCTCACGCTTATATACCGCAAACGCCCGCTTTTGTTCAGCCCCCGGACCCACATAAATCAATAGCGTCGATCAAGTCCATCCCCTGAACACGGGCGGAATGACCACATTTAGAATTGCTGTCATCCGGCGGAGTAAACTCCTCCCATGTTCAGTAATTTTCTCCCGCCACTCGCCCTGATCGTATTCCTGCTGATGCCGGCGACAACGCAGGCGCAGCGTGCCACCTCGATTGCCGAACGTATCAAGCTTCCAGCGGGCTTTGAAATCAGCGTATTCGCGGACAACATTCCCAACGCGCGCTCCCTGGCCCTAGGTACAAATGATTTCGTGTTTGTCGGCACGCGCAGTGCCGGACGGGTGCACGCACTGCGTTATCGTGATGGCCGCGCTATCGAAAATTTGACGATTGCATCGGGCTTGAACGTACCCAATGGCGTGGCGATGCACAAAGGCGCTCTATATGTCGCGGAGATCAGCCGGATTTTGCGCTTTGACGACATCGAGAAACAGCTGCAACTTGCACCCAAAATCCGCCCTGTGCCGGTCATGGTGACAGATCGTTTTCCGCGCGACACCCATCACGGCTGGAAATTCATCCGCTTCGGTCCTGACGGCTTTCTTTACGTTCCGGTCGGAGCGCCCTGCAATATCTGCGAGCCCGATCCCGAGCGGTACGCGCTGATTGCGCGAATTCGACCCGATGGTTCGGGTTATGAGGTGATGGCGCGGGGGGTGCGGAATTCGGTGGGTTTTGACTGGCACCCGCAGACGCGCGATCTGTGGTTTACCGACAACGGCAGGGATTGGCTGGGGGATGATCTTCCAGCCGACGAGCTCAATCACGTTCCCAAAGCGGGTGCCCATTTCGGCTATCCCTATTGCCATCAAGGCGACCTCGCCGACCCCGAATTCGGATCAAAGCGCCCCTGCACGGAGTTCATACCACCCGCCGCCAAGCTGGGCCCGCATGTGGCGGCGCTGGGAATGCGCTTCTATACCGGCACCCAGTTTCCGCCCGAGTACCAGAACAACCTGTTCATCGCCGAACATGGCTCTTGGAACCGTTCCCGGCGCATCGGCTACCGTATTACGCGGGTGGTCATTTCAGGAGCTAAAGTCGTCCGCCAGGAGGTATTTGCCGAAGGCTGGCTGGATGGGGAATTCGTTTTGGGCCGACCCGTGGACCTGGAAGTCCTTCCCGATGGTTCGCTGCTGGTGTCGGATGATCATGCCGGCGCCATTTACCGCATCCGCTACCGCGGCAAATAGCAATCTTCCAGCAACCAACAGGCGGACAAGGCTGACCACGCCCTTCGGGCTGCACCGCTCAAGCCCAGGCGCCGGAGCGCAGCTTCTCAGCCCACAAAAGTCCGGCTATGGTCTTGGAATCGGTAACCCTCCCGGAACGGATCCAATCCATGGCCACATCCAATGGCACGGTGAAAACTTCGAGGAATTCCCCCTGATCCAGCCTTGAGGCAGATAGGGTCAGTTGTTCCGCGAGGAAGATTTCGATGCGCTCCGTGGAATAGGCGATAACCGGGTGCATGACACCCAGGTACCTCCAGCGCGCGGCGGTGTATCCCGTCTCCTCGGCAAGCTCTCGCTTTGCCGTTTGCAAGGGCTCCTCACCGGGATCAATCTTTCCAGCGGGAAGCTCGAGAAATTCCCGGGACAAGGGATAACGGTATTGCCGCTCCATGAGCAGATCGCCAGAGTCGTTCAATGCCAGGATCACAACAGCGCCCGGATGGACGATATATTCACGTTCTGCCGCCGTTCCGTCAGGCAGCGCGACAGCATCACGATGGACCTTCAGAAAATTGCCGTCAAATACCATCCCGCTGCTGACGCGTTTCTCGGTGAGATCCCCCAGCTTCCACTCGGGCTCAGAATTTTTCAACGGCACTCCGACAGGTTGGCACGATAGCAGGAGCTGTTCGCGGATGCGCCGAGCCTGTGCAGAAAAGCTCAATCCTCAGCGCTTAAATAGGGCCTATGCCCCTGATGGCATATAGACATAGCTGCATCAGCGGGCCCGGGAACAGACCGAGCGCGAAAACCGCAACACCGTTGGCGGACAACAGGATGCCCATGTCCAGACGCACGTTCAGTCGCACCGAGTCCCTGGGATCGTCAAAATACATCAGTTTGACGATCCGAAGATAGTAAAAGGCCCCTATCAGGGAAAACAGCACAGCGACCACCGCGAGCCATATCTCGCCGGATTGAACCACCGCCGTCAGGACCGCAAATTTTCCGTAAAACCCGACCATTGGTGGCACGCCAGCGAGCGAAAACATGACCAGCAACATGACAAAGGCGTACCAGGGGCTGCGCTGGTTCAATCCCCGATAGTCATCCAGTTCTTCCGCCTCAAAGCCCTTGCGGGACATCAACAGCACCATGCCGAACGCAGCGAGCGAAGTCAGCACATAGGTGACGACATAAAACATGGCCGAACTGTAGGCATCACTGGTGGAAAAGGCATTGCCACCCACTACGCCCGACAGCAGGCCCAGCAGCGCAAATCCCATATGGGCAATCGTCGAATAGGCGAGCATGCGTTTGATATTGGTTTGCGCGATAGCCACCAGATTCCCGAGCGCCATCGACAATACAGCGAGAATCATCAACATCTGCTGCCAGTCGAATGCCAGCGGCAAGAGCGCACCAACCAGCAGCCGGAACGCCATGGCGAAAGCGGCAATCTTGGGCGCCGTGCCGATCAGCAGGGTCATCGCAGTGGGAGCCCCGTGATAGACATCGGGTATCCACATATGGAAAGGCACCACGCCCAGCTTGAAGGCAACACCTGCAACGACAAAAACCAGGCCGAACACCAGGATGGTCTTGTTGGCCATGCTGGCCTGCAGCACCCGCGAAATAGCCGGTATCTCGAGCGTGCCGGTCGCCCCGTAGATCATGGATATCCCGTAGAGCAGCATGCCCGAGGCCAGGGCCCCAAGCACGAAATACTTCATCGCCGCCTCGGTGGAACTCGGCGAATCCCGGTTCAGAGCCACCAGCGAATACAGGCACAATGACAAGAGTTCCAGTCCGAGATACAAGCTGAGCAGATGATTGGCCGAAATCATGACCATCATTCCCAGTGTCGCGAAAAGCGTCAGCGCAAAATATTCGCCACGATACAGACCACGCTCGCTCAGATAACTGCGCGAATAGACAAAACAGAGCGCCACAACCATATAGGTGAATATTTTCAGGGCATTCGCCATCAAATCGGAAACGAACATCCCGTTGAAGGTGTAGGCCACCTGGCCGCCGGTCGCCGCTGTCACCAGAACAGTGCATACCGCGGCCCCCAGCAGCGCAAGCAGCGACAATACATAAGCGAAGTCAGTCCCCCAGCGTGTGACGTAGAGGTCCAGCAGCAGAATTACGCAGGTTGCCAACAAAAGAAATATTTCCGCATACGCGGGCAGCATGATGGGAAGGCTGGAGATCACAGCTTGCTCACAGAAACGTGTTTGAGTAACTCATTGACCGAGGCATGCATGATCTCGGTGAATGGCGCGGGGTAGATCCCCATCCAGAGAACCGCGACAGCCAGCAGACCAAGGACCAGGAACTCGCGGCCATCCAAATCCTTGAGCGCGGCGACTTGCGGATTTGCGACCGCCCCGAAGATCACCCGTTTGTACATCCAAAGCGTGTACGCCGCGCCGAAAATCAGTGTAGTCGCCGCTGCGAATGCAATCCAGAAATTGGTCTGCATGGCAGCCAGTATCACCATGAATTCGCCGACAAAGCCGCTGGTGGCCGGAAGCCCGCTGTTGGCCATGGCAAAGAGCATCATGAACGCCGCAAATTTCGGCATGGTATTGACCACGCCGCCGTAATCGGTGATCTGGCGCGAATGCATTCGGTCATACATGACGCCAACGCACAGGAACATCGCGGCAGATATAAATCCGTGCGAGATCATCTGCACCAGAGCCCCTTCCACGCCAAGGGAATTGAACAGGAAAAAGCCCAGCGTCACGAATCCCATGTGCGAAATCGAGGAGTATGCAATCAGCTTTTTCATGTCCGTTTGCACCAGTGCAACCAGCCCGATATAAACCACGGCAATCAGCGACAGGCCAATCATCATGGGCGCCAGGGCATGGCTTGCGTCCGGAAGCACGGGGAGCGAAAACCGGATGAATCCATAAGCGCCAAGCTTCAGCATGATGGCGGCAAGAACCGCCGAACCTCCCGTTGGGGCCTCGACGTGCGCATCGGGCAGCCAGGTGTGGACCGGCCACATCGGCACCTTGACCGCGAACGCCATCATGAAGGCGATGAAAAGCAGGATTTGCGCATCAAAGGGTAGCGGCAATACGTGAAAGTCGAGAATGGCAAAACTGCCGCCAGATTTGAAATAAAGGTATATGAAGCCCACCAGCATCAGCAGTGAACCCAGCAGCGTGTAAAGGAAGAATTTCACGGCCGCATATACGCGATTCGGCCCGCCCCATACACCTATGACAATGTACATCGGTATCAGCGTTGCTTCGAAAAACACATAGAAAAGCATGGCGTCCAGCGCTGCAAACGTGCCGTTCATCAATCCGGACATGATCAGGAAGGCTGCCATGTACTGTGCCACGCGCTTCTCTATGACCTTCCAGCCCGCTATCACCACTAGCACCGTAATAAAGCTGTTGAGAAGGATGAACAACACCGAGATGCCATCCACGCCGAGGTGGTAGTTGATGTTGAACCGCGCTATCCAGACATGCCGCTCCACGAATTGCATGGCGCTGGTTCCGGTATTGAATCCAGCAATCAGCGGCACTGTCACCAGAAAGCCGATGACTGCGCCAATCAAAGCCAGCACCCGTGCGATGCCCGCATTCGCGTCTCTGCCCGCGGCGAGTACCACCACGCCGGCGAAAATGGGTACCCATATGGCGAGCGTCAGCCAGTAACTGTCTGCCTGCATGCTCAGCGCATTCCTTTTTTATTCATACCGTGTGCATTCCTAATTCGGGTAATTCATGCGGTACAACCACCAGCTCAGTATCGCGAACACACCGATGATCATGCTGAATGCGTAGTGATAGATATACCCCGATTGCAAACCTCGCATGAGGTGTGCGATCCAGCCGACCAGGCGCGCCGAACCGTTCACCATCAAGCCGTCGATCAACGCGCGCTCGCCGACATTGGAAAAGATGCCACCCAGTTTCAACGCCCCACCGGCAAACACCTTTTGATTAAATTCATCGAATCCATACTTACTTTCCAGCACCGATACCAGCAGGGCCAGCCGCCCCCTGACAATGCCCGGGAGTTCCGGCCGGACGATGTAGGCGTACCACGCTGTCGCCACACCGGCAATCGCGAACCAGAACGGCAGGGTGCCCAGGGCATGCAGCATCATTCCCCATACACCGTGAAATTCCTTTGCCATCTGCGCAACCCATGGGTGAGTATCCGCAACCCATATGGCAGTGCCGAAATAATTGCCGTGCACGACGCTGCCCACCAGCCAGCCAGCGCAAATCGACGGAATGGCCAGTAAAACAAGCGGGATCGTCACTACTGCAGAGGACTCATGAGGAGGTCCGTGATGCCCGTGGCCATCATGCGAATCTTTGTCGTGGGCGTTGTCGCCATGCGGATCCCCGGCATCGGCGGCAGTGTCATGACCGAATCGCTCCTTGCCGTGAAACGCATAGAACACCAGCCGGAACGAGTAGAGAGCACCCACAAATACGCCGAAAAGCGCGGCCAGGTAGGCCAATCCGGCGCCGGGCGTGGTGGACACATGCAGCGCCTCAATAATGGTGTCTTTGGAGAAAAATCCGGCAAACGGCGGCAGTCCGGCGTTCGCCCAGGCCCCGATGAGCACCACAGCATAGGTGATGGGCAGGTATTTTCTCAGGCCACCCATCCGGCGCATGTCCTGCTCGTGGTGGAGGGCAATGATCACCGATCCCGCACCCAGGAACAGCACAGCCTTGAAAAACGCGTGCGTCATAAGGTGGAACATGGCGGCAGAATAAGCCGACGCGCCCAGCGCCATAGTCATGTAGCCCAGTTGCGACAGCGTCGAGTACGCGACCACCCTTTTGATGTCGTACTGCACCACGGCGATCAAGGCCATGAAAAACGCCGTGATGGCACCGATTACGAGGACTACCGACAAGGCCGTCTGTGACAGTTCGAACAGGGGCGACATGCGCGAGACCATGAATATTCCAGCGGTCACCATGGTCGCCGCGTGGATCAGCGCGGAAATCGGGGTGGGGCCTTCCATGGAATCGGGCAGCCAGACATGCAGGGGAAACTGCGCCGACTTGCCCATGGCGCCGATGAACAGACAGATGCAGATCACGGAAATCAGCATCCACGCGCTGCCGGGCAGGATCTCGATGGAACTAGCGGCCAGTTCCGGAGCTTTGGCAAACACCTGCGCATAATCCAGCGTTCCCGTGTGGGCAAGAATCAGCGCAATGCCCAGCAGAAACCCGAAATCACCCACCCGGTTGACCAGGAACGCCTTCAGATTCGCAAAAATGGCAGTCGGCCGTGTGTACCAGAAACCGATCAGCAGGTAGGACACCAGGCCCACCGCCTCCCAGCCAAAGAACAATTGCAGGAAGTTGTTCGCCATTACCAGCATCAGCATGGCAAACGTGAACAGGGAAATATAGGAAAAGAAGCGCTGGTAGCCCGGGTCCCCGGCCATATATCCAATGGTGTAGACATGCACCATCAGCGAGACGAAGGTGACGAGCACCATCATCATGGCGGAGAGCCGGTCGATCAAAAAGCCGATCTGGAACGTCGAATCGCCGGAGGTCAGCCAGGTGTAGACAGGACCATTGAAGGTGTTCCCGTCCAGGACATCCAGCAACACTGCGACGGAGGCGGCGAATGACACGGCAACCGAGAGGATAGTGACCCAATGGGCGCCCGAGCGGCCGATCATCCGGCCGAAAAATCCGGCGATGATCGCTCCGAGGAGTGGCGCAAGGGGAACGATGAGATACAGGGTTTTCACGATGTCGCGCCCTCAGGGAAGGCCATCACCAGGAGCATCTCAGACTCATCAGCCACCAAAGCGGAGAAACTCATCCCTTGAGCCCATCCATGTCTTCGACATAGATGCTGGCAAGACTGCGAAACAGCACGACCAGAATAGCCAGTCCGATGGCCGATTCGGCCGCCGCAACAGTGAGGATGAAAAACACGAATACCTGGCCGGCAATATCGTTGAGGTAATAGGAAAACGCGATGAAATTCAGATTGACCGCGAGCAGCATCAGCTCAATCGCCATCAGCAGAATGATGACATTCTTGCGATTGAGAAATATGCCGACGATGCTGATCGAAAAAAGGATCGCTCCCAGCACCAGAAAATGAGACAACGAAAGCAAGATTTCTCCCTTGTTACTTCCCGCATTTCAACGCAACGCCGGTCTCCGCGAAGGCCGGCGACAACAGGCAATACCCTCAGCTATCCTTTTTCTCAACCGGCATGGATACCAGGCGGACCCTGTCCTTGCTGCTCGCCCGCACCTGATCCGAGGGTTTCTGGTATTTCGTGTTGTCCTTGCGCTTGCGCAGGGTGAGCGCAATGGCGGCAATCATCGCCACCAGCAGCACCACCGCCGCCAATTCAAAAGGATAGAGGTAATCCGTGTAGAGAACGCGCCCCAGTTCCTTGGTATTGCTGTAGCCGGCACCCGGATCCGCCGGTGCCGCCATCATGGAAAAACCCGAGCGCGGCGCGGTGATCACCAGCGCCATTTCAACGGCAATCAGAATGCCGATCGTCGCCCCCAGGGGAAGGTAGCTCCAGAAGCCCTCGCGCAGCCTGTCCAGATTGATATCCAGCATCATCACCACAAAGAGAAACAGCACCATCACCGCCCCGACATAGACCAGCACCAGGGTGATGGCCAGAAATTCGGCGCGCAACAGCATCCAGATGCCGGCCGCCGTAAAAAAAACCAGCACGAGAAAAAGCGCTGCATGCACCGGATTGCGCACGGTCACCACGCAAAGGGCCGCCACCACCAGGATCGTCGCAAACAGATAAAAAATAAAGGTTTCCATGCTTATCCCGTGGGCGCGCCGGCTAGCGGTACGCCGAATCCTTCGCTCGGTCGCTGGCAATGGCTTCCTCATAGCGGTCACCGACTGCCAGCAACATTTCCTTGGTGTAATAAAGATCACCACGCTTTTCGCCGTGATACTCGAACATGCCGGTCTCCACAATCGAGTCGACGGGGCAGGATTCTTCACAGAATCCGCAAAAAATACACTTGGTCAGGTCAATATCGTAGCGGGTGGTGCGGCGCGTTCCGTCATCGCGTTGTGCGGTCTCAATGGTGATAGCCAGCGCCGGGCACACGGCCTCGCAAAGCTTGCAGCCGATGCAGCGTTCCTCGCCATTCGGGTAACGGCGCAGGGCGTGCAAGCCGCGGAAGCGCGGGCTCAGAGGGGTTTTCTCCTCGGGGAACTGCACGGTGATCTTGCGGCGAAAAAGGTGGCGCCCGGTCAGCGCCATGCCCTTGAGCAGTTCGAGGAGCAGGAAACCCCTGCAGAAATCGTGGATGCGTTCCATCATGTGAGCGCCCCTAGGTCCAGATGTTCCATGGCGTCTGC
Source organism: Burkholderiales bacterium (assembly GCA_038903735.1). Classification (GTDB taxonomy): domain Bacteria; phylum Pseudomonadota; class Gammaproteobacteria; order Burkholderiales; family SG8-39; genus 2-02-FULL-62-17. Next base: position 3,239 of record JBCKLP010000059.1, on the reverse strand, counting down.
ATCCAGATGCCGACAACCAGCAGCCACACCAGTGTTACCGGGATGAAAACCTTCCAGCCCAGGCGCATGATCTGATCGTAGCGGTAGCGCGGAAAGGTTGCGCGGAACCAGAGAAACAGCGAAACCACGCAAACGACCTTGGCAAGCAGCCACACGATCGAGGGAACCCAGGCAAGAATTGCCCAGTCCACCGGCGCCTGCCAGCCACCAAAAAACATGATGACCGTGAGCATGGCAATCAGCCACATATTGGCGTATTCGGCAAGGAAAAAGAGGGCGAATGCCATGCCTGAATACTCGACCATGTGACCGGCCACGATTTCCGACTCCCCCTCCACCGCATCGAAAGGGGCGCGGTTGGTTTCGGCGACACCGGTTATGAAATAGACCACCAGCATGGGAGCCAGCGGCAGCCAGTTCCAGGAGAGCCATGTCAGCCCCATGTCGGCGAAGCGGCCGCGACCCTGGGCATTGACGATCTCGGACAGGTTGAGGCTTCCGGAGACCATCAGCACCACCACCAGAGCAAATCCCATGGCAATTTCGTAGGCGACAATCTGGGCGGCGGAGCGCATTGCGCCCAGAAACGCATATTTGGAATTCGAGGCCCAGCCGGCGATGATGACGCCATATACGCCAAGTGAAGTCATTGCCAAAAGATAGAGCAGGCCGGCATTGACATCGGCGAGCACCACTTCGGGCGCAAAGGGAATCACTGCCCAGGCTGCCAGCGCGGGGGCGAGCGCCATGATGGGCGCGAGTACGAACAAGCCCTTGTTGGAGCTGCTGGGAACAATGATTTCCTTGAGGAACAGCTTGATGCCATCGGCAATCGGCTGCAGGAGACCGAACGGCCCGACCCGGTTGGGCCCCAGCCTGATCTGCATCCAGCCGATCAGCTTACGTTCCCACAGGGTAAGGTAGGCAATGCTGATCATCAGGGGCGCAACTATGCAGCCAATCAGGACCAGAGTCTTGACGACTGTATATACCTGCCCGCCCAGCGCCGCCCCGAAAAAACTTTCGGAAAGTTGTTGAGCCCATTGCGGCAGGGAAGTGATCAGTTCCATGTCAGCCAGCGCGCTCGACTGCTATTTCGCCGAACATCGGCCCCAACGTGGCACATGCAGGATGCGCGGTAGCAAGGCGCACGCATTTTTGCGGTAATTTCTCATCCAGCACCAAAGCAACCGTCGCCTCCCCCCCGTTCTGCCGCACGCGAACGCTTTCACCCGCGGACAAGCCCAGTTCTTTCGCCGTGAGCGGATTCATATGGGCCCGGGGTTTGCGGGCGTCTTTTGTTTGCTGCAGCGATTCGGCGCGGCGCACAATCGGGTCGGAGAAATAGATCGGCACATCCGCGATGCGCTGCAAAGCGTTCCCTTGCACAGGCAGTTTCAATTCCACGTCGCGAATCCCATTACCCAGCAACGCCGCTATCCCATCTGCCTTGCATACCGTGTCACGCACTGCCTCGCTGGTATCGAAATCGAATCCCGGAATGTCCAGGGTATTGCCCAGCACCCGCAATACCTTCCAGGCGGGGCGCGAATCACCGAGAGGTTTGACCGCCGCATTGAAGCTTTGCATGCGGCCTTCGATATTGACAAAGCTGCCAGAGGTTTCGGCAAACGGTGTGACCGGCAGCAGCACCTGCGCGTATTCCACGGCGCACGTACGATAAGCCGTCAACGCAATCACGCAGTCGGCCGCCTGCATGGCCCGCATGGCGCTGCCCGAATCGTGGCAATCAAGTTCCGGCTCAAGATTGAGCAGAACATAAGCCTTGCGCGGAGCATCCAGCATGGCGCGCGCATTCAGACTGCCGTTCGCTTCGCCTGGAATGCAGTTGGCAAGATAACCACCGACGCTGTTGGCAGCCGTGCCCAGGAATCCGAAACGCGCGCCGCTCAAACGCGCGATTTCCTGTACCAGCGCATGCAACAGGGCGGCATCAGGATGCTGCTCTGCGGTGCTGCCCAGGAAAATGCCGCTATTGCGCCCGCTGCCAAGGCTCGCCGCAACGGCACGCGCCGCATCACCCACAACCAATCCAGCAACCGCGTGCGGGCACGCTTGCCCTTTAATCTCTGCGAGCGCAACCAGGATCTGACCCAGTGCGGAGGCCAGTTCCGAGGGCGCGACTATCAGCCTATTTTTCAGATTGATCAGCAGATCGTCGTCCGCCACGTGCAGCACATTGACCTGCTGAGTGCGCTTTGCCGCCTGGCGGAACCGGTTCGCTAGCAAGGGGTGATCCTTGCGCAGAAACGATCCCACCAGCAGGACACGATCCAATGCGCCGATATCCTCGACCTTCATGCCCAGCCAGGGAATGCCAGAGCGCCTGCCGTCAGCCGAGAAATCTCCCTGCCTCAGGCGAAAATCAATGTTCTCGCTGCCAAGGCCGCGCACCAGCCTTTGTGCAAGGTATAACTCTTCAAGGGTGCTTTGCGGACTGGCGAGCAAGCCCATCGCCTGCGGCCCTTGCCTGTCGCGAATCTCCACAAGCAACTTGGCCGCATACTCCAGTGCCGTGTGCCAGTCGACCGCGAACCATTCCCCGCCGCGGAGAATCATGGGCTGCGTCAGCCGGTCTGGCGAGTTCAGGCCTTCGTAGGAAAACCGGTCCCGATCGGAAATCCAGCATTCGTTCAGTTCCTCATTCTCAAGGGGAACCACACGCAGTACCTTCGCGTCCTTGGTCTGCAGGATCAGGTTGGACCCGAGAGAGTCATGGGGTGACACACTTTTTCGACGCCCCAACTCCCAGGTGCGCGCCGCATAGCGGAACGGCTTGGAGGTCAATGCGCCGACGGGACACACATCGATCATGTTGCCGGACAACTCGGAGTCGACCGATTCGCCAACGAAGGAAACAATTTCCGAGTGCTCGCCGCGGCCGACCATTCCCAGTTCCATTACCCCGCCGATTTCCTGTCCGAAGCGCACGCAACGCGTGCAATGAATGCAGCGCGTCATTTCCTCCGCGCTGATCAGGGGCCCCATGCTCTTGTGCATCACGACCCGCTTGGGTTCTGTATAACGCGAGGCGCTGGCGCCGTATCCCACCGCGAGGTCCTGCAACTGGCATTCACCGCCCTGATCGCATATCGGGCAATCAAGCGGATGATTGATCAACAACAGTTCCATGACGCCGTTCTGCGCCTGCTTGGCCTGCTCGGAATGGGTCCACACCTTCATTCCGTCAGTTACCGGCGTGGCGCAAGCAGGCATGG
>JBCKLP010000058.1:0-13702 GCA_038903735.1 Burkholderiales bacterium | reverse complement strand
TCCCTGAGGTGGTCCGCGTGCAAAGCGCGAACCTGCTCGCGGTGATCGGCGAGGCCCGCGCCCAGGGGCGACCTGTCCTTGCCGATGTCTGCGACGATCGCTTTGACCACGCTTTTCTCGGCAGTTACTGGCGCCGGTTGGTGAACGAAGTCGATGGCGTGGTGGCCAGCACCGCGCCGCTGGCAGAGATCACGCGTGGCTTCACGCATAAACCGGTTGTGGTGATTCCCGATCCCGTGGAAGGCGCGGAGGGCACGGCCCGTTTTCAACCCCCGCGCCCGCTGAGCTGGCTGCAGCGGCTGACAGGCGCACGGCCTGCCGCGCTCAATCTGCTGTGGTACGGACACCAGAGCAATCACGACGAACTCGCGGCATTTCTGCCGGACTGAATGCCTGGCTTGCCGCGCGATCCCAGCCTGGCCGGATCAGTTTCACTGTCGTCACGGCGCCAGGATTCGGCGTCGAGGCGCTGGCTGCGCAATATTCCGCACTGCATCCGTAACGCCTTGAGATCCGGTTCCTGGGCTGGAGCGTGGCGGCACAACGCCAGGCACTCCAGGACTGCGACCTGGTGGTGATCCCGGCGATCCTGGACTCGAAGGAAAAACGGGTCAAAAGCGCCAACCGTCTGACCGGGGCTTTATGGGCGGGCCGCGCGGTGTTTGCGCATCCCGTTCCGTCCTATCTTGAATTCATCGATCACGCCTGGATCAGCGAGGATCTGTTCTCTGGAATTGCCGCGGCCTTGCGCGATCCGCAGCGCGCCGAGCGGCAGATTCGTGGCGGGCAGGAGTAGGTGCGGCAATATTTTCTGCCGCAAGCCATAGGCGCGCACTGGCTGGCGGCCCTCGGGCAGATTCAAACAAGATAAACTCGCAGACATCCTCCGGCCAGGCCGGGGCCTATTGGCTTACAAGCACCGGGAGAAGACGATGATCGATCTGTATTTCTGGACCACGGACAACGGCTACAAGGGGCGCATGGCGATCGAGGAATCGGGCCTGCCGCACACACTGAAGCCTGTGAATCTGCAAAAGCGCGAGCAGTTCGCGCCGGAGTTCCTGAAAATCAGCCCCGGCCACAAGATTCCCGCGCTGGTGGACAGCGATGGTCCGGGCGGCACTCCCATCACCTTGTGCGAGTCCGGCGCCATGCTGAAGTATCTGGCGGAAAAGTCGGACAACGGCTTGTACCCCGGTGATGCGCGCAAACGGATCGTCGTTGACCAGTGGCTGTTCTACGGCTCCGCGACCTTCACCACGCTGGCCCAGCAGTTCGGGCATTTCGTGGTGCGCCTGAAGGAGGATGTGCCTTTCGCCAAGAAGCACTACACCGAGGTGCTCACCGACATGATGGGCATGCTGGACCGTCACCTGGCGGAACACGAGTATGTCGCCGGGGAATATTCCGTGGCGGACATTTCCATGTACCCCGATGTGCACCTGCATGGCGTCAAGGACATCGGCCTGGATCCCTACCCGAACCTGAAGCGCTGGCACGATGCGATAGCCGCGCGGGAGCCGGTGCAGCGCGCTTGGGGGCCGTTCTGAGATAGAGCGCCTGCTGAGGGAACCAATCCCGTCATGGCATGTCTGGCCTTGTCAGGCCTTTGCCATTTCAAAAACTGTGAAGGGACCTGCCATGCATCGATTGCTTGCTTTTCTTCTGCTGTTTTTCGGTTCGGCCGCCGCCTTGGCGCAAGAGCGGTTTTCGCCCTTCGTGCCCAGCAGCGAAGAAAATGTCGCGCGCATGATCAAGCTTGCCAACTTGCGCCCCGGCGAAACCGTCATGGACCTGGGCTCGGGCGATGGCCGCATTGTGATGATGGCGGCGCGCTCGCAGGCGGGGGTGCGCGGCGTCGGCGTGGAGATCGACGCCGAGCTGGTGAAAAAATCCAATGCCGCGGCCAAGGGAGCAGGGCTGGCGGACCGGGTACGGTTCGAGCATCGCAACGCGTTTGATGCCGACCTGCGCAATGCGGATGTGATTTTCATGTGGCTGTTTCCCGAATTGATGCGCCTGCTGCGGCCCAAGATTCTTGCCGAGGCCAAGCCGGGCGCGCGCATCATCACGGCCACCTGGGATCTGGGCAACTGGCCGGTGGACGCCGCTGACGATCTGGCTGGCGCGCCCACCATCCGGCAATGGATCGTGCCGGCACGGGTCGAGGGCGAGTGGGAGTGGGAAATGCAGGTGCGCGGCAGGTCTTTTGATTTCAGCGCGCTGATGGAGCAGCGCATCCAGCAGGCCGAGGGCGCGATCCGTTACGGGGTGCGTCGCGAACTGCTCAGCAATGTGCTGCTGCGTGGTGACACGCTTCAGTTCACGCTGCGCATGACCCTGCCCGGTCTGGGTTATGTGACCAAGACCTACGCCGGCCGGGTGCAGGGCGGGCGCATCGAGGGCACGGTGTCGGTGCAGATGAACAAGCCCGGCGAGGACGAGGAGATCGAGGAAATCCGCATCCCGTGGCGCGCCAGCCGCCCGAGTGCACCGAGATATTTCGCGCCGACCGGGACTCGATTGCTCTGATGCTTGCTGCGGATTCGCGCCGGGTGCGGCCTGTGCCCGCGTCGCGCTACGCTAATTCATCTCCCGGCAGCGGCGCAATATTCGGTACTTTGCGCAACAGTTTTTCAAACCCCTTGCGTGAGCCTTTAGCCGCCTCGCGTTTCAGGTGATCAACTGTCAAAAAAGACGCCATCTTCTCCGCCGTGGCGCTGGCGATGAACTGATTCACGGAAATGCCGTCTCGCTTGGCCAGGTGCTTGATGGTTTCATGCACGGAATTGGGCAGCCTTACGGTGATTGCGCTCATGGTCATTTCTCCTTCAGAGTTTTCAGAAACTGGCCCGGTGTTATGGCTTTCACGCCAAGCGATGCGGCACGGGCGAAATCTCTTACGTTATGCGTGACGATGGTATTGGCCCCCGAGGCGACGGCGCATTCAAGCACCATGTCATCATTGGGGTCGCGCAACCACGGGCGCCACAAAAAATGGACATCCTGCAGGTGCGCGATGGAGGCCAGGTAACGCGTGAAGCCGATGGCTGCCTCGGCATCGGTTCCAGGAGGCAAATGTTCCGCACGGGTGAGGGCGGCCTGCCATTCGGCATAGAGCGTGACCGACAGACAAATGCAAAAGCGCGGATCGGGCAAGGCAGATACCAGTGCAAAGCTTGCGCCTTTGCGTGACCGCATGGCGGCAACCAGAACATTAGTGTCGATTACGATGCGCTGTTTGGTTATGCCCATGTAACCATAATACTATGCGCATCTCACTATGGCACAAGAATTTGGCTGCGACAAGAATTTGGCTGCGGAATTTGGCTGCGGATTTGGCTGCGGATGAGCACATGCCGAATGTTGATGAATGGTGCCGGCCTGCGCCATCTCTGTGTTTGTATTCAGAGGCAGGCGTCACTTCAGCGCAATGTCGATGATCGCCGTGGCGTTCATGAGAATGCTCGGGCTGTCTGAGCACGATGCGCGGCGGCCGCCGGATGACGCGTATCAGGTCCGGGTGCGGCAGCACGTTCAACCGGGTGCCCTCGGGACGCTCGACCACGATCTTGCGATTGCGCACAGGTTTGCCATCCCGAAGGGTCAATGCCATCGGGGACTGTTCCAGCTCAATCGAGCGCCCGTCAGTCTCGAAAATTCGCAGCGAGCCGCACCACTGGTCCTCTCCGAGCGCCGGCGCTCGCCCCCACAAGGCAACGGCGGCTTCGTTGTAGGGCGTTGTAGGGCGTTGTAGGGCGTGATGCTGCCCTGCGCATCGGTGGTATAGACGGCGACCGGCAGCGCATCGACCCGTTGCCGGTGGCGCAGCTCGCTGTCACGCAGCGCCGCCTGCGTTCTCTTGCGCTCGCTGATGTCGTGGATCATGACCAAGGCGGCGATCACGCTGCCATTTTCATCCTTGATCCGGGAGCGCGCCACGGAGACGGGGATGCGGCGCCCCTCCTTGCCCATGCGCACCGTATCGAACGCGCGCAGCGGCTGGTCATCGCGAAGTGCCGCCCGCCTTTGCTCTACTTCCTGATCGAGTTCAGGCGGAATGAAGCGCGCTGGTCCCCAAAGTCACCCCGATGCGTTTTCCCTTGAAATCGCTCGCATGCGCGATTCCTCGGTCGCGGCGCGCGACGATGCCCTGATCGCGGATTTGCGAAGCGATGCTCGCAATGATCATTACGGGACGGCCCGAAGCCGCGGCAAATATGACCGGGACCTCGGCGACGGTCGCCAGATCCGCCTGACCGGCCGGCGCCGCGTTGAGCGCCGCCTGCCCGCTCGCGTGCGGCTGCAGCGTCACCTCGAGCCCTTCGGCCTTGAAAAAATCGTTAGCGGCGGCGATAAACACCAGACTGGTGCCGATGTAAGTGGCGTTGGTCGCGATGATCAATGGCACCAGGGGGGCGGCCGGTTTGATTCCGTTGCGGTAATGCGCCGCTGCGGCGAGCGCGCCGGCGAAGGCAAGCACCGACAGGACCTCGATGGCAATCTTGCTGCGTGCGTACATGCGCCTGCCCCTATTGGGATAGCGGTGGCGGAGCGCCGTACCAAAAAACGCAGGATCTCCGCGGTCTTGTCGAAATCGTTGAGCTTGTCGAGAAAGAAATCCGCGCCGTGCGCGAGACAGGCCGCACGGTACTCAGGATAGACGCCCAGGGTCAAAATGATGATCACGGCGCCGGGTAGCGCTTCGCGCAGCGAGCGCAACGCATCCATTCCGGCGCGGCCGAGCGCATGCAAATCGATGATTACAGCGTCGGTTTCGCAGTCGCGGGCAAGAAGCGCCACATCCGCGCCGGTTGGCGCGAAGCCCACCTCGGTGGCGCCTGCCAGGGTGAGCAGCGGCGTCAAGTGCGCGCGCATCGCCTCATCATTATCCGCAACCAGCACTCTCATCATTACTCCTTCACCCGGCAAATGGCCGAACCCGTCTTTGCGCCCAGACAATGCGCTTGTGTCAACAGCAGGGATGCCGCAGCAAATGCGTTTACGATGCAGGGAAAATTGCACAATTGCTGCCATGGTTTGCACTACAAAAGGCCAATGCTAAGGCAGGCGCGCCGCCCGCAGAGCCTGTACACTGAATGCTGACTGACTAGTCAGGAGACGGCAATGGACAGGGTGAGCGTGTACGATGCCAAGGCGCATTTTTCGGCGCTGATCGAACGCGCGGAATCGGGGCGCTCGACCGTGATTACCAAGCGTGGTCGCGTGGTGGCCAGGATCGTTCCGGCCGGGGCGCCGGAGTGGGACCGCTCGGCAGTGCTGGAGGAGGCCGAGGCCTTTCGCAAAAGCGTCAAGCTCAAGGGCCCGATCAACATTCGCAAGCTGATCGAGGAAAACCGGCGCTGATGGCGTTCGTGCTGGACGCATCGGTCGCGGTTGGCTGGGTGGTCGCCAGGCAGGCGAGCGCATACGGCCGGAGCATCCGGCTGCGTGCGCGACGCGAGCCCTATCACGTGCCGGCGCTGTGGCGCCTGGAAGTGGTGAACGCGCTGCGCTCCCTGGAACGACGCCGCGTAATGTCCCCCGATGCGGCCGGCACTGCGATCGATATTCTGGATCGCATGCAGCCGGCCGTTCATGAAGCGACGATGCCGCTGATCGATTTGCTGCGGCTCGCGCGCAAATTCAACTTGTCCGCCTACGACGCAAGCTACCTTGCGCTCGCGCTCGAACTCAAAATGCCGGTAGCCTGCACCGATAGCCCGTTGAAAGCGGTGCTGGCAAAAGCCGGCGTGAAGCTGGCCTGACCCGCCCGCCGCAACCATGACCCTGCCTTTTCGTACTGCCTTTTCGTACCATGAAAATTCGGTGCTCATAACCGAGATTTCATGGTGCCGTCCGTTTCCATGATCACCTGCAAACATCACCTCGCGGCGCTTGGCCGACTGCGGAAAAGGGAAAATGGGGTCAGAGTGACTTTTATTTTTCTCTCTTCGCTAAAGGATCTTCGTGCGCTTCGCCGTGGCCACCTGCCGGTGCCGTGGGAAATTGACCCTGGCCCCTTTTTGCCTCGACCTGAAAAGACCTAAGCGACGAATGGAAAAAACAGATTCTTTGCGGAGCCTGCCCTTGAGCGAAGCGAAGGGTTCAGAATGACAATAGTCGCGCCAAGCGGAATGACAAGGAATACGGTGATGCCTGCCAACAACAGATTCCGGACCGCGATTCCGGGCCGCGTTTTTCACCCGCTTACTCCATCAACTCGTTGTTGATGGCGTAATGCATGAGTTCGGCGTTGTTGCGCAACTGCAGCTTTTGCAACAGGCGCGTACGGTAGGAACTCACCGTGTTGACACTCAGAAACAGGGCGTCGGCGATTTCGCCCACTGTCTTTCCCGAGGCGATGGCGCGCAGCTCTTCGAATTCCCGATCCGAGAGGCGCTCATGCGACGCCACGCCGCTATCGCCCTGCAACTCTCCGGCCAGCCGCTCGGCGAGGCTCTGGCTTACGTATTTGCCGCCCGCGGCAATGCGCCTCACGGCGTGCAGCAACTCCTCCGACGCGCAGCTTGATCCAAAGCGCACTGTTGGCATCGATATCCTGTTCGGCATGACCACGCGTCGCGCCCGCCTGGGAATTTCGCTCCTGACGACGGATGCCGCGTGAGGAAAAGGCTTGATGCCTGGAGTCACAGGGGCCGCAGCGGCCTCAATCCGGCTGAATACCGGCGTCCTTGATGGCGCGTCCCCATGAGTCGGTCTGCTCGGCAAGGAACGCTGCCATCGCCTCGGGGGTGGAGCCTTCCGCCTCGAATGCCTGGCGCGCCAGTTGCTCGCGCACCTCGCTGCGTTTCAGCACGGCGTTCAATTCCCGCGAAAGTCGGTCCACGATTTCGCGCGGCATCTTCGCCGGTCCGAGCAGCGACGCCCAGGGTGAGATCGAAACGCCGCTCAAGCCCGCCTCGATCATCGTGGGTACCTCGGGTGCCAGGTTGCTGCGCTGCGGCAGCAGCGTCGCCAGAACGCGCAAGCGGCCCTCTTTTGCCAGCGCCAGCGCCGACGCGGTGGTGATCATCGCGAATTGAACGCGCCCGGCCATGAGATCGAGAATGGCGGGCGCGTCGCCCTTGTAAGGTACGTTCACCATGCTGATGCCGGCAAGCCGCATCAACTGGGCCGTGGCGACCAGCGCCGTCGAATTACCGCTGGCGTAATTCAGCTTTCCCGGATTGCTGCGCGCGTGCTGGATGAATTCGGCAACGGTGTTGGCCGGCACCGAGGGGTTGATGAAAACAAAAAATACAAAGCGCCCGATCAGGCCGATGGGCGTGAAAGCCTCGCGTGAATCGTAGGGTGGGCTTTTGCGCAGCAGTGGCACTGCTACCAGCGCCGTATTGGTGCCAAACAGCAGGGTATGCCCGTCCGGCACGGATTTGATGACGGCATCCGCGGCAATAGCGCCATCGGCACCGGTCCGGTTCTCGACAAGTATGGGTTGCCCGAGCGCCAGTGACAGTGGCAGGCTGATAATGCGCGCCGAATTGTCGGCGCCGCCGCCCGGGGCGAATGGCACCAGAATCCGGATTGGTTTCGTAGGATATTGCGCCAATGCGCCCGAAACTGCCGTGGATGCGGCCAAGGCGACTACCAGGCAATGCAGCCAATACTTAATGTTTGGGGCGAATCGTACGGATAGAAAAATCGACTCAGAGCATGACGTGGCCGGGCGCATATCGTTCTCTCCACGGTTAAGTTGCGGAAAGTACCAGTGTATCTGCAATGCAGGATTCAGCGGTGCAGGGGGCGCAAACCCGCGATAATCGGCTTTTGCACCACGTCCCCGGGGTAAATCCACATGAAGGTCGCCCATCCCTTCCATCTTGCCTTTCCCGTCACCAGCCTGGAAAAGGCTCGATCGTTCTATGGCGGCCTGCTGGGTTGTCCTGAAGGTCGCAGCGCCCCGGACTGGGTCGACTTCGATTTCTACGGCCACCAGATCGTCGCGCACCTGTCGCCTGACGAAGCCGGCCACCGCAATACCAGCGTGGTGGACGGCGAAAATGTTCCGGTGCGCCATTTCGGGCTGGTGCTGTCAATGAAGGAATGGAAAGAGCTGTCGCAAAAACTGGTGCATGCCGGAACCCAATTCATCATCGAGCCGAAAATCCGCTTTCAGGGCGAGGTGGGTGAACAGGCGACGATGTTTTTTCTGGACCCCTGCGGCAACGCCCTGGAGTTCAAGGCGTTCAAAGACATCGCTCAATTGTTTGCAAAGTAAGGCTGGCAAATCAGCCTCGCCTTTGCAAGAGTCGTCATTCGGTATTTGCGTAAGGTCCGGCAAAAAAAAATAGAATCTGCGTGGGAAGAAGCAGAGGCAACGGTAATCGCCTCCGACAGCAATAGTCTGTTTTTCTGCATCATGCGAGACGGACGGTGCCTCAGCGCCGCCCGCCTGATCAAGGGATAATGCGGCGGAGAAAAATCAGAGGAGACTGCAATGACCAAGACCATCGAGCACGTGCACTGGCCGGATGCGCCGGACATGTGGATGCCGTATGCACCGGCGATCAAGGTAACGGGCGGCACCACGGTGTACCTGGCCGGCGTGACGGCAGCGCCCGTGTACCACCACCATCCGCATCGTCCCGAGGAATTCGCCGGCATGCCCGCCGACATGGAAGGGCAGACGCGCGCGGCCCTTGAGAACCTGAAGCGTAGCCTGCTTGCGGTGGGCGCAAGCTTTGCCGATATTGTTGCGGCCAACCGCTTTGTCACCGACATGTCCGCGCAGGATGCGCTCAACCGCGTCTGGGCCGAGTATTTCGGCGACAACAAGCCGACCACCACCACGGTTCAGGTGGTGGAGCTCGCCACCGATCCGCGCTGCCTGGTTGAGATCAATGCGATAGCCATCATTGGCTAGGTCTGCAGCAGGGCGGTTATTGCCGATTTGCCTGCGCCATTGGCTGGTGCGCCGCCAAGCCCTCTGCCAAATCTCCCTGTTTTCCTCGGCGCTGGCGTATCAGGCCCCCGCCTTGCCCGCCTGCTGCGCCTCATAGGCGGCGACGAAATCCGGCGAGCTTTTGTGCAGGCGCTCCCTGTCCACGCGCCCCGAGCGGGTGATGTAGCTGTAGGCGAATTGGAGGGGTGAGAGGCGCATGTGCGTCGGGAATTCCTCGTACCAGTCGGAACTGGTGTTGGCGGCATTCAGCAGTTTGATCATTACCGGCTTGCGCGCGGTTTCATAGGCGGCGAGCGCCTGCGGCAGATCGCCCGGATTTGCAAGCAGGGCCTTGGCGAGCGCAATGGCGTCCTCCATCGCAAGGCGCGTTCCCGAGCCGATGGAAAAATGCGCGGTGTGCAGCGCATCGCCGAGCAGCACGCAGTTGCCCACCGACCAGCGCGCGGTGGCGATGCGCGGAAACTGCCGCCAGATGGAATTGTTGGCCACCAGCGCATGGCCCTGCAGGGTGTCGGCGAAAATTTCCGCGCACAGCGCCTGTGCTTTTTCCAGCGGCATTTTGTCGAAACCGCCGCGGAAAAAAGTCGCTCGTCCATTTCGACTACGAAGGTGCTCATGTCCGGCGCATGGCGGTGATGATGGGCGTTGAAAGTGCCCAGCGGCGTTTCCACGAAAGTGTGGCCGAGCGCCTCGAAGCGCTGGCCGGTGCCGTACCAGGCAAAGCGGTTTTTCAGCAGCTTCACAGTAGTGCCGAATGCCTCCTCGTGGCTGCGCCGCACCAGCGAGTTGGCGCCATCGGCGCCGACGATCAAGTCGGCCTCGCCCAGTGCGCCAAGGTCGGTGATGGCAGTGCGGTAATGCGGTTCCAGGCCCACGGAGCGGGCGCGCGTCTGCAGGATGCCAAGCAGCGCCAGGCGTCCGATGCCGGCGTAGCGCATGCCGTCGATGTGCACCTCGCTGCCTTTCAGATGAAGAATGCTGTCGCTGCAGAATTCCAGGGCGGGGAGGAGGGCGGCATGGGTTTCGCCGTCCTCGGCGTTCAAGAATTCCAGCGCCCGCTCGGAGAAAGCCACGCCGAAGCCGAAGGTGGCGTCATGCGGGTTCTGCTCGTAGACGTCGATCTGCGCTGCCGTGTTGGCGCGCTTCAAGAGATAGGCAAGGTATAAGCCGGAAGGTCCGGCGCCGAGTATGGCGATGCGCATGTTGTGTGCAATGACAAGGGGAAAGCAGGTAGATTAACAGGCTGCAGATTCTCAATGGTTTGAAAAAATGTGCGGCCGTTACGCATTGCATAGCAGCCCCGAGGTGATCGCCCTGCAGTTCGGATTGAAGGCAAGGCCGGCCTGGACACCGCGCTACAACCTGGCGCCGACACAGCTCGCGCCCATCGTGCGCATGGCGAGCATCGGCGGCGGGCGAGAAATGGCGATTGCACGCTGGGGATTGATTCCTTCGTGGGCAAAAGACATGGCGATGGGCGCACGCATGAACAATGCCCGTGCCGAAACCGTTGCCGAGAAACCGGCGTTTCGCGCTGCCTTCCGGCGCCGGCGCTGCCTGGTGCCGGTGGATGGCTGGTACGAATGGAAGGCGGAGGAGGGCCGCAAGCAGCCTTATTACCTGCATTTGAAAGCGGGCGGCATGGCGGGACTGGCGGGTCTGTGGGAGGAGTGGATTTCCCCGGACGGCTCACCCATCGAGAGCTACGCCGTCGTCACCACCGATGCCAATGTGGACGCGGCACAAGTGCACGATCGCATGCCGGTGATCGTGGCCCCCGCGCAGCAGTCGCTGTGGCTGGAAGGCGAACCGCAGGAGGCGGCCAGCCTTCTGCATCCTCTGGCTGCGGGAGAACTGGCGTTTCACAAGGTGGACCGGCGCATGAGCGGCGCACGCGTGGATGATGCGCAGTGCATCGTGGCCTTGGCTGATGATGAGCCGCCACCGCCCGGGAAATCAGGCGCTGGAGGGCAGGGGCAGTTGCTATAATCAAGCCGATTTCTTCTTGCGATGCAACCATGGTCAAATACTACGAATCCGAAATCACCAAAATGATGCGCGAGCTGCTGAAGGAAAATCCGCACATTGTTGAAGAGCAACGCAAGGGACGCGCGCTGTGGTGGGACAGGCCGCAGGACCAGGATACCCTGAAGCGCCGCGCGGAATCCAAAGTCAGCATGCAGCCCTACGTCTATCAGACCAAGACCTGAGCCGGGTCGTGGGCAGACACTTTGCGGTGCTGATGCTGGCCTTGTGCACCGCGGCCTGCGCGACCGCACTGGCCTTCATCCCGGTCACGCCCCTGCTATCCACCGCGCTGTCCTCGCGGGCGAATGACGACTCGACCGCGAAACAGATCGTCGAATTCGAAACCAAACAGGATTGGGAAGGCCTCTCCCAATTTGCGTTGTTGCATATCGAGCGCGACCCGCAGGACGTCGACTGGTGGGTGATCCTTGCGTTTGCGCGCATCCAGCAGAAGGAATACAAGGTCGCCATTGACATTCTCAACCGCGCCATCACGCGCAGTCCGGAAGATGTCGATCCCCGCAATCTGCTGGGTGAGGCCCTGCGCCTCTCGGGCGATCCGGTGCGTGCCGCGCAGGTGCTGGAGCGCGCCATCTCCATCAACAGCAATACGCCGGCCACTTTTTTCCTGCTGGGCGAGGCTTATCGCGACGACAAGCGGCTGGAGCGTGCCAAGGATGCCTACCGCGATGCCGTGCGCATCGACCCGGAATTCAGTCCCGCATGGCAGGGGCTGGTCGGTGTGCTGGCGCGCACCGGCCCGCGTGCTGATTTCGAAGAGGCCATCACGCAGTTGATGCGGCTGGAACCGGCGATTGCCAAGCAGATCCTGAGCGCCGCCAAGCCGTCTCCCCGTTAGAGCGTATCTCCTGCCATACCTGGGGCTTGAAGAGGCACGCCCTCTGGTCCTCCAGGCTGTTTCTGCGTTACCTCAATCCGTAATTGCCTGCCGCGATCGCCGTAGATCGCGGGGCGCCGGTGCGCGTATCGTTTCATGCACCGTGTCTGGCTGATCACACCTTCAGGCGCGGCATCAGGCGCATGGCATTGCCGTATTCAATTGCCTGCAGGTCGGCCGGCGCCAGGCCGTAGCGGCGCAATGCCTCGGCATTATTGCCCACGGTGACATAGGGAAAATCGGTGCCGAACATGACCTGGGACGCGGAGACGTAGGCGAGCAGGGCGGCCATATTGGGGCGGTGGGCGGCGTTGGCGGTTTCGTAATACAGGCGCTGCAGTTCGTGATCGACACCGTTGGGTGCGGCTTTTTTCATGGCCGGGAAATTGCCGCCCAGTGTTTTGACGCGCTCGGCGATGATCGGCACGGTGCCGCCGCCATGCGAGAAAATCCAGCGGATATCGGGCAGGCGCGCCAGCGTGCCACTCATCAAGAGGCTCATCACCGCACGGCCGGTGTCATAGGGCACCTCCAGCCAGGACTCGGCCACGCCGGGCATGAAGTTGCCACCGCAGCAACTGGCGGCCACGGGATGGAAGTAGACGATGGCCTTGCGGCGGTTGAGTTCGTTGAACACCGGCGCATAGGCGGGGTCTCCCGGCCATTTGTCGCCGAAGTTGGTCATCAGGCCGACGCCATCGGCTTTCAGTACATCGAAGGCGTATTCGATTTCGCGCAGACTGCCTTCGACATCGGGCAGGGGCAGGGCGGCAAACAGGCCAAAGCGACCGGGATAGTCGCGCATCATCTGGGCGCCGTAATCATTACAGATGCGCGCGTAACGGCGCATCCCGTCCGCATTCGCGCCCATCCACACGCCGGGAATGGACCAAAGGGAAAGGATGGCGGTCGCCACCGCGTTGCGGTTCATTTCATCGATGGTGCCGGCGGGTGTCCACTTGGCGACCGCGGGTGGCGTGCCGCCGGAGAAGGTCGCAACGGCTTTCTGGAACTCGGGCGGATAAAAGTGGTGGTGCACATCGATCAGCGGTGCCTTGGATTGCGCGCCGACCATGCCGACGGGCAGCATGGATGCCGCGCCCGCCGCTGCCATCGAACCCATGAAGCGACGCCGCGAAGTACTGCAATTCGAGTCCGCTGTGTGTTGTGCAGAAGGGAATGCTGGCTTGCAATCGCACTGAAATTTATTGTTAACGTTCATTTGATCTCCCCTTTTGGTTATGGTTGATGGCATTGCAACAGAAGGCATGCCGGGATGCAAGGGTGGGTGGGTGGCGGGCAAATATTATGATGGGATGAGCAATTCGATTTTCGCGAAACGGTTCATCCCTCGGTCGAAACTCACAAGCGAATGTTTTCCTGCGAGCGCGAACGCCGCGAGATAAGCGTCGGTTTCCGCCGCGGTGCCTTTGGAGAGTGTGCCGGTCAGCTCGCGCCATGCCGCCTCGAATCCGGCGGGTTCGAGGCACATCAAAAAGCGATCATCCTCGATTAGCCGTTGCCAGCCACTCCAGAATTCAGATGCGCTTTTCACCTCGTCGCGCATTGCCGCCCGGTTGGTGAGGATGCGCAGCGCGCCCATTTGCGCTACGCGGCAAATTGCAACTGAACCTGGGCCATTTTGGCGGGACATCCACGTTACCGCCACACTTGAGTGAACGTGGGCGGCGTGCATCAACGCCACCAGCACGTTGACGTCAACGAGCGCGGCCACGTCTGGAGTCTTCTTGCGCCTCGACTTTCGCGATTTTCGCGTTCGTCAAATTCAGCGACCCCGGATTTTTCGCGCTGAAAATAGGAAAACGCGCGACCTTACGAGGCGCTTCCACCGA
>JBCKLP010000057.1:0-13770 GCA_038903735.1 Burkholderiales bacterium | reverse complement strand
ATTCAATCCGCCCGGTTTGGACTTGGCGAGCGCTACCAGTTCCGCCACATTGTTGGCGGCAAGACTTGCGGGTGCCACCATGATGCTCGGCACATCAGCCACTTGTGATACCGCGATGAAATCCTTGGCGGGATTGACTGTCATGTTGGGAAATACCGCGTGATTGATGGCGATGGTGCCGATGTTGCCCAGAAAAATCGTATAGCCGTCATTGGGCGATTTGGCGGCCAATTCCAAACCGATATTGCCCGAGGCGCCGCCGCGATTCTCTATGATGATCTGCTGGCCGAGCAGATCTCCCAGTCGCTGGGAAAATATGCGGCCGACAAAATCCGAGGCGCCCCCGGGCGCGAAGGGAATAATCATGCGCAGGGGTTTTTGCGGATAGGTCTGCGCGCTAACTCCTGAAATGAAACTGCTGGATCCGATGATGGCGACTAACAGGCGGCAGGCGAGATTCATGGAATTCCTTTCTTGGGTCAGGACGGGGTTCCAGGCGGGTTCGCCAGTTCAGCGTATCGCCGGGGGCGGTGAAGCAGTTTATTCACGGTCAGGGCGAAGATCAGTCTTCCTCGTCAATCGGCAGGCTGACAGCCTTTTTCCGCCGTGCGGAAAGATCGAAAGCCTTGCTCAACATCAGGCGGTTATGGGCCTCCGCAACGGTGGCGTGCTGGGAGGGCAAGCCCATGGCCAGGCGATTCAACCATTGCTCGGTCTCCTCGCGCATCGGGCCGCGCAATTCGCCCATCACCATGTCTCCGGGCGGGTAGCTGCCCAGGAAGTCCACCCGGCGTGCCGCATCCGGGGCATAGCCCTCTTGCTGCGCCAGATTGGTTGCCAGCACCATGTCGCGGTGGGTGTCGTCGATGGTCAGCACACCTTCGGTGCCGGTAATCCCGACCTCCAGGCTGTAGACGGCGCCCGGCCACACCACCGGCAGTGCCCATGAGATACAGGCATGGTAGAGGCTGCCGTCCTCGAAGGTAATGATGCCCGCGGTGGCATCGATGCCGCGGCATATGGGGCCCAGTGCCTTGTCAACCGAGCGCGCGTAAATCTCCACCGGGCGCTTGGCTTCCATCATCCACATGACGATGTCCAGGGCGTGCGTGCCGGAGATCACCATGGGCGATATGGAGGCCGGATCGTTAGTGCGTTTGTAATTGTCGAGTGCCACCAGACGGTTCATGAATGCGCGTGAGGTGACCATGGTGACATCACCGAGTTGGCCGGTGCGCACCTTTTCCTTGGCAACCAGCCACTTGCGCCGAAACCGCTGGGTATATCCCACCACCGCGTCGACACCGGCCTTTTCGATGGCCGCAAGGACTTTTGCCGAATCGGCCAGCGTGGTGGCGAGCGGTTTTTCGATCAGCAGACTCATTTTGCGCTCGGCAGCGGCGAGTATTGGCCCGACATGCAGGTGCTCGTCAGTGCTGATGATGACCGCGTTGACCTCCGGGCGCGCCAGCAGCTTTTCATAATCATCGGTGACAAAATCGGCACTGACCTTGTCGGCGACCAGCTTGGCGCGATCCGGCTTTATCTCGGCCAGCCCGATGAAATCCACTTGCGGATGGCGAGCGGCGACTTCACCGCGGAACAGGCCGACCCGGCCCGCGCCGATGATGGCAAGACCAATGCGCTTGGGCGATTTGCGGGCCATCAGGCCACCGCGCGCATCGGATTGGCAGCGCCCAAGGGCAGCGTCACCGGCAAGTTGCTCTCGGCCGACATATCCGCGGCGACATAGACTTCCATGACCATGCGCGCGTGCTCCGGCGTTACCATCACTGGACGGTCATAGGCAACGGCCTCCAGAAAGTGCATTGTTTCGGCCGCCATTGGCCCGGCATAAGTGTGTTCCACCTGCTCGCCGGGCATCGTGGACATCGGCAGTTGCATGCCTTTTTGCATGGTATTCAACACCACATCGCGGTGGCTGTCATCGACCATGAGCGCGCCCTCCGTGCCCACCATTTCAATCCAGGTCGTGGAAAAATTCGGGTAGCCCGGCGGCAGGCTCCAGCCGCCACCCACGACAAAGGACATGCCGTTATCCATGGTGACGGTGATCCATTGCGTGTCGGGCACCAGCGCTGCGCCGGCTTCGCGCATGGCACCGAAGTTGATCTGTGAATACACCCGCACCGGCCGAGCCGGCTCAAGGCACCAGAACAGGAAATCCAGGTCGTGGGTGGATTCCATCGCCGCCGGCGAGAGTTTGATGCGGCCGCTGATTTTCTTGCCCAGGCTGCGCGTGATGTGACGGCTGACCAGCGCGCTCACCGGACGCCCGATGCTGCCCTCGCGTATGGCTTTCCTCACATAAGCGTATTTGGGATTGAAACGCTGCGAATAGCCAATGGTGAATTTGAGCTTGTTTCGGCGTGCCAGCGCGATCAGCTCGTCGGCCTCCGCGAGTTCCAGCGCCATCGGCTTTTCCAGGAATACATGTTTGCCCGCGGCGAGGAAATCGCGCGCTATGGGAAAGTGGGTCGTCTCCGGCGTTGCTGAAATATAGACCGCTTCGATATCGCGCAGCTCCAGCAACTCCCGGTAATCGCCGGTTGCGGTTTTCGCACCGATACTGCTGGCGACTTCGGCCAGGCGCTCGGGACGTGTCTCGGCGATATGCAGGCTTTCAACCAGAGGATGCTTTGCAAGGGTTTCGGCACGAATCCCGCCGCACCAGCCTGTTCCCACAACCGCCACGCTGATCTGTTTCATTGGATTTCCCTGAAAAATTTGGCGAAAGTGTACCTTGAACCCGCACGCTTGCGAAGGGCGAAGGGCGGGCGCCGCGCGCATGTGTCGCGCGCATGGTACAAGAGCAGCTATGAACACAAGCAGCCCGCAACGTAAGCTTCGCCTCACCGCCTTCATGCGCCCGGTGAGCCTGCATACTGCCGCCTGGCGCTATCCCGGCGCCTGGCCGGATGCGAATTTCAACTTCGGCCACATCGTGCGCCTGATCCAGAAGCTCGAAGCCGGGAAGATCGACGGCTTTTTCATGGCCGACCACCTGGCCGTGCTCAATATGCCCATGGATGCGCTGAAGCGCAGCGCGACGCCGACTTCGTTCGAGCCCTTCACGCTGCTCTCGGCCCTGGCCATGGTGACCAAGCACATCGGCCTGATGGCAACCGGCTCCACCACCTACGATGAGCCTTTCCATGTGGCGCGCCGTTTTGCTTCGCTTGACCACATTTCCGGTGGGCGCGCGGCTTGGAATATCGTCACCACCTCGAACCCGGATGCGTCGATGAATTTCGGCCACGAGGAGCACATGGAGCACGACGAGCGCTACGCGCGTGCGCGCGAGTTCTTCGACGTGGTGACCGGACTCTGGGACAGCTGGGCGGACGATGCCTTCATCCGTGATGTGGAGGGTGGCAGCTATTTCGATCCGGAGAAGATGCACACCCTGAATCACAAGGGCAAGTACCTTAATGTGCGCGGTCCGCTGAACATCGCGCGGCCGATCCAGGGCTGGCCGGTGATCGTGCAGGCGGGTGCGTCCAATGCCGGCAGGCAGCTGGCCGCGGAAACCGCCGAGGCGGTGTTTACCGCGTTGCGCAGCCCGGAGGAGGGGCGCGAATTCTACAAAGACGTGAAGGGGCGCGCGGCGAAGGCCGGGCGCAATCCGGATCACATCAAGATCCTGCCCGGCTGCATGACCTATGTCGGGGATTCGTTGGACGAGGCGCGCGAGAAGCGCGCCCGCCTGGACTCCATGGTGCATTACGACAGCGCCATTGCCGGCTTGTCGATTGCGCTGGGCGTGGATGCGCGTACGTTCGATCCGGACGCACCGCTGCCCGAGATTCCGCAATCCAATGCTTCGCAGAGCGGGCGCGAGCGCGCGGTGGCGCTGGCCAAGCGCGAGAACATGACGGTGCGCCAGCTCGCCCAGCGCCTGGGTGGCCATGGCGGGCTTGCCATGCTGGGCACGCCCAAGATGATCGCCGACCAGATGGAAGAGTGGCTGCTCACCGAGGCCTCGGACGGCTTTACGCTGCAGTTTCCCTACCTGCCGATGGGGCTGGATGACTTTGTGGATCGCGTGGTGCCGGAATTGCAGCGGCGTGGCCTGTTTCGCAAGGAGTATGAAGGCACCACACTGCGCGAGAACCTCGGCCTGCCGCGGCCGCCTAACAGGTTTTTTCCGGCTTAGGCTCGCACAGGGCGCTGCGTTCGCGCGATTCTTGCGTTCACCAGATTGGCAAATCGTCGACCGGTAACTTGAAATTGCTGCGTCGGCGTGGTGTGGATTCGGCGCGGGCAGTATAGCAACGCGCACAGTTTCGCGGCGTGTACACCAGGTTGCTGGCTACCGCGCGCGCCGCTATAGGCCGCAGATTGGCGAATTCGCATGCGTGCTGGACACCGCCGGCTTCGTGAAGTGGGTGTAGTCTCGATCGCCGGTTTCGCCGACGATCGATCTGGCTCGCACGCCGGGTCTTCAGAACTTGTCCGCCCTGAACACCTGGACATCGGTCAGGTAGACCGCGACCCGATAGTGCTTTGCGTATTGCGCGAGCACGTGTTCAGCGATGCGCTCGGCGACCTCTTCGCTGCATACGAGTTGCAGCTGGATCGACCGGTCGATGTCCCAGTCCCCTTCATGGTCACCGCTCGCGCCGCCGCCGCGAACCTCGCTTAAGGTGTAACCATGCGCCCCGAGTTTGCGCGCGTCTGCAACCAGGCTGCGCTCGATTGCCGCCTCTGAGATTACGACGAGAAGTTTTCGCGAATGCTTCTGCACGAGGATTTCCTCCGGTTCACTCCGGCGATTTCTACGCCTGATCCAGCGCCGCGCCAGCGCGCGGCGGACTCATCCGAACCACCGGGCCGTCGCCAGGTAGAGCGGAATCCCGATTGTGACATTGAACGGAAAGGTCACCGCGAGCGCAACGCCGATCGACAAGGCGGGATTTGCCTCGGGTACCGCGATTCGCATCGCGGTCGGTGCTGCGATGTACGAGGCGCTCGCGCAGAGCGTTGCGAAGATGGCGATGCCACCGGTGCTCAACCCCAATGCCAGGCCCGCGGCGAGCCCGATTGCCGCGAGAAAGAGCGGCGCGATGATGCCGAAAGCGACAAGCGCCAGGCCGGCACGACGAAGATCCGGAAGGCGGCTGCCCGCGACCAGCCCCATCTCGAGCAGGAAGAGCGCGAGCACGCCCTTGAATAGGTCCCCGAACAAGGGTTTCATCGGTTCGAGTCCCTCAGGCCCGATCAGTGCACCGATTGCGATTCCGCCCAGCAGCAGGTAGACCGCCTTTCCGAAGAGCGTCTCGTGCGCGAGCTTGCCCCAGCGCACGTTGCGGATGTCGTCGAGTTTCGCCAGGGCAATTCCCACGATGATACCGGGCGCCTCCATCAACGCGACGAGCACTGCCAACTGCGGCTCCGCCTGTAGCCCGCTGCGCGCGATGGTGCTCTGGGCGACTGCGAAGGTCACCACCGAAACCGATCCGTAATGCGCGGCGATCGAGGCGGCATCCGCGCGCGCCAGCCGGCAGCAGCGGCGCAGCGCCGGGTAGAGGATCAACGGGATTACTGCTGACAGCGCGATCGCGGTCAGCGCCATCGGAACGATCTCTCCCGCGGACTGGCGCGCGAGTTCCGCACCTCCCTTGAGCCCGATTGCCAGCAGCAGGTAGATCGACAGCGTCTCGTACACCGGCTCGGGAAGCCGCAGGTCAGAGCGCGCAAGCCGCGCCCCAAGGCCGAGCAGGAAAAAAAGGACTACTGGATCGATCGGCAACAGAGTCTACTGAATTTTGCGTTGGACAATGAGCGGCGAAACCAGGCGTTCGCCACGAGCCGGCAATACGGGGTAACGACATGCCGATCTACGATCAGCGTTTCCGGTATGCCCTGTTCGAGGATCACCAAGGTTAGATTGGGACCGCCGAATTCCGCCATGATGTGGCCCACTCTCACCCGTGTTCCCTTGGGGATCACGCGCCCATCTGCGGAGGCCGGTTCGATGAACTCCAAGGCCTGGCCGATTTCCAGATTGTACATTCAGGCATCCTCTCATTGCGCCATGGTACCAGTGTAGCCAGTAGCCGGATCGGCTCGTTCACGTGGATCAAGCCCGGCCGGAGGGGCACTGCGTGCGCCCGATGCTCGCCTGGCTAGCGTATCCGCCGCGCGCCCGGCACAAAGTAGTTGAGCGCCAGCATGCTGAGTACTCCGGCGATGGCCATGGTCGCCACGGACCAGCGCACACCCTCGACGGTCGAGAGAAAGCCATAGGTCATGGCGCCCAGGGTGATCACCGCCTGGTGCATGCCGAATATCGCCATGCTGCGGCCGCGGAATTCGGCGGGTGAATAGGTCTGCACGATGGTATTCACCAGCACATTGCAATACACATGCGAGAGTCCGGCCGTCACCATGGCAATCATGGAGAGTGCGAACCAGGGCGAGGCTGCGAACAGCAGCACCGAGAAGCCGTAGCCCACGCCACCCGCCATCATCATCAGGCCGCGCGGCAGGCGGTGCCCGGCGCTGGAGATCAGCGCGGCGCTGAAGAAAGCGCCGGCGCCCATGCCGGTGAGCAGGAGACCCTGGCCCTGTGCGCCCACCTGCAGCAGGTCGCGTGCAAACACCGGCAGCATCGTGGTGAAAGGAATGATGAAGAATGATGCCAGCATCACGCAGGCGAGCGCCGCGCGCACCGATTCGTTGCGCCAGCTGAATTTCCAGCCTTCCACAATGCTTTTGACGAAGGAATCGTCGGCCGTTGCCGCGCTGCGCGGCGGATGCGGTTCCGGGCGCAGGGGCAGCGTGAAACCGACGGCAATCAGCAGAAACAGCGCCTGCGCTGCAATCGCCCCGCCGGTGCCGGTGGTGACGATCAGCACGCCGGCGAGGGCGGGCCCGGCGGCGCGCGAAATATTGAATATCAGCGAATTGAAGCCGATGGCATTGGTGATGGCTTCACGCGGCACTGATCCGGAGACCATGGAGGCGCGCGCCGGCTGCTGGAACACCTGGCCCGAGGCGGCAAGAAATGCGCACACATAAACGTGCCAGGGTTCGATGTTGCCCGTCAGTACCAGCGCTGCCGTGACGGAATACACCACCACATTGGAGAGTTGCGCCGTCATGAGCTGCGCCTTGCGCGAGTAGCGGTCTGCGGCGCTGCCGGCGAGCGGTGCCAGGAGCAGATAGGGAATCACCATCACGCCGCGCACCAGGCCCAATTGCAGCACCGAATCGGTGAGCTCGTAGATGAGCCAGCCGCGCGTCACCTCATCCATCAGCGTGCCCATGCTGCCGAATGCCTGGCCGAACCAGAGCAGACGGTATTCGCGGTAGCGCAGCGTCGAAAACGCATGCACGCGGAGTATGGCGTCACCGAGACGCCGCAGGATATTCAAGGAAACGAACCTTTGCTGTGCATGGCGCGCCGGTGTGCGCGGAGGGCGCCTGTAGTGTACGGTGCGGGAATCGGCGATTTTCTCACGGAAGCGGTGGCGGCAATAAAGGGCCGTGCGCGCCTTGCCCGATGGGTGCTGTCATAATCGTTGCAACACAGGGGCGGCATGGCGTCCGCGGAATTCAGGAGGTAGTGATGATCCAACTCAAAGGCATGGACCACTTGGTGCTCCGGGTGCAAAACCTGGAGGCAATGATCGATTTTTATTGCCAGGTCATCGGTTGCAGCGTTGAGTGGCGGCGGCCGGATCTGGGCCTGGTTCACTTGCGCGCCGGCGATGCACTCATTGATCTGGTGCCGGTGGACGGACCTGGCGGCATAGCCGGTGGCGCGGCGCCCGGTGCCGAGGGCCGCAACCTTGATCACTTCTGCCTGAGCGTCAGAGAGTTTGACATCGAAACTATCGTGAGGCACCTGGAAGCGCACGGAGTGCCCAGCGGGAAGGTGGAGTCCCGCTATGGCGCAAGCGGGCGCGGCATGTCAATTTACCTGCGCGATCCAGAGGGCAATGGCCTTGAACTCAAGGGCGAGAATGGCGTCCCGGACTTGAAGCAGCAGGAGCAGGCGCGCGAGCGGGCGCAGTGATGCGGGCACTCAGGGAACGCTCGCCTTGAGCGGGTAGGCGGCATGGCAGGCGACACATTTCTGCAGGGTGGTGGCGAGCTGGCCCAGGGTGTGCCTGGTCTGGCCTATTTTTTCTGCGTCCACGGCCAAGGCATCGAAGTCGCGGTGCAGGCTAAAGCCCAGCGTCTTGAATTCGATAGGCAGCTTGGCCCACCAGCGCCGTTGGGCTCATCCCCTTCAGTTCAACGGTAGGGGCTGTCGGCGGCCTTTTTTTCCGGCTGTGTGGCCGCATTGGCCCGCGGCGTCGGGATGTAATGCAGGGGCATGGCTCCGCCGGCGGCGACGCGCTGTCGCGCCTCGCAGGGCGTTTCGACCACGGCAGCGGCGGCGTTCGCCGCTTTGCGGTCGATCTCGACTGCGGCGGGTTCATCCGGCGGCGGCATCATGTTGGCGTGGTAGTAGGCAATGGTCTTGTGTGATGCATCGACGTTCTTGTGTACGTCGATGTCACGCTGGTTGGTGCCCTTGGGCGTGACTGCCACACCGTTGACGATCTCGTGGTCTAACCACCACTTCTTGACCGGATTGCGCGTGCCGTTGCCAACGAAGTCGTCCAGCCAGGTGGCGATCGGCACCATCAGCGGTTTCAGCCACAGAGCGTTGATACCGAGCCAGCTCGCGGTGCGCGTCAAAATGCCGCCATCGGCATCCACCACCTTGTTGATGGGGCAGGTCTTCATGCAGCGTCCGCAGGCAGAGCCCTTGGGATTGGTCACCCGGTAGCGGGTGCAGCGCTCCACATCCGGTTTCCAGATTTCGTAGCCGTTGAACATCACCTTGTCACCGAAGGGGATGGCGTTGCAGGGGCACTCGCGCGCGCATTTCAGGCAGTTGCTGCAGAAATACTGCAGGCCGAAATCGATGGGCTTGTCGAGCGTCATGGGCAGATCGGTGGTGAAAACCACAGACTTGAAGCGCGGCCCCACAAAGGGATTGAGCACCAGTTCGCCAATGCGGCTCAGCTCGCCCAGTCCCGCCCAGAGGATAAGCGGAATCTGCAGCACATCGCTGTCGGCGTTGGTCTGGGAGCGCGCGGGAAAGCCCTTGGCGCGCACGAATTCGGCCATGATTCCGGCGATCTCCGCCCCACGCAGGTAGCCGCGCATAGACTGCGCCCCGGAAATCCAGTCGTCTCCACTGGCGCCTTCCATGGTGTCATAGCCCTGGTCGATCAGCATCACCACGGCGTAGCGGTGATAGGGCTCGATCTCGCTGCCGTCTTCCTTGTGGGAATACCAGGCATACCGGGGAACTTCACAGATGCCGGTCAGATCCGCTCCGAGCATATAGGACAGCGACTTGATGGCGCGCGCATTGTCCTCGGGATCGCTGAGGTCTGCGGCGGGCTTGCCGCTCACCTCGCCGTTCTGGAAGGGCACCAGCGCCTTGATGACCTGCAGCAGGCCGAAGGAAAACGGTGTCTTGAAGGCAAACCGGGTGCGCTCGCGCTTTGCCTTGTCGCCGAGATCGCCATGCAGCGCCCGTTGAAAAAAGGCGGCGCGCTTGGGCACGCGTGGCACCTCATCATCCAGGATCAAGGTGGTCGGACGCTCGATCTGTTTGACCGTTTCCATCGGGTAGCGGCTCAGGTGAGAGGCGCGTTTGGCCTGGCGATTGCGCTCGCGTCCAGACCTTGCCCCGTTGATGCCCCACCAGTAACGCAAGCCCCTGGCCTTGAGTGCCTCCACATGCAGCGGGCGATCGGGCGGCAATTCGTAAGCGGTAGAAACGGCGGCGACCGAAAACCGACTGCCCAGGAAGGGACTTTCAATGTTCGCCCCCTTGCGTACCGCGATTCCCGCGAGCACTGCCAGCTTCGCGGTATCCAGATCCGACTGCCCGGCGACATGGGCGCGCGCTGAAATTCCCATGTGGCGAATGTGTTCGGCAAGCACCGCGGCGATTTCGGTGGCCCGCATCGTGGCGACCACGTCCACGGCGTCCGCCGTCCAGGCATGCGCGGGATTGTCCGCTTCCGGCAGACGCGAATGCTCGACCAGGATGACGACAGCGAATTCATGGCCGGAGATGGCCGTTGCGGCACGCCAGGCATTGGCCGGGATGCGACAAATGCCTACATGGCTCGCATCCATGAAATAGCCGACGCCCTTGATGTCGATCATGCGCGGTTCCAGGTCATCGGGCAGGGGCGCGACGGCGGCAGCGACCTTGCCGTCGACGAAGCGGGCGTAAAGCGCGCGATAGTGCTCGGCGGCCTGGGCAAGCAAGCCGCGCCCGCTGATATCTGGCGTATCCGGCGGAGCAAAGCGCGCTTCGCTGTGCAGTTCCCGATCCAATACCGTGTCGTCGCGCGGCAGGACTTCAAGCGGGAAGAGGCCCAGGTGAAACGGCCGGTCTTTGGATCTCGGATGAATCAGCATGGCACCTCCTGGTTTCCACAAGCGCCGGATGCGCCATCACTGCCTTGAAACAACGCTATGGACTGCATTTTCAGCGGGAGCGGCGCGATCTGCACGGCCGGGGTGCTCAGGCCTAGCCCTGTCGGCGCGCCCACGCCTCGTTTTCCGCGGCGCGCATCTGCTCCGGCGTCCCCTTGCGTTGTTCGGAGGCCTCACCGGTGTGCTTGCCGAAATCCCAGCCAACGCTTGCCAGGTTCTCCATCGCCCAGTTGCGCGACTCTTCATCGGTGACAGTGGCGAGCGAGTCGTTCCAGCGGTTCAGCCAGCCACCGACGCACAACTGGAGGAGGATCTGCGAGATCTCCGCGTCGCTGTAGTGATTGCGCAGTTCGGCGTGATGCTCCGACGTCACCGCATTGGGCGCCTGGCCCGCCGCGCTGGCAAAGCGCAGGGCAGCGCGCTCGGCCTCCGAAAAGAGCGGAGAGGTTTCGTATTCCCAGAGTGCACGGATCTTTTCCAGCGGCAGGCCACTCTTCGAAAGGCCGTAGGCGCCATGCGACTGGCAGTGGCGGCAGCCGCTCGACAGGCTGGAGACAACGAAAATCATGCCGCGCAGCTCGCGTGAGATGGTCGCTGTCTGCGCAATGGCGTCCTGCAGGGCGCGAAAGGCGTGCTGAACTTCCGGCGCGCGCGCTTCTTCGATTTCATTTCTGCGTGTGAACTCTACGGCAGCGTTGCTCTGGTTCATGACTTTTCTCCTCTGTATTCCGACAAGTTGCCGCAGGGTACCGCAGGCCTGATGCGCTCTGCAAGCGACGCGCAGTCGCCTGCTGATCACCGATGGCGCATCGAAAAAAATATGCTCAACGATGTCCGTCGATGACTGAATGCGCGTGTGATGCGTTGTCTTCAATGCTTTGCTTCGTTGTCGCGCGCTTTTCGGCTTGCAAATATTTTCATCAGAAATATTTTCATCAGAAAGTTGCACATCATGGAGCACTGATGTTCTAATTGCGTCCATGTCAATTGCCGTGCAAAAAATATTTTGCAAAAAATACTGAATTGCAAAATCGCGCAAGCGATTTTCGAATGTGTAGTCAGTGGAACCGGGCGGCAATCCGCATCGGGAGCGTCGCTCCCTCTCCGCAATACCGATCAAATCAAAATCAATTTATCGCACGCGTCCTTTCGGGGATGGTGCGCAAAGAATTCTGTCGGCCGTGGTTCATTACGGCGATGGGATGGCCCGGGCCAGTTCGGACGGGTCGGGTATGTAGTTTTTCATTAACTAAAGGAGATTGCCATGGCAACGAAGAAAAAAGCCAAAAAAGCACCAGCCAAGAAAAAAGCACCGGCCAAAAAGAAGAAGTAGTCGTTCTTCTGAAAAATCCCACCAGTAGTTAAATGGCCAAGAAGAAATCCACCGACTTGAAGGTGGCGAACAAAAGGCCAAAAAAAACGGCCTGGTAACCGACCGTGAAAGCCAATCTGGCTGACACGGGCGGCTCCAGGCCGAGGTGGGTACGAATGCTGCGGGTAGCTCAAGGCATTGCACAAGAGTTGATCCGCAGCCATTCGGTCTCGTCGAGATTGCCACTTGACGAATAATGCAGCCATAGCATGCGTTAAACCCCCAGTAGGCTGTCAACAAAAATATTTACTTCCTTGATTTAATTGATTATTCTTCTGCGATTGTTTGCCTAATTCGGGCTGATAAAACGCTTGCTTTCCAGCCCGAAGAGTGCTTTTGCGAAGATTGCGCCGCAGGCCTCAGGCAATTTCCACCCTCTCTGCGCCATTCCCGGTTGGCTATCTCTTCAGCGTCGCGGCGCGACTCCACAATCCCGTTCGCAAGTCCTGACAGTACTTTGCTGTTGCTGAAAACAAGCGCGCATGCGCCACGCATGACGTCTTCGCATGACGTCTTCCATGGTCTGTCCACGGTTCTGCTATCGTCAGCGACGGATTTTGGGCACACTTGATAGAACAACCTGGAGGAGGTGCCGTCATGAAAGCCGTAGCTCGCATCGTTTTGTCGCTGGTCGCCTGCATTTTTGTTTCGGATGCGGCACTGGCGCAGAAGTACCCCGTCAAATCGATCCGCGTCATTGTCCCTCAACCTGCCGGCGACCCCTGCGACATTTTCGCGCGACTACTCGGACAGCGGGCGGGAGAACGACTGGGACAGCAACTGGTGGTGGACAACCGGGCGGGCGCGGGTGGCGCGATCGGTCTGCAGATGGCCGCGCAGGCGCCGGCCGATGGCTACACCATCGCCTGCGGGCAGGGCGGCAACATGTCGGTGCTGCCGCACACCATGAAAAACATTCCCTACGATTCCCTGAAGGATTTCACGGGTGTCGCGCTGGTCGCCACCAATTATCTGGCGCTGGTGACCTATCCGGGCACGCCTTACCGTAACGTCGAGGAATTCGTCAAATTCCTCAAGGCCAATCCGGGCAAGGTGTCATTCGCGACCAACGGCGAGGGCGCTTTCCTGCACATGGCGACCGAATTGTTCCGCTCGCAGGTCGGATTCGAATACCTGCATGTGCCCTTCAAGGGGGTGGCGCAGATGGCCCAGGACCTCATGACCGGGCGCGTGGACGTGGCATTCAACGCCTTCACCGGCATCCTGCCGTTTATCCAGAGCGGGAAGGTGCGTCTGCTGGGCATTGCCAAGCCCACCCGCGCGCACAACTATCCAGACCTTCCCACTGTTGCGGAGGCGGTGCCGGGCTTTGCCTCGGGCGGCTGGTTCGGATTTGTTGCGCCGGCCAACGTGCCCAAAGAGTTCATCGCCTTGCTCAACCGGGAATTGAATACCGTCATGAAGCAGCCGGAGATACGCAGCAAGCTGGAAGCGCTGGGCGTGGAGGTGTGGACCGAATCCCCGGAGTATTTCAACGCGCTGATGAAAAGCGAATTTGACAAGTACGGCAAGGTGGCTCGCGACATTGGCCTGGTGCCGAAGTAGCGCGTTATTCGCCGCCCGCCGGCCTCGGGAACTGGCCGGCGTCGCGGGCGGGTCACCGTCGCGTTACGCCGCCCAGCGCGGCGCGGTTTTCGCGTGCTGCAGCATCACCTCTTCATAGGCCTCGCGGAACGGCTTGCCGACCGGCGCCACAAAATTGCCGGCACGATGGCCGCGGTAGGTCCCGGCGTCGTCAACGCCCGGTATCTTCGCTGACTTGTCCACTGCCAGGGCTTCGACCAGTTGCAGGAGCTTGCGCCGGGCACGCACGATCATCACATCGCTTTGTGTCAGGTACTCGCGGGTGCGGTCGCTGATGGGGCCGAGCATGCCGCCCACGGCGTTGTCCTGCA
>JBCKLP010000056.1:0-13832 GCA_038903735.1 Burkholderiales bacterium | reverse complement strand
ACCGAACTGATCACCAAGAAGCAGGCCGAGCGGCGCGTGCTGATGCTGGAGAATCCCGGCCTGCGCGGCAGCACCTTCATCTGCAATTCGCTGTTCACCGGCCTGCAGATCATCCTGCCCGGCGAGATCGCACCCTCGCACCGCCACTCGCCCAGCGCACTGCGCTTCATTGTCGAAGGCGAAGGCGCCTACACGGCGGTGGAGGGCGAGCGCACGCGCATGTCGCCGGGGGATTTCATCGCCACGCCCAACTGGACCTGGCATGACCATGGCAACGAGGGAAGCGGGCCCGTGGTGTGGATGGATGGCCTCGACACACCCTTCGCGGCGATGCTGGGCGCGATGTTCCGCGAGGATCATCCCAGCGACACCCATCCGCTCACCCGCAAAGAGGGTGATGCGATGGCCCGCTACGGCAACGCCCTGCTGCCAGTGAATTACCGCGGCAATGCGCCGGGTGGCTCCACGCCCCTGCTGATCTACCCTTACGCACGCACCCGCGAGTCGCTGGCAACTCTCGCCCACAGCGCCGATCCCGATCCGGTGGATGGCCACAAGCTGCGCTATGCGCACCCGGGCAGCGGCGGACACCCCTTCCCCACCATGGCGGTGTCCATGCAATGGCTGCCGGCCGGCTTTTCAGGTAAATCGGCGCGCAGCACCGCGAGCGCGGTCTATAACGTGGTGGAGGGCGCTGGCAGCGTCACCATCGGCGAGCGAAAGTTCAGCTTCGAGGCGAACGATATTTTTGTGGTGCCGGCCTGGGAGCCCTGCCGCTTCGAGGCAGCCGGCGACTGCGTGCTATTCAGCTACAGCGATCGCGCCGCGCAGGAGGCGCTGGGGTTCCTGCGCGAGCAGCGTGAGGCATGATGATTGAGCGGGTAGCCGGATAAGCACGCCGGAATGCCCGCGCGAAGCGTGAACGGAAAGTTGGAGAAACACGTTGACGACCACGATGACTGCCGCAGAGCAGCCTTGCGCCACGCACGCCCGGGAAAGAGCCCCAAAGCCGCGCCGGCGCCGCGCCGACGCTGACTCACCCCGGTTCACCGCCCAGCCGGGGCATTCGCAAGCTCCTGCCCGGAATCAAGTTTCTCGCGCGCAATCGGCAGCACCAGCCGTCCGGCGAACTGCTCGAATATTTCTTCCACCGGCGTGCCACGTACCGCTTCCCGCCATTGCAGAACGGCCTTCTCCATGCCGCGCTCTTTGATGTGCCCGTAGCCGCGAATCAGTTCGGGCACCCTGGCAATCGCCACCGCCTGTTCAAGCTTGCCTGCCTCCAGCCGCGCCGCCAACTCTTCTATCAGGCGTTCGTACAGCTCGACCAGCAGCCGTTCATTGCGGCGCTCGGCGGTGAATCCAAAGGGATCGAGCCATGAGCCGCGCAAACCCTTGAAGCGGCTGAGCAGACGAAACGCCGGCAGCATCCAGCCGCCAAAGCGTCGTTTGACCAGGTGCCCGCTCAGCGGATCTCGCTTGCCCAGAATGGGCGGGGCGAGGTGAAAATTAATCTTGAGATCGCCTTCGAACTGCGCGCGCAGCCGTTTTTCGAATTCACCGCTGGTGTACAAGCGTGCCACCTCGTACTCATCCTTGTAGGCCATGAGTTTGTAGGCGTACTCGGCCACCGCGCGGCTCAAAGTCTCCCCGCCGGCGCTTATGGCTTGTTCCGCCTGCCGGACACGAGCTGTCAGCGCCTCGTATCTGCGGGCGTAGCTTTCATTCTGATAGGCAACAAGGCGCGCGCGGCGCGTGGCGATCATCTGCTCGAGCGAAGCCGCAGGTTTTATCCGCATGTCCGTCTGCTGCGGCAGCAGATGTCTTTCAATCGGCTCAAGGTCGATGGCCGCCTGGCGGCCCCATTGCAACGCCTGGAGGTTGGCGCTGACCGCAACCGCATTGATTTCGATGGCCCGCCGGATGGCGGCAAGCGACACCGGCAACAGCCCTTTCTGCAACGCATAGCCCAGCATGAAAATATTGGCGGCGATCGCATCGCCCAGAAGTTGCGTGGCGATCCGCGTTGCCGGAATCGCGCACACGCTGTCAGCCCCCGCCGATGTTTCAATCGCGTTTTCCAGTTCCTTTTCCCCAAACTGCGCGCCCACCGGATTGATGACAAAGCTCGCATTCGGCGCAAGGTGCGTGTTCA
Organism: Burkholderiales bacterium; assembly: GCA_038903735.1. Lineage (GTDB taxonomy): Bacteria > Pseudomonadota > Gammaproteobacteria > Burkholderiales > SG8-39 > 2-02-FULL-62-17. The sequence goes on along the minus strand of JBCKLP010000056.1, from coordinate 11,677 downwards.
GAACCACTTGCGTGCGTCCCGGCGTCATGGTGCCGCGCGCTGCTGGGCTGGCCGCAACCATCAAGTCGCAAGCGAGCATGAGATCTGCATTTCCCGTGGATACCCGCGGCGCGTGCAGTTCACTCGCGGGGCGCGCGATGCGCACATGCGAGAGCACCGCACCGTTCTTCTGGGAAATTCCGGTCTGGTCAAGGCAGGTCGCGCCCAAGCCCTCCAGGCGCGCCGCCATGGCGAGTACCGCGCCTATGGTGATGACGCCGGTGCCGCCGATGCCGGCAATTACTGTCTCGTGCGCGCTCTCCAGAGGCGCCCTGGAAGGTTCGGGGAGATCAGCCGGCGCCGCGAGCACGCCCCGCCCATCGCTGCCCTGCGCCCCGCTGGCGCGGCGCGGCGTGCCGCCCTCGACGGTGACGAAGCTGGGACAAAAACCATCCACACATTTCATGTCCTTGTTGCAGGATGACTGATTGATGGTGCGTTTGCGTCCCAGTTCGGTCTCCAGGGGTTCCACCGAAATGCAATTGGACTGCACGGAGCAATCACCACAGCCCTCGCAGACCTCTTCATTAATGAAGGCACGTACATCGGGATCCGCCATTTTTCCGCGCTTGCGCCGGCGACGTTTCTCCGCGGCGCAGGTCTGGTCATACAGCAGCGCCGTAACCCCCCGGACCTCGCGCAGCCTTTGCTGAACCGCGTCCAGCTCATCGCGCCCGTGCAGCGTCACGCCCGCCGGAAAGCCGCCATTGGGCGCCGCTATCTGCCGGTATTTTTCCGGCTGATCCGAGACCACCACGACCTCGCGCACGCCCTCGGCGAGCAACTGGCGAACCACTTGCTGCGGCGAGAAGGTATCCGAGATCACCTGACCGCCCGTCATGGCGACTGCATCGTTGTAAAGCACTTTGTAGGTCATGTTGGCGTTGGCATAGACCGCGGCGCGTATCGCCAGCACACCGGAATGATGGTAGGTGCCATCACCGATGTTGGCGAACACGTGTTCGCGCTTGGAGAACGCGCCGGCACCAAGCCAGGTGGCGCCTTCGCCACCCATTTGCGTGAATGTCTCGGTATCCCTGTCCATGAACAGCGACAACCAGTGACAGCCAATCCCCGCGAGGGCAATGCTGCCTTCGGGCAGTCGCGTGGAACTGTTATGCGGGCAACCCGAACAGAAAAAAGGCGTACGTTCGGGCAGTTTTCCCGCCGCACGGCTCTCGCGGTCCTTGCCACTGAGCAGCGACAGTCGGCGCCGGGCAATATCGCCCACCACCAGTTGCGGGAATACCTCGGCCACCACACAGGCCAATAGCGCCGGGCTCCCCTCGCCGTATTCCGGGATCAGCGGTTCCCCGGTCTCCCTGCTCTTGCCGAACAAGACCGGACGACTGTGCTCGTGAAACAGGATGCTCTTGATCTGAGCCTCGACGAAGCCGCGTTTCTCCTCGACCACCAGCACCCTGTCAAGGCCGCGCGCAAAGTTCCGGATTTCGCCCGGGTCCAGCGGATAAATCATGCCAAGCTTGAGCAGTCGGACGCCCAGGCGCTCAAGATCCTTCTCGATACCCAGATCGTGCAATGCCTGCATCAAATCCAGATAAGGCTTTCCCGCGGCCACGATGCCGATGCGCGCACCCTGCGGATCGCAGATGAGGCGGTTAAGGCCGCTGCGCACCGCGAACTCCCTGACCCGCGGCATTTTCAGCTCATGCAGACGGCGTTCCTGCTCGGTGCGGCTGTCCGGCCAGCGAATGTGAACATCGGCCTTCGGCTCCAAATATTCGGGAACCCGCACCCGGCCAAAATCAAGCTCGAGTATGGCCGAACTCTCCGCGATATCCGTTACCGCCTTGAAACCGACCCAGCAACCGCTGTAGCGTGACAATTCAATGCCGAGCAGTCCGAAATCCAGGTATTCCTGCAGCGTCGCCGGATACAGGAGAGGCATGCCGACGGAAAGAAAATCGTAGTCGGAGCTCCCGGTGACGGTGCTGGACACCGCATTCGGATCATCGCCCGCAATCGCGAGCACGCCGCCGAAGCGGCTGGTGCCGGCATGATTCGCGTGCCGAAACACATCGAGCGTGCGGTCAACGCCCGGCGATTTTCCGTACCAGATCCCGAACACACCATCAAAGTCAGTGTCGCCCAGTAACCTGACCTGCTGACTACCCCATACAGCTGTGGCCGCGAGTTCCTCGTTGACCCCCGGCTGAAACTTGATATTGCGCGGATTCAGGTATTGCGCGGCCGCCCATAAGGCGATGTCGTAAGTGCCGACCGGCGAGCCGCGGTATCCGGAGATATAGCCGCCAACATTCAATCCGGCGCGCCGCGCGCGCTCGTGCAAAAGGATGGGCAGGCGCGCCAGTGCCTGCATGCCGCTCATGAAGGCCTGGCCTTCGTTCAGCACGTACTTGTCCGCAAGGCTTACATTGGCCAGCGGGTTGCTGAGATCACTCATCCGGTTCCTGTCTTATATCCAGCGCGCTTGGGGCGACACTACATGAAATCGGTGGCTGCATCGCTCACGCGCCTCGAATCCGGTCGATGAGCGCGTACGGATCCTTCGGTGCGCTGTCCGAGCGCCAGGCCACATGCCCGTCCGGGCGCACCATAACCCAGGAACGCTCGTAGATGCGGTGAATCTCGGGCGAATCCAGATCCAGCACCCGCAAGGGCACGTGCCGCGCCGCCGCGGCTGCCAGCAAGGGCGCCGCGCCTGCGGGTCCATTTTCCGCCGCCTCACCATTGAAGCGAAGCAGGACGAATCCCTGCCCGAATTCATCCAGGATGGAGCGACCCGGACCCAGCCAGGCATGTGGGGCGCGGCTGCCGGGCCAGCTCGAAGGGTGAAAAACCACGCGACCCCTGACACGCGACCCCTGAGCGGTTACGACCTTCTCAAGAGGTGGTATCTTCCGCGTTCAATATTGGGGGTGGGGAGATGAGCGTAAGCGGATTGTTGCCACCATCCATGGCATTGGCCAGGATCATGCGTGACTGACATCGTCCCGCGCCTCGATCTCAAAGGCATCAGCAAGCGCTATCCCGGCGTGCTGGCCAATGACAATGTCTCCTTGTCGGTGGCGCCGGGAGAGATCCATGGCCTGATCGGCGAAAACGGCGCCGGCAAATCCACGCTGATGAAGATCGTCTATGGCGCGGCGCGCGCCGATAGCGGCGAAATGCGCTGGAATGGCGAGCGGGTGCAGGTCGCCTCGCCCGCCCAGGCGCGCAAGCTGGGCATCGGCATGGTGTTCCAGAACTTTTCACTGTTCGACACGCTCACCGTGGTGGAAAACGTTGCGTTGGCACTGCCCGGCAGCACCCCGCGTGCGCAACTCGCGCAGGACATCGAAGCCATGGGCCGGCGCTACGGTCTCCCAGTGGATCCCGGCCAGCATGTCTATTCACTGTCGGTGGGCGAGCGCCAGCGCGTGGAGATCATCCGCTGCCTGTTGCAGCAGCCCTCGCTCCTGATCATGGACGAGCCGACCTCGGTATTGACCCCGCAGGCGGTGGAAAAACTGTTTGTTACGCTGCACCAGCTCTCCGCCGAAGGCGTGGCCATCCTCTACATCAGCCACAAACTGGAGGAAGTGCGCAGCATCTGTTCGCGGGCCACCGTCCTGCGCGGCGGCAAGGTGACCGGGGTGTGTGATCCGCGCGCCGAAACCATCGCCAGCCTGTCGCGCCTGATGATAGGTGCCGAGCCACCGCGTGCCACCGGCGAGGCGCGCACGGCAGGCGACCCCCTGCTCGTCATCGATCGCCTGTCCATGCCACCGCTGGAGCGCACCGGCAAGACATTGCATTCGATTTCGCTCAGCGTTTGCAAGGGAGAAGTAGTCGGCATCGCCGGCGTCTCCGGCAACGGCCAGAATGAATTGCTGGCGCTGATTTCCGGCGAAGACGCGCGCGCGCCGGCGGCGTCGATCCGTATAGTCCCGACTGACATTGGCGCGCTGCCGGTGGTGGCAAGACGCGCGCTGGGCCTCGCCTTCGTGCCCGAGGAGCGGCTGGGCCGCGGCGCGGTGCCCCTGATGGGTCTGGACCTGAATACCCTGCTCACCCACGACAAGGGATTGACCCGGCACGGCCTGATTTCAAGAGATGCCATCACGCGCCTGGCGCACCGCATCATCGATGAATTCGAAGTCAAGGCAGCGGGAACGGCCGCGCCCGCCAAGAGCCTGTCCGGCGGCAATTTGCAGAAATTCATTGTCGGCCGCGAACTGGTGAAGAACCCGCAGGTGCTGGTGGTGTCGCAACCGACCTGGGGCGTGGATGTGGGCGCCGCTTCGCAGATCCGTCAGGCGATCGTGGCGCTGCGGGATGCGGGTTCTGCGGTGCTGGTGGTGTCCGAGGAACTGGAGGAACTGTTCGAGATCTGCGACGCCCTCTACGTGATCGCCAACGGCCGCCTGTCGGCACGCATTGCCACACGCGATGCCACGGTTGCGCAGATCGGCGAACTGATGGGCGGCAGCGGCATGCCGGAGGCTGAACATGCTGCGGCTTGAAGCGCGTCCCGCCCCGTCAACGCTGATGCGCTATACCGCACCGCTGATCGCGCTGGCGATTACCGTGGTGTTCGGCACGTTCCTGTTTCTCGCCCTGGGAAAAAGCCCGCTGGCGGGGCTGAAGGTGTTCTTCATCACGCCACTGGACAACCTGCGCGGGGTGTCCGAAGTGGCACTGAAAATGATTCCGCTGCTGCTGTGTTCGCTGGGCCTGGCGATCTGCTACCGCTCCAATATCTGGAACATCGGCGCCGAGGGCCAGTTGGTGGTGGGCGGCATTACTGCCGGGGGCGTCGCGCTGCTCGCCTCGCCCGATTCGGCGCGCGCCTACTTTCTCCTGGTGCTGCTGGCGGGCATCCTGGGCGGCATGGCCTGGGCCTCCATCACCGCCTTTCTGCGCGACCGCTTCAATGCCAATGAAATTTTGGTGAGCCTGATGCTGAGTTATGTCGGCGGCCTGCTGCTGCTCTACCTTGTGAACGGCCCCTGGAAAGACCCCAAGGGATTCAACTTCCCCTACAGCAAGACCTTCGAGGCGGTCGCCATGGTGCCCAAACTGCTGCCCGGCACGCGCCTCACCTGGGGCATTGTGATTGCCCTGCTGGCCTTGATAGCAGTCTGGATATTCGTGGCGCGCTCCAAGGCCGGATTTCGCCTGCAAGTGACCGGGCATGCGCCACTGGCGGCGCGCTTCGCCGGTTTTTCCGCGCGTGAGGGCATCTGGGTGTCGCTGCTCATATCGGGTGCGCTGGCGGGCCTGGCCGGCGCACTGGAAGTCGCCGGCCCGCTCGGACAATTGACACCCCAGTTTTCCACCGGCTATGGTTTCGCCGCCATCATCGTTGCCTGGCTGGGCCGCCTGCACCCGGGGGGCTGCCTGTTCGCGGCGTTCATCATGGCGCTCATCTACATCGGCGGGGAACTCTCGCAATCACGCCTGGGCCTTCCGGCAGCCATCACCGGCGTGTTTCAGGGCATGCTGCTGCTCTCGCTGCTCACCGCCGACACCTTTATCCACTACCGACTGAGGAGAAGCTGACATGGAACAGCTCGCGGCACTGATCGCCGCAACGCTCTCGGCCGGCACACCGCTCCTCCTAGCGGGCATCGGCCTGTTGATCAACGAGCGCTCCGGTGTCGTCAACCTGGGCGCTGAAGGCATGATGCTGATTGCCGCCGCCGCCGGATTTGCCGTCGGCTTTCACTCGGGCAGCGCCACCGCCGGCCTGCTGGCGGGCGCGGCAGCGGGTGCGCTGTTTTCGCTCCTGTTCTCGGCGCTAGCCATAGGCCTGGTTACCAACCAATACGCCACCGGTCTTGCGCTTACCCTGTTTGGTGCCGGCCTGTCAGCGTTTGCGGGCCTTGCCTATGTGGGCAAATCAGTGCCCTTCAAAACCACTTTCGAAATTCCCGGACTGGCGGATATCCCTTTCCTCGGGACCGCGTTTTTCAAGCTGCATCCCATGGTGTACCTCGCGCTCCTCTTGACCGGGGTGGTGGCCTGGGTGCTGGCGCGCACCCGCCTGGGGCTGACGCTGCGCGCGGTCGGAGAATCGCCGGAGTCCGCCCATGCCATCGGCTTTCCGGTGCGCGGCATACGGGTGGGCGCCGTGGCTTTCGGCGGCGCCTGCTGCGGCTTGGCCGGCGCCTATCTGTCGCTGATCTACACGCCCCTGTGGGTCGAGGGAATGGTGGCCGGGCGCGGCTGGATTGCGCTGGCTCTGGTAACGTTTGCCACCTGGCGGCCCTGGCGGGTTGCTTTGGGCGCCTATCTGTTTGGCAGCGTCACCATGATCCAGTTTGCCCTGCAAGCCGAAGGAATCGAAATTGCCTCACAATTGCTGTCCATGCTGCCCTACCTCGCCACCATCGTGGTACTGGCACTAATTTCCCGCAATCCGGCATTCATTCGCATTAACATGCCGGCTAGCCTGGGAAAACCGTTTCATCCGTAATTCACTTTAATCTGACCAAGGAGCCTCGAGATGTGGAAGTTACGTAGAATGCTGGTGTTGTCGGCCGTGATGGGAGCAGCGCTTGCCCTCACCGGCTGCGGCAAGGAAGAACCCAAACCCGCGGCCAAGGCCGCTGAGGCACCAAAACCGGAACCGCTGAAAGTCGCCTTTGCCTATGTCGGGCCGGTCGGCGATGGCGGCTGGACCTTCGCCCACGACCTCGGACGCAAGGAAGCCGAAAAGGAATTCGGCGACAGGATCAAGACCTCTTTCGTGGAGAACGTGCCGGAAAGCGCTGATGCCGAGCGCGTCATTCGCGACATGGCCACGCAAGGCAACAAGCTGATTTTCGGCACCACCTTCGGCTACATGGAGCCCATGCTGAAGCTCGCGCCCGAATTCAAGGATGTCAAATTCGAGCACGCCACCGGCTACAAGAGCGCCGAGAACATGCGCGCCTATGATGTGCGTGCCTATGAGGGTGCCTATGTCGCCGGCATCATCGCCGGCAAGATGACCAAAACCAACACCCTGGGCTTTGTCGCCTCTATTCCAATTCCCGAGGTGGTACGCAACATCAACGCCTTCACCCTGGGCGCGCAGAGCGTGAACCCGAAGGTGAAAACCAAGGTGGTGTGGATCAACAAATGGTTCGATCCGGGCAAGGAGTCCGAGGCCGCCACCGCCTTGATCAACGGCGGGGCCGACGTGCTGCTGCAGAACACCGACTCCTCGGCCGTGCTGCAGACCGCTGAAAAAATGGGCAAGCTCGCCTTCGGCTGGGACAGCGACATGACCAGTTACGGCCCGAAGGCGCACCTGGCCTCGGCCATCATCAACTGGGCGCCGTACTACAAGAAAGCCATCAAGGACGCGCTCAGCGGCACCTGGAAAGTGGAAACCAACTGGTGGGGCATGAAGGAAGGCGCCATTGACCTGGTGTCCATCAGCGATAGGGTGCCAGCCGATCTGAAGAAAATGGCAGAAGACAAGAAAGCCGAGATCAAGGAAGGCAAGTTCAATGTCTGGACCGGCCCGATGACCTCCAATGACGGCAAGGAAATGCTTGCCAAGGACGCGCAGGGCGACGACAAGTTCATCGCCGGCATCATGTTCTATGTCAGGGGTGTCGAAGGCAAGGTGCCGAGCAACAAGTAAGCGGCCCGCCAACGAGCCCGTCCGCCACGGCGGGCGGGCTTTTTTTCGGAATAACGCATGACTGTCAAAGCCATACGCGGAAATTTTCTGCACTGCCTGGCCGATCCCGGACCGGCGGGCGACCCCGCCGCGTATCAATACCTGCCCGAGCATATTCTGCTGCTGCGGGACGGCTGCGTCGAAGTGCTGCAGCCCGCGGCGTCGCTTGCCGCGCAGCTCGGTCCAGATATTCCCATTGATGACTGGCGCGGACATCTGATCGTACCGGGCTTCATCGACACCCACGTGCATTACCCGCAGGTCGACGTCATCGCCAGCCATGGCACCCAGTTGCTTGACTGGCTGGAGCGCTACACCTTTCCCGAGGAACGCAAGTTTGCCGAGCGCGCGCATGCCGACGCGGCGGCGGAATTTTTTCTCGATCGCCTGCTGGAGAACGGTACTACCACGGCCGCGGTGTTCTGCACCGTGCATCCGCAGTCGGTGGACGCCTTCTTCACCGCTGCCAAAGCCCGCCATCTGCGCATGATCGCCGGCAAGCTGATGATGGACCGCAACTGTCCGGAATACCTGCGTGACACGGCCGAGAGCAGCTATCGCGACAGTCGTGCACTGATTGAACGCTGGCACGGTCGGGGGCGCCTGGGCTATGCCATCACGCCGCGCTTCGCCCCTGCCTCAAGCCCTGAACAGCTTGCCGCCTGCGGGCAGCTTGCGCGCGAGCATCCGGATGTCTGGATCCAAAGCCATGTGGCCGAGAACCATGCAGAGATCGCCTGGGCGCACGAACTGTTTCCCGAGGCGCGCAGCTATCTCGACATTTACGAGCGCGCGGGCCTGTTGCGTGAGCGCGCCATTTACGGGCACTGCATCTGGCTGGACGACACCGACCGCGCACGCATGGCGCAATCGGGCACCGCCGCGGCATTTTGCCCGACCTCCAACCTGTTCCTCGGCAGCGGCCTGTTTGACTACCATCAAGCGCGATCAGCGGGCATGCGCACAGGCCTCGCCACCGACGTGGGGGGCGGCACCCGCTACTCCATGCTCGCCACCCTGGCCGCCGGCTACCAGATACAGCAGTTGCTCGGCGCCACCCTGCATCCGGCCGAGGCGCTGTACCTGGCGACGCTAGGCGGTGCGCAGAGCCTGGGACTGGAATCGCGCATCGGCAACTTCGCTCCCGGCAAGGAAGCCGACCTGGCGGTGCTCGATCCGCAATGCACTGCGTTATTGAAACGCCGCACCAGCCTGCGCGCGGATCCGCTGGACCTGTTTTTTGCGCTCATGATGCTGGGCGATGAGCGCGCCGTCGCGGCCACCTATGTCATGGGTGATCAGGCAATAATCCGCGCCGATTGAAGATTACCTATGTTCGTGAAAAGCTTTCCCTCATCCCAACCCTTCTCTCCCACGGGGACTTCCTGCGGTCGCCGCAGGGAGAAGGGCTTTGCATCCCTCTCCCACCGGGAGAAAGGCTTTGCATCCCTCTCCCATCGGGAGAAAGGCTTTGCATCCCTCTCCCATCGGGAGAGGGACCGAGGGTGAGGGGAATTCGCGACGTGGTCTGGTCCGTCACGAGGTTTCGTAATCCACTACAGGCGAAGTGAACAATGGTGGCTGGTGAGCCGCCAATTTGACCTCGCCTGCGCGTCTGTAGATACTCGCCCATGTGCCGTCTGAATGTGCCGCAATACCAACCGGGGAGCCGTTCATGAAACCTGCATTCAAAAAGATCATCCTTTCCGCGCTGGCTTGCTCGGCGGCCTCCGTATTCGCGCAAACACCCGAGCAATGGCCCGCCAAGCCGGTGCGCATCGTGCACGGATTCACCAGCGGCGGCCCGGTGGACACCATGGCGCGGCTGATGGCCGCGCGCCTGACCGATCGCTTTGGCCAGCAGGCCATTGTTGAGGGCAAACCGGGCGCCGGCGGCACCCTGGGCGCCGCATTCGTCGCCAAGAGCGAGGCTGACGGCTATACGCTGCTGCTGATGGCATCGGGCCATGCCGCCGCACCCGGCCTGTACGCCTCGCTTCCTTACGATCCGGTGAACGACTACAGCATGATTTCCATGCTGGCAAAAACCGCCTTCGTGATCCTCGCCGGCCCCGCCGCAACGTTTTCCTCCATTCAGGAACTGATAAAAGCCGCCAAAGCCACGCCCGGCAAGATCAATTACGGCTCCGGTGGCGTGGGCAGCGGCATGCACCTGATTGCCGAACTGCTGCAGCTGCGCGCCGGCATTGAGCTGACCCACATTCCCTACAAGGGCGGCAATGCGCCCCCGCTGGCGCTGATGTCCGGCGAAGTGCCGATCATATTCAGCTCGCTGGCCGGCTCCACGGGCCTTATCGAAAGCGGCAAGGCCCGAGCGCTGGTAGTCACCTCGCGCGAGCGTTTCGCGCAGTTGCCCAATGTACCGACGGTCGCCGAGACCCTGTCAACGGAGTTCGACATCAGCGCCTGGTATGCGCTGGCTGCGCCGAAGAACCTGCATCCGCTGATCCTCGGCAAGCTGAATGACATGGTGATCGAGTCGCTCAAGCGCCCCGACACCGCCAAGGTGCTGCGCGCGCAGGCGGCCGACGCCTGGCCGACCCGCCCCAGGGAAGCCCAGGATTTTCTCGCCGGTGATGTAGCGCGCTGGACCAAGCTGATCCGCGAGCAGAAGATTACCGTTCCCAACTGAATTTGATCGGCGTTTCCCCAAGTCGCCGAATACTTTGGGAAAGGCTGATCAAGTCCCTTGAATATCTTTCCCAATCAGCGTTTCTCTCTGACTTGGAGGAGTTACGAGGGGCTCAGTAACGTAAAATACGGCCCCCCTTGTTCAGTTAATCTCTCTGGGTTCAATTCCCCGCCCCTTGGGGCGCACACTTTTTCCTTTGGTCTTGATACCCCGCGGCTTGCCGCGGGGTTGTTCATTACTCAGATCCGCGACCAGTCGAGCGGCTGGCGGATATCGATGCCGGGCAGTTCCTCGGCGACACACTCTGGATATTTCTGCGAGGCACCGGTGTTGAACAGCACGATGCGGGCATCCGGGTCTATTTCCCCGCGCGCCATCAGCATCTGCAGCACCCCCAGGCATACCGCGGACTCAGGGCACAGGGACACGCCCTCCAGTGAGGCCGCCAGGCGCATCCATTTGCCGATGTCGGCCTCGGGCGCGGCCAGGGCCGTGCCGCCGCTTTCGCGCACCGCATCGAGGATCATGAAATCACCGACTGCCGCCGGCACGCGGATGCCCGCCGCCACGGTGGCGGCATTCTCGAACAGGGTGGCGAAGCGCTCGCCCGCGGCAAAGGCGCGCGCTATCGGCGCGCAGCCCTCGCTCTGGCAGGAGATCATGCGCGGCTTGGCGGGTGAATCGAGCCAGCCCAGGGCCTCCAATTCGGCAAACGCCTTCCACATGCCAACCAGGCCGGTGCCACCGCCAGTCGGATAAAGGATCACCTCCGGCAGCAACCAGTCTAGCTGCTCGGCGAGTTCCAGCCCCATGGTCTTCTTGCCTTCAATGCGATAAGGCTCCTTCAAGGTTGACAGGTCGAACCAGCCCTTGCGTTCGGCAGGCTTGCCCTCGCCCACGATGCGGCCGCAGTCATTGATCAGGCCGTTGACAAGGTAGGTATGCGCGCCGGCCAGATAGCATTCCTTTTTGTTGATGGCCGGGGTGTCCTCCGGCATGAATACATAGGCTTCTATTCCAGCACGCGCCGCATAGGCCGCCATGGCACCGCCGGCATTGCCTGCCGTGGGAACAGCGACGCGCTTCACCCCCAGTTCCTTGGCCCGCGAGATCGCCATGGTCATGCCGCGCGCCTTGAAACTGCCGGTGGGCAGGCGGCTTTCATCCTTGATCATGAGATTGCGAACCCCCATCGCCTTCCCGAGGCGCGGCGCGGGCAATAGCGGCGTCATGGTCTCGCCGAGTGAAACGATGTTGGCTGTCTCCTCCACGGGCAGCAGTTCACGGTAACGCCAGAGATCACTGCCTCGCCCGGCCAGCATGGAACGCTGCAACTGTTTGCCGAC
>JBCKLP010000055.1:0-13846 GCA_038903735.1 Burkholderiales bacterium | reverse complement strand
TGGATTGAATTAAAGGTAAGGAGGTCGTCATGAATGAGAGTCAAATGGTGGAACGCCGCGTGACCTACACGCTCGAGCACGAGGGGCGGTTTTACGTCGTTGAGGACGTGCCTGCACGTGTCGATCAGGAAACCGGGGAACAGTTTTTCGCGCCAACTACCGTGGAACGACTGCAAGAGGTGATCCTTAGTAAACAGAAGCCAGATCGGGTGATGGAAATGCCGGTGTACAGGTATAGCGAAAGAGCCGCATAACGAATGCCTTTCAACGGACGCCCTCAAGCGGGCGCTGCTGAAGGCAGCGTTATGCGACTCAAATAGCACCGGAGTAGACTACTTCCACGAAAACTGTCGAAGAGTCGTTTCAAAAATTGACAATGGTTTATTGGAAGGGCGAACAGTTCTGGCTGGGAAAGGTTCTTGAACATCCAGAGATAATGACGCAAGGCGAAACAATTGAAGAATTGGAAGAAAACCTCAAAGACGCTTTTCGTCTGATGGCGTTTGACGAAGTACCTGCAGATTACAGAACCAAAGAAATAGCGTTGTGAACGCGTAGCGAGCTTATTCGCCAAATCGAACAACAAGGCTGCGCTCTACTACGGCACGGTGGTCGGCACGATATTTATCACAATCCGGCCACTGGACAAAAGCAAGCAATCCCCCGCCACAGTGAAATCGATAATGCTTTGGCAAAGCACATTAAAAAGTATCTCGGCCTACCCGTGTAGCCAAAATGCGTCGCATAACCCCGTGTTGGTGTGGACGGGCCGCCAGCATTGCGCGTACGCATACATCGCGTTGGCCCGCCACACAACACAACGTTAGCCGCCCCAGCATCAAGGGCAGCGTAGAATTCGTCGGACAGCCAATTCATGCGGAGTACTTCATGACGCGCAAACGCCGTACGGGGAAAGAGTCTGCCGAGGGGTGGCGGCTATTTGAAGCCGAAGCGGCTTACGCCGAGAGTATCTTTCGCGATAGCATCGGTGATACGGAAGCCTCTATTGCTGCTGCCGAGCGCGCACTGGAGATAAGGCCGGACTATGCCCCTGCGGTTCTTACCATGGGATCGATCGAATACCAACGCGGCAGAGCTGAGAACGGATCCCGTCTGTTCAGAACCTTACTTTCTCTGCCAGACGAATCTGGAGATCTCTGGGAGGTCATAGACAAGGCCGGAGACTTCCTCATTCAGGAGGAGAGGTATGCGGAGGGGCTTGAGCTTTACGAAGCAGGGGTTCGCAGGTTTCCGGATAAGGCGGCTCTTTACCAGGGGCTGGGTTGTTGCGCCGCCCACGAGGCGTTGTTTGATAAGGCGGTAGAGGTGTCGCAGAGAGCGTTGGGCCTTGAACCTAATCGTCAAGATCTGACGAACGATCTGGGATGGAGCTTGTTCCAAGCAGGACGGATTGAGGAGGCTGAAGAAGTTCTATCAAGAGCAGTTGCTCTGGATCCGTCAGACGAGCTTGCGCTCGAGAATCTGCGTCTATGCCAAGCTGCGCGCTCGAGCAGCGGCTAACAAGCTGTTTGAGGCAGACGCGCCAGACATGCTGAAGCGGCGGACGCATTGCGCGTGGCGCACCTCTCAACAGGAACGTTATATGCCCAAGCCAAGCGACGCCTGCCTTAGCTTTTTCCTTTTCAGATAGTACCAATACTGATACTATGCTCAAGCATGGCTTCGACGGACGACATCGTCAAACTAATGAGGCAGAACCCGAAAGGAGTCAGCTTCAGTGACCTTTGCAAAGTTTGCGAAAAGTACTTCGGAAAACCAAGGCAATCTGGTACGAGTCACCGAATCTATAAAACTCCGTGGCAAGGCGATCCTCGCGTCAATATTCAGAATGACCGCGCTAAAGCGAAACCCTATCAGGTACGTCAGGTTTTGCTGGCAATCGACCGACTGGAGAGAAATGATGATTAAGGAAATTGACCGGTATACCTACCGTGTAACCTGGTCTGAAGAGGATGGAGAGCACGTTGGACTATGCGCTGAGTTTCCCAGCTTGAGCTGGCTGGAGAAATCGCCGGAGAAGGCATTGCAGGGAATTCGCAAACTCGTTAGGAAAAGCATCGCGGACATGCGAAAGAATAACGAAGTAGTGCCTGAACCCATCGCAACAAAGGCATTCAGTGGAAAATTTATGGTGCGAATACCACCACAAATCCATCGCACCCTTGCGATCCAGGCAGCCGAGTCTGGAATTAGCTTGAACCGTTTAGTTTCAAGCAAATTGTCTTAGGAATGGCATATAACATTGCGCCGCAGCGGACGCCGTTCCGGCGCCGCTGAGCTTCACCTCAGAGGGCAACATCCACCATGCCACCGTGAACAAGAAACACCTTCGTTCCCCGCTTCCAGAAGCCATCAATTAACTTTCGCGCAAAGTGTCGAACTGCTGAGTTCCCTGTCTCCACGATCCCTGTCTCCACGATAGAGCCTTCGCGGCAGACCATTATCCGAGCCTGCGCGTCTGTTTTTTGCCCGCCGGGTATACTCCATGTTTGACGACCATTGAAAGATAAATACAGTGCAATTCACCATCCACCTCAGCACCCGGATTCACGATAAGCGCAACGAGTTGCCGCTGATCAATTACATGAGCGATCTCGCACTCGAAGCCGATGTCACCGGATTCGGCGCCATTTCGCTAACGGAACACCATCTGTTCGAGAATCAGGGCTACCAGAACTCGCTGCTTTTCGCCGCCGCGCTTGCGCCACGGCTGAAGCAGGCCACTCTCGTGCTGGCCACAGTGAACCCCGCGATCCACCATCCGGTGCGACTGGTTGAGTCGTGCAATCTGATCGATCAGTTGAACAGCGGGCGCCTGGTGGTAGCCTTTGGTTCCGGCTTCAAGGACACGGATCTGATTGCGTTCGGGCGCGACCTGGACAAGCGTCATCAACTGTTCGAGGATGGCATTCGCACCGCGCTCGAGGTCTGGGCCTTCGATGGTTCGAACGGGCCGCTCAAATTCAACAATGGCACCGAAAAAGGCAGTATAGATTTTCCGGTCAACCCCTCGTCCTATCGCAAGCCCCATCCGATACTGGCGCGTGGAACCTTGAACGATGCAGCGATGATTGAGACGGCCGCGCGCGGCTGGGCGGTGCTCACCTCAGGGAAAAGCCCGGAGGACTCGCGCCTGCAGATGACGAAGTATCAGGCTGCGCTGGTCGCCGCGGGTCATGACGCCGAGACGATCCGGCTTGCCCGGACGTGGTCGGCAGTGGGCAAGGCGCTTCACGTGGCCGAGACCGACGAGCAGGCCAGGTCGGAGGCCGCCGCGTTTTTCAAGAAAAACCCCAGCGGCGCCATTGCGCGCAGCCCTGATGACATGATCTGCGGGAGTCCCGAGACGGTCACGCGCATCATGCGTGCCTACGCCGATGCGGGCGTGGGGCAGATGATCTGCGGATTTCTGATCGACGTCGAAGAGCGCTCGGTGCTGCGCCGCAGCCTTGATCTGATGCAGCAGGAAGTCATTCCGAAAATCACCCCGGAGGCCGTGCCACTTCATGCGCCTCTCAAGCAGGCTTCCGCCGCTTGAGAAAACTTTTCCACAAGGAGAACCTTGCAATGACCTCACGACGCACGTTCCTTGGCAGCACGCTTGGCACAGGATGGGTTCTGGCAACGCAAGGCTGCCAGCAGAGGGCCGCCCAACCCAGGCGAAAGTGGATGATCGTGGATGCGCAGGTTCATCTGTGGTAGGCGGAATCACCGGATTGGCCATGGGTTCCCAAAGCAGTGCCGCAGCTTCCCGAGCCATTCACCATCGAAAAACTGGTGATCATCGACCACATGAATATCTCCACCGAGGTGGTGCAAAAGAAAATGGTCGCCTCCGAAATCGCACAGGCCGTTGCGCTGGCGAAGTACCCGAACATCTCGATCAAGATGTCGGGTTTCCTGGGCGCCTCAAACGACCCCTACCCTTTCCGCGACATGACGGCGCATCTGCGCCGCGTGTTCGACGCCTATGGCCCGCGCCGCTGCCATTGGGGTACGGACATGACGAACACCTTGGCCAAGGCCAGCTACCGTGAACGCATCACCCATTTCACCGAGGCGCTGGATTTCCTGTCCGAGGAGGACAGGGACTGGGTCATGGGACGCTCCATCCTCGCGCGTCTGAACTGGGCCTGAGCGCCTGTACTGATTCAAGGAGAAACTACATGAGCATTCGCTGGGAAACCATCAAGATGGGCGATTCGCCCATGCGCGTCTACATCGCCTCACCGGACGGGGGTGGCTCCCATCCGGGCGTGGTCATCGCCCAGCACGCGCCGGGCGTGGATTACCAGATGCAGGACACGGTGCACCGGCTCGCGCGCGAGGGCTACATTGCCGCCGCGCCGGAGCTTTTTCACCGCCAGCCGGCGGAATTGAAGGAAGGCCAGACGCGCGTCAGCCTGCTGCGCGACACCGAAGTCATCACCGACATGAACGCCGCGCTGGAACTGATCAAAAAGCAGCCCGCCGTGGGCAAGCTCGGTGTCATGGGCTTTTGCATGGGCGGGCGGGTTACTTACCTGATGGCCTGCGTCAACAGCGAACTGAAGGCCGCGGCGATGTTCTACGGCGGCTCCCTTCTGAAGGCCTGGGGCGAGGGCCCCACCACCTTGGAGCGCAGCGCCGGCATGGGCTGCCCGCTGCTAGGCTTTTCGGGCAGCGAGGACGCCAATCCCTCGCCTGATGACATGAACACGGTTTCGGCCGAGTTGACGCGACTCGGAAAGTGGCATGAGTTCCATCTCTACAAGGATTCAGGTCACGCATTCTGCAATTTCTCCGGCGAGCGCTTCCGGCCCCGCGCGAGCCGCGCCGCCTGGACCGAAACCCTGGCGTTTTTCGATGAGAAGCTGAAGGGCTGAGGGTATCCCAGGAGCAAGATCAATCCGTGCGACCTCTGGCCGGGATAGTGGCCGATGGGACGGTCCGCAGGGCCTTCAGCCGCTAACGCGCCATCGCCAGCGCCTTGCGGTGGTCCTCGAGGATCGCCGGCAATTGTTCCGGCGGGGTACGGCCGAATCCGCAATAGGCCGCCAGTCCGAAATCCGGCAGCACCTCGCGCGCCACCGCCAGACGCTGCGCAAAGGTGTTCATGGAATGAATCAAGCCGAGATACACTCGCGCCCCTTTCGCCTCCAGTCGGGCCAGCGGCGCATAGAAGGCGGAATCGCTGCGGTCCAGCGCGGGGATGTGGACCCAGTCGCAGCGGCGTCCGCTCGCAACGATCGCCGCATTGATCAGATCGACGGCGCGACCAAGGTCCGGCGGCGCGAAGGCCGGCCAGCCGCCGAAGGTGCCAAAACAGAAATGAAATCCCAGCGCCGCATCGGAGGGCAGCAAGGATGAGAGGCGGCGGATTGGCGCCACGTGGGTCTCGATGGCCGCCTCCTTTGCCGCGATATCCGAACCGCCATAGACAGCCGAGAGCTCCCAGGCGCAGTCCCACTGGATGGCGAGATCCTTTGCCGGAATCCGCTTCACGATCACCGCCAGTTCCGCAGCCAGTGCCTCTTCGAATCCCGGCCTCACCTTGTCGACATCACCGGGCTCGGGGAAGTACAGCGGGCGCACCACGCTGTTAATCATGGGAATGGCAATCTGGAAACGCAGGTCCTGCGGCAACACACCCTGCTCGCGCAGGGTTTTGAAAATGAAATAGGAGTTGGTCGCGTCACGCGCATAGCCGAGGCGCAGTCCCGGCAGTCCGAAGCGAACCCTTTCCACGCCGGGCCTGACACGGAATTTCCAGCTCTCCTCCCGCTTTCGCGGCAGTAACTGCTCGACGCCATCAAGGAGCGGCGGCCGCTGCACAGTCTCCAGATCCGGGTGGCCGTTGAAAACCTGGTAACAAAAGCGGTTCACCCAGGAGCGGCGCTCGCCCACTTCCCCGTCGGGGATGGCTGGCAGATGGGTGCCCAGCGCACCGCCAAAAGTGCGCATGACTTCTTCAACGGTATCCAACGGAATGCTGCCCACCAGTAACAAATCCCTGCCCATGATGACGCGTCCTTTTCTTTCCGGCGCCGGGATGCGCGCAGCCGCAACAGCCGCCACGAATCCGACACTAATTTATCCGTTGGGCTAGTATGCTCGCGCACCCGGATTCATGCTTCCTCGGTCAAGCGAAGCAGCCGGCATCAACGCAGCATGAGGGGACGACAATGAACGCAATCCTGTTTCGCCTGGGTATCGCAGCACTTGCAGCGACCATTCCCCTGAGTGCGGCATACGCCCAGTATCCAAACAAACCCGTCAGGATCATTTCGCCGGCGCCGCCCGGCGGCGGCACGGAACTCGCCGCGCGTTTCGTGCAAACGGGAATGCAGGAGTTCCTCAAACAACCGGTCATCATCGAGTCGCGCGGCGGTGCGGGCGGTTACATCGGCTCGGATTACGTCAGCAAATCGGCGCCCGACGGCTATACCCTGCTGCTGGGCGGCGCATTTACCGCCATAACCGCGAGCCTGCAGGCGAAGCCCGCCTACAACCCGAGAAAGGACCTGGTGGCAATTGCCGTTATTGCCAGCGTGCCCAATATCCTGGTCGCCGGCCCGAATCTCAAGGCCAATAGCGTCGCTGAGCTGCTCGCGGCGGCCAAGGCGAATCCCGGCAAGCTCAACGTCGGCTCCAATGGAGTGGGAACGACACTGCATCTCACCAGCGAATTATTCAAGCTGCGCACGGGTACCAACATGCTGCATATCCCCTATAAAGGCTGGGCGGATTGTGTGACCGGCCTGCTCGGCGGTCAGGTAGATTTGATGTTCGACAATCTCTCCACGGCAATGCCCAATGTGCGCGCCAAGAAAACCCGGGCGCTGGCAGTGGCAGCATCGACGCGCCATCGCCTGTTGCCGGATGTGCCAACGCTCGATGAATTGGGTATCAAGAATGCGGAAGTCACCTCCTGGTTCGGCATCATGGTGCCCGCGGGTACGCCGCCCGCCATTATTGAAATGCTGGGCCGCAGCCTGAAGAGCGCTGCTGACAATCCCGATTTCCCGCGCAACGTCGAGAAACAGGGCCTGGATCCGAACTTCATGAGCGTGGCGGAGGCCGGCAAATTCTGGGCCACCGAAATCGATAAATGGGAGACCGTGATCAAGGCCGCGGGAATTCCCGCCCAGTAACAGATCGTCTGCACCATGCGTTTGAACGACTGCCACAACTTCCACGACTTTCGCGAGCTCGCACGGCGGCGCCTGCCGGGGCCCATTTTCAATTACATCGACGGCGCGGCGGACGACGAGGTGACCTATCGCCGCAACACCGCCAGCTTCGAGCAGTGCGATCTGGTGCCCAATGTACTGCGCGGCGTGGAGAACATCGATCTATCGGTGAGCGTGATGGGGCAGAAACTCGCCATGCCCTTCTACTGCTCCCCGACCGCGTTACAGCGCCTGTTCCACCATCAGGGCGAGCGCGCAGTGGCTGCCGCCGCGTCAAAGTTCGGCACCCTGTTCGGCGTCTCTTCGCTCGGCACGGTCAGCCTGGAAGAGGTGCGCAAGACCTGTTCCACGCCGCAGGTGTATCAGTTCTATTTCCACAAGGATCGCGGCCTCAACCGCGCCATGCTGCAACGCGCGAAGGATGCCGGGGTCGAGGTCATGATGCTGACCGTGGACAGCATCACCGGCGGCAACCGCGAACGTGACCTGCGCACCGGGTTCTCGATTCCCTTCAGGCTCACGCTGGCAGGCATGCTGCAATTCGCGATCAAGCCGGCCTGGGGTGTGAATTACCTCACCCACGAACGCTTCAGCCTGCCGCAGCTCGATCAGCATATCGACATGAGCGGCAGCGCCCTCTCGATTGCACGCTACTTCACCGAAATGCTGGATCCTTCCATGAGCTGGGATGACGTGGCCGAAATGGTGCGCTTCTGGAACGGGCCGTTCTGCCTGAAGGGGGTGATGTCGGTGGAGGATGCGCGGCGCGCGGCCGACATCGGCTGCGCCGGCATCGTGCTGTCCAATCACGGCGGCCGCCAGCTCGATGGCTCGCGCGCGGCCTTCGATCAACTGGGGGAGGTGGTGGATGCGGTGGGTGACCGGATCGATGTGATGATGGATGGTGGAATCCAGCGCGGCACCCATGTCCTGAAAGCACTGTCGCTGGGCGCCAAGGCGGTGGGCCTCGGGCGCTTCTATCTCTTTCCTCTGGCAGCCGCCGGTCAGGCGGGCGTCGAGCGTGCATTAGGCCTTTTGCGCACCGAGCTCGATCGGGATATGCGGCTGATGGGTTGCAGCTCAATCGCGCAGCTCACGCGCGGCAACCTGCGCTTCCGGTCGCCGGGCGAATCGTCGCTCACGCCCTGATCGGTCGCGGAACAATTCAGCATGCCTACTTTGGAAACCACTGCTGCCTTTTTCATGGTGTCGCTGCTGCTGGCGTTCGCGCCCGGGCCCGACAACCTGTTCGTGCTCATGCAGGCAGCCACGCATGGACGCAAGGCAGGGATGATGGTGGTCCTGGGTCTGTGCACGGGACTGATATTCCACACGGCTGCCGTAGCGCTCGGTCTGGCGGCCCTGTTTGCCGCCTCAGCCACTGCGTTTGTCATTGTTAAATTTGCCGGTGCCGCCTATCTTGCCTGGCTCGCCTGGCAGGCATTCCGGGCACCGGTTGCCGAGGTGCCCGACGCCGCAGTGGCAGCCGCCCTGCCCCCACGCCTCGCCCTGCCCCCACGCCTGTATGTGCGCGGCATCCTCATGAACATCAGCAATCCGAAAGTTGTTTTGTTTTTTCTCGCCCTGCTGCCACAGTTTGTCGATCCGAAAATCGGCCCGCTTGCCCTGCAGCTCTCCTGGTTCGGCTTCGTGTTCATCATCGCCACGCTGCTGGCTTTCGGCACCATTAGCGTCCTGGCGGCACTGATCGGCCGCTTGCTGCGAACCTCCGCGCGCGCGCAGAGGACCATGAACCGGCTTGCTGGACTGGTCTTTGCAGGCCTCGCTCTGCGCCTGGCTACCGCGGAGCGCTGAGTCCATGGCACTGCATCAACTTCTAAATATTGAACTGCCCATCATCCAGGCGCCCATGGCCGGTTCTCAGGGAAGCGCGCTGGCCATCGCCGTGTCCAATGCCGGCGGACTGGGATCATTGCCCTGCGCCATGCTCGGGGTTGAGGCCATGCGCGTGGAACTGGCTGCGATCACGTCACAGACTTCAAAATCCTTCAATGTGAATTTCTTCTGCCACACCCAGCCCGTACCCGATGCCGCGCGTGAAGCCGCCTGGCGTGCCGCGTTGGCACCGTACTACCGGGAGTTCGGCATCGATGCTGCTGCCATCCCGGCCGGGACCGGCCGCATTCCCTTCGATGCTGCCGCAGCAGCGGTGCTGGAGGATTTCAGACCGGCGGTGGTGAGCTTTCATTTCGGCCTGCCCTCTGCGGAATTGCTGGCGCGCGTGCGGGCGATGGGAGCGAAGATTATTTCCTCGGCAACCACGGTGGACGAGGCGCTGTGGCTGGAGAAACAAGGCGTCGATGCCATCATCGCCCAGGGCCTGGAAGCGGGCGGGCACCGCGGCATCTTCCTGTCCGAAGACCTGAGCACTCAGGTCGGCATTGTTGCGCTGCTGCCGCAGATCGTGCGCGCCGTCCAGGTGCCCGTGATTGCCGCGGGCGGCATTGCCGATGCCAAAGGCGTCGCCGCAGCCATGGCATTGGGCGCCTCTGCCGTTCAGGTCGGCACCGCCTACCTGCTCTGCCCGGAAGCCACCACCGGCACCGTGCACCGCGCCACCCTGAAAAGCGACGCTGCGCGCCACACCGCACTCACCAATCTTTTCAGCGGCAGGCCGGCGCGCGGAATTCTCAATCGGGTAATGAAGGAACTCGGTCCCATCAGCAGCATCGCGCCGGCATTTCCACTTGCCACCGCCGCCATCGCGCCGCTGCGCACGAAGGCCGAAGCCACCGGGTCCGGTGATTTCACCCCCCTATGGGCCGGGCAGAACACCACCGGCTGCCGCGAAATCCCCGCAGCCCAATTGACTCGGGACCTGACGCTTTAAGTGGGGTCAGTGTAACTTTTCCACGCCGTCTTAAACGTGGTACGTCCCCTATTAGCTCGAAGGTTCGTGATGGGCGAAGCCACGAGGCGAATTCCCCTCACCCTCGGTCCCTCTCCCTGCGGGAGAGGGATGCAAAGCCCTTCTCCCACCCCCAATCAGGTTTTCTTGTCGCGCAGGAAGTCGTAGTTGGTTTTGTTGATCTGGGCGACCCAGTCGCCGTAGGAAATCGGCTCGAATTTCGGCGGATTGCCTGGGCCCTGGCAGGTGGGCAGGCACTCGAGTTGCACGTCGTGGCGCGTGGCGGTGAAAAACGGAATCGAGTGGCGGCGCTCGCCGGTCTTGTTGATCACCCGGTGCGGCGCCGAGCGGAAGCGCCCGTTGGTCCAGCGGCTGCAGAGGTCGGCGTTGTTCAGCAGAAAATGCCCGGCGAGCGCCGGTGCCTCTATCCACTGCTCGTCGCGGGTGAGTATTTCCAATCCCGGCACCCGCTGCTGGGCGAGGATGGTGAGGTGGCCGTAATCGGTGTGCGGGCCGATGCCGAACTGCCCCTCCAGTGTCTCATTGCGCGGCGGATAGTGCAGCAGCCGCAGGTTGAAGACCGCCGGCTTGAACGCCTCATGCTTCGGAAAGAAATCCGGCCCCAGGCCCAACGCCACTGACTGCAGGCGCAGAATGGAGAACACCAGGCCGGACATGGCCAGGTAATATTCCTGAATGGTTTCGCGGAACCCGGGCAGACCTTCGATCCACTGGTTGTCCCACACCCAAGGCTTGCCGGCCAGCCGCTCAGGATGGTCGGCGGGAAATTCCTGGCGGATGTAGTAGGAGGAACTGGTGTCCGGGTGCACGCTCTTGCCGTATTTCGAGGTGCGCTGCGTCTGCCCCCCCGGCGGCAGGTAACCCACGATCTTGTCTTTCACCTTGACGGCGAGCTTTCTCTCCATCGGCAGTGCATGGAAGCGTTCGGTCTCATCGAACACGCGGTCGATCAGTGCCTGCGCCACCCCATGCCCGCCGATGAAATAGAACCCCAGCGATTCACTGGCTTCACCCAGCGCTGCAGCTGTTTTATCCAGCGCGCCGGGTTCACGGCGCAGGAATGGGCCGATATCAATCACCGGCACTTCGATGCCGGCGGCTGCCTTGTGCAGGGTACGGATGTCACTCATGTTGGCCTCCTCACCTTCGCCTCACAGCGGCGCGCCCGGAACCGCTACACGCAGCGTATTCCCCGCGACCTATTTACCCTGCCAGACCGGATTGCGCTTTTCCATGAACGCCTTGCGGCCTTCCTTGAAATCTTGGCTGTCGGCGCAGGCCGTGGCAACCCGCGCGCACTTTTCCAGATCCCGGTCCGCCGGGTCCTTGTGCAATTCATCAATGATCGTCTTCGAGGCGTGAATGGAGAGCGGTGCGTTGTCCACCAGCAGCTTCGCATAGGCAATGGTTTCCGCCTCAAGCTTGTCGGCATCAATGACGCGATTCACCAGTCCGATGGACAGGGCCTCGGGCCCCTTGAGTCGCCGCGCACTGAACAGGATGTCCTTGGCGCGCGAAGGGTTCACCAAGTCCGACACCCAGCGCAGGAAATCCAGGCGATAGGCGATCGAGAGGCGCGCAGCGGGAATCGCAAAGGTGGAATCCTCAGTGCAAAAGCGCAGATCGCAGGCGGCCGCCAGCGCAAGGCCCCCACCCATGCAATAGCCCTGGATCATGGCGATGGTGGGCTTTTCAAGCTGTTTCACCGCGGAGTGAATGCCGGCGCGCTGGCCGTATTGCTTGTCCTGCTCGGCATTGGCGCGGGTCTTGTCGAATTCGGATATGTCTGCGCCGGATACGAACGCCTTGCCGCCCAGACCGTTTAGCACCACCACGTGCACCGAATCATCCGCAGCAAATTCGTCCAGCACGCGAATCGCCGCCTGTGACATGTCCAACGACAGGGCATTGTGCTTTTCGGCATTGTTGAACTGCAGCCAGCCGATGCCATCCTCGGAATGCGCAAGAATCTTGCTGGTTTCCAGACCTTCCACTTTTTTCATTTCATTTCCCTGTTTCGCGGCGGCGGCACCTGCCGCCAGCCTCATTTGCGATCAGGGATATTAGCAGCCCGCGGCCCGGCCTGTGACCAGGCGCGACCCAGCGCCGCGCGTGTCCGGCCTATTTCAGGTAAATATCGACCCGGCTGTCGGCGGCCTTGGCACGGCCGTCCTTGTCCTCCTGGTCCTTGCGAGGAGCAACCAGGAAAACGCGCTCGATGTCGACAGCACCCGCCCTCACCAGCCAGTTGCGCACGCCTTCCACACGCCGCCGGGCCAGGCCCAGCAACTGCGACTCGCCAATTTCCAGGTGCGTGAGGATGAGCTTTTCCATTTCGTCCACCGGCAGAGTGCGCACAAGACCGAGGGCGTTGCGTGGCTTGGCAAAGGTTTCCTGATCGTAGACCCGCCGCAGAAGCGCCGCATACTCCCCGGGCGCGATGGCTGCCCCATCCGCGCCTTTGGCTTCGACACCCGATGACGCCACGACGGCGGTTTTCTGCGCCAACACTTTCTGCGTGAGGGCATCGCGCTTCAGTTGCTCGCGGTCGCGTGCGGGATCGGTGTGAGCGGCGATTTCAATGCGCAATTCGGGGCGATCGGCCAGCGCCTTGGCGAGGGTTTTCAGCTTAGCCTCAGCCGAGTCTGCCAAGGCCGCCGAGCCCGGCGCGAATTCCAGATAGGACAGCTCTCCGTCACCGCCGCCGAAGATCGAAGCCAGCAGCGCGAAGGGCGCGGTGATCGTTTTCATCACGGCATTCAGGATCAGCTTGCCGACAATTGCGCCGATGGAAAATTCCGGATCATCCAGCGACCCGCTGACTGGAAGATCGAGGTCGATCTCGCCGCGCGAGTTCTTCAGCAAGGCCACCGCCAGCAGGACCGGCGCCTTGATGGCAGCGGGGCTTTCCACCGGGTCGCCGAAAATGAGTTGATCGAGGCGGATGTTGTTGCGTCCTTCCAAACGGCCTTTTTCGATGTGATAGGCAAGCTTCACGGAAAGCTTACCTTGCTCGATGCCGTAGCCCAGGTACTTTGCCGAATAGGGCGTCAGCGGATTGAGGTCTATGCCACGCGCCGATGCCTTCAGGTCGAGAAACAGATCGCCTGCCAATGGATTGAGTGTACCGGTGATATCCACGGGGGCAGTATCACTCACCAGGCCCTTCAGTTCCAGCTCGGCACGCGAGGCCGGATCGGATGACAGGCCGGATATCCGCCCGCCCAATTCAGAAATTTGCGCCGAAAAATTCGGCTTTATTTTCTGGTCGGAAAAATCAACGGCCCCACTTGCCAGCGTGATGCGCCCGACACGCAATGGCATGGCGGGTTCCGCGGGCTTCCCCGGCGGCTTCTTCGAACCGGCCGGCGGCGCAGCCGGAATAATATTCTGCAGATTGATGCGACCGTCGGGAAGGATCGCAATGCGGGCGAAAAATTCGGACAACGCCACCTGGCCTATGTTGAGCGCGGGCGGTTCGCTGGCCACCTGCAAATTCTCGAATTGCAGAGACTTGAAATTTACCAGTGGCGCGCGAGTCTCGGTGTCCACGAGCGCGAATCCGCTGATGCCGGCAGCGCCCTCGTAGTTCGCGAGGATGCCCTCCGCAGCGCCCTTGATGCGCAATTCACCTTTTGCGGACACTGCGCCGGAATTTACCTGAGCATTCACGAAGCGCTGAAAATACGGCTTGAACGGGATCACGCCGATATTACGGCCCTCTACCGCCAGCGTGGCGGCCAAGGGTTCCAGCGTCAGCGGC
>JBCKLP010000054.1:0-13872 GCA_038903735.1 Burkholderiales bacterium | reverse complement strand
CCGCTTGTATTCAAACAGGCGCACGATGCGTGCCGTGATGCTTTTGCAGTTCGGGTGCCGGGGATTCACCAAGGCGGCGCGCTCTTCGGGAACGATGACCGAGGGCACCAACAGTATTGGAGATCGCAACGATGCCAGCCAGGCGGAGCCAATTTTTACGCTCGCCTGGCCGGCGGGGATCGTCGACCACGCAGGCGGAAGCGAAGCGACGTCAAGGGCCTCGGCAATACTCGCTCATAGCGAACTGCAGGAATGCCCGCCGTCCACCACAATCTCCGAGCCGCTCATGTAGGCCCCGGCATCCGAGGCAAGCAGCAGGAGCGCGCCATCCAGGTCCTCGAGCCGGCCGAAGCGGCGCTGCGGGACGCGGGCTTTCAGCTTTTCGCCGCTCTCGCCTTCGAGCAGCGCGCCGTTCATTTCGGTGAGCACATAGCCGGGCGCGATGCTGTTGACGCGGATCTGGTGGCGCGCCAGTTCCAGTGCCATCGCCTGGGTGAGTTGCTTCAAACCGGCCTTGGCCGCGATATAGGGACTCACGCCGCCGGCAACGCGGCTGGCGAGTATCGAGGTGATGTTGATAATGCTGCCGGGAACACCCGCCGCCACCATGCGGCGGGCGCTCTCCTGCGCCACCCTCCAGGCGCCGGTGAGGTTGGTGCCGACGATGCGTGACCAGTCCGCGTCGGTGTATTCAAGCAGCCGCCGGGTATCGCTGACGCCGGCATTGTTGACCAGGATCTGCGGCACACCGTAGTCCGCCGTGATGCGGTCCAGCGCCGCACAGACACTGCCGCGCTCGCTGACATCCATGGTCACGGCGATGGCCTGCCCGCCCGCCGCCTCAATCTCCGCCACTGCCTGTGCAAGCTCCTCGGTGCGCCGCGCCGCGAGCGCCACCTTCGCACCGGCCCGCGCCAGGGTGCCGGCGAAATGGCGTCCGATGCCGCTGGATGCGCCGGTGACCAGCGCAACCCGTCCCTTCAAATCGAACAGCTCGCCGCTCATGTTTCGAGCAACTTGTTGGCGATGCTCCAGCGATGCACTTCGCTGGGACCGTCGTAGATTCGGAATGCGCGCAGGTCCTTGAAGATGCGCATCACCACGGTTTCGCCCATCACACCCTGCCCGCCCAGAATCTGCACGCTGCGGTCCACCACCCGCCAGGCCGCCTCGGACACCTGCACCTTGGTCATGCTGGATTCGAGATTGCCCCTGCCGCCCTGATCGAGCACCCAGGCAGTATGAAATATCGACAGGCGCGCGGCCGCAATGTCCATGGCGTTGTCGGCCAACATGAAACCCACGCCCTCATGCTGAACAAGCGTCTTGCCGAATGCCTGTCGGGTGCGCGCGTAGCCAAGCGCCACATCATGCGCACGCCGCGCCGCGCCCAGCCAGCGCATGCAGTGGGTGAGCCGTGCCGGAGCGAGGCGCACCTGCGCATAGCGAAAACCCTTGCCGATGGCGCCCAGCACATCACCCGCGGGCACCCGCAGGTTCTCGAACTTCAGGTAGGCGTGGCCGCCCACGAAGCAGGCATCGAGCGAATCCATCAGCCGCTCGATGCGGATACCCGGACGGTCCATGTCGGCGAGGAACAGGGTCGCCGAACCATCCTCCATTTTTGCCATGACAATGACGAAGGCCGCGCCAACGGCACCAGTGATGAACCACTTGTCGCCGTTGATGAGGTAATCGTCGCCCTCCTTCACTGCCGTGGTCATCAGCATCGAAGGATCGGAACCGGCACCCGGCGCCGGTTCTGTCATGGCAAAGCAGGAGCGCGTGCGGCCTTCCACCAAGGGCCGCAGCCAGCGCTCTTTCTGCGCGGGGGTGCAGGCGGCCTCCATGAGATGGATGTTGCCTTCATCGGGGGCGTGGATGTTGAGCGCCACCGGCCCCAGCGGTGAATAGCCGGCTTCCTCGAACACCACCGCCTTGGCCACATGCGTGAGGCCCAGGCCGCCCAGTTCCCTCGAGGCATGCGGCGTAAGCAGGCCCGCTTTTCGGGCGCGTGCCACCAGGTCCTGGCGCAGATCCTCGCCGGGGCCATGCGGCGACTGGCGCGGGTCGCCCTCCATCGGGATGACCTCCTCCGCGATGAAGCGGCGGGTGCGCGCCTGCAGGTCCAGCAACTCGGGGCTCAGTGAAAAGTCCATGGTGGCCTCAATCAATAATCGATCTTTGATTTCAAGCGGAGAAGTCGGTCAGTCAGAATACTTCACCCTGCGCAATCGTCCAGGTGAATTCAAGAATGCCGTCCGCCAGGCGTCCGAAACCTGCATAGCGCGGGTCGTCAGTCGCCCCCGAACGATAGCGCGCATGCAGTTGATAAAAAATCACCGCCAGCTTGAAACTGGCCAGTACACGGTAAAAGCGGAAGTTGGACAGGTCGCGGCCGGTGCGCATCGCGTAGCTTTCCGCCGCCTGCCGACGGGTGGGAAAACCGGGGCTTGCGGTGGGCATTTGGCGTAACTGATGCATCGCCGGCGGATCGCCGGCTTCGGTCCAGTAGCTGAGGGTTGTGGCCAAGTCAAAGAGGCCGTCGCCGCGCGTGCCCTGGTCCCAGTCGAGCAGCGCCACGGGCGAAAGCGTGTCGCCATCGAGCAGGATGTTATCGAGCTTGATGTCATTGTGCAGCAACGCCACGCGGCCGTCGGCCACCTGGTTCGCGCGCAGCCACGACGACAGCTCGCGAATGAGCGGTGTCTCGCCGCCTTCGGCCGCGAGCACGGCGCGCTTCGACCAGCCCTCCACCGCGCGCTGCAGGAATCCCTGGGGCCGCCCGAGCTCGCCCAGACCTGCCGCTACGGCATCGACATTGGCCACGCGCACCAGCACCTCGATCAGCGTGTCGCCCAGCCGCCGGGCGATGTCTTCCCGGCCGGCGAACGCCGCCGGCAGTTCGGCACGCACCGCGAAGCCGCGCCGGTATTCAAGAATCTGAAAGAGCGCGCCAATCACTGCAGCGTCCTGGCCGAGAAAAATCGCCCCGGGCGCCAGCTCGAAGCCTTTGGATAGCGCAGCGAGGATACGGAATTCACGGCCCATGTCGTAGCCGCCCGGCGGCAGCGCGCCCATCGGCGGGCGCCGCAGCACCGCTTCGCGGCCGTCGATCAGCAGCAGGTAGTTGAGGTTGGCAAGTCCACCTGCGAACTGGCGCGGCAGGGGGTCGAGTTGGAGTTCCATGCCGCGCGCGGCCAGATGTGCGGCAAGCGCCTGCCAGTCCTGTGGAATCGAATCGGCAGCGCTGCGCAGTTCGGGGGCGGTACTCACTCGCGGGACTGCAATACTGTCAGCGGGTGCCGGCATACGCTGTGTTTATTTCGTTACCAAATCCTAATTGGTAATTTAAGTACGTCATGCCTTTGTATCTACGATGAATTGTTAACATTTTTCAATATTCCAATGGGGCATCCGCGAAACTGTCTCAACGGAACCCCCTGTGATCCAAATAATTCGCAGCTCCGGAGGATTCATTCGAAGAATCTTCTGCCCAAAAAAATTGTACGCCTGCCGGAGCAGGCCACTACCTGGCCGTGCCTTCCACACCGGCCGATACGCACTTGCTGCCTGGGCGCTCCCGGGCCGCGCGACCGGCAAGCGTGCAATGAAGCCGGTGCCACGCTACAGACGGCGCGCCTGCGGGAGAGCCGCCATCTTGCGGTCGAGCGTGAGCGTGGTGAGTTCTGCGCGGCGGTAATCATCGACAATCAGGCGGTCGAGCAGGCCGCATCCCGCATCGGCCTCCAGCGCCGCAAACACGCCTGCTCCGTTCAGCGGCGCCACCAGGCCGCTCCTCAGCACGCTGGCAAGTGCAGCTCGCGCATCGGGTTTGGAAATGCCGTAGTGATGCTGGAGCGCGATATAGGCCTCGCCGATGACCTGGTTCGACGCGAAGATCTCTGCATCCTCGCGCTCGATGAGCGCGGTCAACTTGCGCACGCAGGTATCGAACCCTTCTTCGGGGTCGCCGGTCGCCAGCCGAACGATGATCGAGGTATCAATCCCGAAGCGCACGGTCGTGGCGCGAGTCGCGAAAAACTTCAAGATCGAAGCTGCCCTTGCCACGGCGCAGTTTGCCGCGCAGCGGCGCAAGGTGATCGCGCTTGATCTGACGCGCGCGCAGCACAAAGCCTCCCGGACCTTCCTCAAGTTCGAGACGGTCCCCCGGTTTCACGCCCAGCGCCTCTAGAACCCGGGCGGGAAAGGTGACCTGGCGCTTAGCCGTGACTTTGACGAACATGTTGGCAGAACCTCGTTATTGTTGCCTTACCACTAATTTATATTGGTAAGGTGATTGCGTCAAGCCAAAGTCCGACAGCCTGATTCCCGGCGTGGTCAGCCATGCCACCAATGTCATCGAGCATCCGGAATTGGTTGCCGAGCGCATCCAGCGTTTTGCGAATGTGGTCGGCCGGGAGAATGTGATCGCCGGCACCAATTGCGGCATGGGCGGGCGCGTCCACCTGCCGATCGGCTGGGCCAAGCTGAAGGCGTTAACCGAAGGCGCGGCGCTGGCGACGCGGGAGCTTTGGGCGGCTTGAACGCGGCGCTTGAGTGCCAAAGGTCGACGCAGTGCGTCCGCGTTGCTCGGGAGGGCACCGCTTCGTTCCGGATTGCAAAGCGATTGGCCACAGAATGAGGAAGCAGTCATGAGAATCGAATCAGGAACCGTTCAAAGCCTTGTCTGCGCCACGATGATTTTCATCACGGCACCGGCCGGCGACCAGAACGCCGTGGTGCCGACCAACGACCTGCCCAATCCCTACACCAGCGCCGCCTGGGGCCAGTTGCCGGACCGGCAATGGGGCGCACTCAGCGCGATTACCCAACGATAACGACGGGCATTCCGTATGGGCGGCCGATCGCTGTGGCTCCAATCCTGACGTCCCGCCCGGTGCGCCGCCGTTTCGGTTCGACAGTTGTGCCGGATCGAAGCTGCCACCGGTGCTGAAATTTGATTCCAGCGGAGAATGGTTGCGTAGAATTGCTTTACTGATTGCCAGCCGCGCCGGGGAGACTCCATGCATTCGTTCACTAAAACATTATTGAAAGCGCCGCGCATGAGCGTGTTCTGGCGTACCCTGCCCGCCGTTTGCGCGGCCATGCTGGGAATGTTCGGCACAATCACCACGGCACAAGATTTCCCGGCGCGCCCAGTGCGCATCGTGGTCGGCTTTCCGCCAGGTGGCGTTACCGACATCACCTCCCGCTTGCTCGCGGATGGGCTGTCGAAGTCGTGGGGAAGGCAGGTCCTGGTGGACAATCACCCGGGTGCCAGCGGAACCATAGGTGCCGATCACGTGGCCAAGTCGCCCCCAGACGGAT
The DNA here is from genome assembly GCA_038903735.1 of Burkholderiales bacterium. Classification (GTDB taxonomy): domain Bacteria; phylum Pseudomonadota; class Gammaproteobacteria; order Burkholderiales; family SG8-39; genus 2-02-FULL-62-17. Next base: position 8,541 of record JBCKLP010000054.1, on the reverse strand, counting down.
ACACCTTGCTTGTCACGACCAGCGCAGCCAATGTCGTCGCGCCCGCGCTGTTTGCAAAGCTGCCCTACGACGCAGGCAAAGACTTTACGCATATCACCCTGCTCTCCTCGTCGCCCTCGGTGTTGCTGGTGAATCCCAAGTTACCGGTAAAAACCCTGCGCGAGTTCATCGAATACAGCAGGGCACGGCCCGGGCAATTGGCGTACGCCTCACCCGGGCGAGGGCTGACGGGGCATCTGGCCATGGAGATGTTTGCAGCAGCGGCCGGAGTACAGTTCCTGCACGTACCCTACAAGGGGAGCGCACCGGCGCTCAATGCCGCTGTCGCGGGCGAGACACAACTGGTCTACGACGCGGTCGCCTCCAGCCTGGGCCATATTCGCTCGGGCGCGCTGCGCCCGCTCGCGATCTCGACCTCCCTGCGCTCTGCTACCTTGCCCGATGTGCCGACAATGGCTCAGTCCGGCCTCAAAGGCATCGAATTCTCGACCTGGACCGGCATATCAGCACCCGCAGGAACCCCGCGCGATGTGATCGGGAAGATATTTCGCGATATTGCTATTGCAATGAAGGGCGCCTCCATAATGGACAAGCTTCTGCCGCTGCAAACCGATGTTGTGGTCTCCGCATCCCCCGATGAATTCGCTGCTTTCATAGGCAATGAACAAGCCCGTTGGGGCGCTGTGATCCGTATGGCCGGGGTGAAGTCGGAATAACGCGGGGGCCAAGCGCGCCGATATTCCCCTGGATCCGTAGCGTCTCGCACGGCCGGCGTGCCATGGGGAACACCTGCACCTCAGGCGCTGCGCCGCTGGGCCGCTGACGCAAGGCGCGCGATCACCTCATCGTTAGTCATTACATCGCCGAACACGACCTGGAAATTGTCCAGTGTTGCCGCGTGCTCCACGTCAGTCCAGGTGGCGTTGCAATCGGAGAGCATTGCCACGCGGAAATCGAGCATCGCCGCATCGCGCGCCGTGGATTCGCAGCAAACGTTGGTGGTGGTACCGCCAATGAGCAGCGTGTCGATGCCGCGCCGCGCGAGCAGTGCTGGCAACTCCGAGGAACCCTGAATCATGGCGCTGTACTTGATTTTTTTCACGCGCAGGTCCTCCGGCCGCACGTCCAGTTCAGGAAACAGGCGGAAATCCTCAGTGTCCTCCGCAAGTTGCGCAATGCGCCTGGCTGCAGCCACCGGACTCAGAAAACAGCGATGGTGATTGCCCCAGGTTTCCAGCGCGCCGAGGGCAGTGGTCTGAATCCAGATCACCGTGCCACCGGCTGCGCGCAGCGCCACCGCCATGCGATTGATCGCCGGGACAATCTCGCGTGCCTTGGGGACCTCCGCTGGAAAGCCCTTCCCGACGAAATAATTCTGCATGTCGACCACGACGAATGCCGTACGGCAGGCCTCGAGCTCATCCATCGCGATAACACTGTCGCGCCGGCGCAGCACGCGTTGTTTGACGGAATCTGAAACCGAATATTGGTGCACGAAATCCTCCCCACGCTCTATAAGATGCCCTTGAGCACATTATCCTCCAAGTGTGCGCTCGGCCCCCCCCCCCCTTGGACTGGCTCACCCTGAACAAGGGCATCTTCTCGCCATTCTATTGAATCTTGTGAACGTACTTTGTCATAGCCCATTATTAATGAACAACCCCGCGGCAAGCCGCGGGGTATCAAAGACCAAAGAAAAAAGTGTGCGCCCCAAGGGGCGGGGAATTGAACCCAGAGAGATTCAAATTTCATAAAATCATGCCTCTGACGGGGCTGACAAACTTTTAGGAACGATCAATAGCGGATTCTTGCAGGGGGTGGTCTCGCCTCCTCGTTTGCGCTACCGGCGCAGATTCAAATCTTCAGTCCGCCTATGGCTTTCCCTTGTCTGCCGACACCCAATCCCCGGAACTCATGCCCGCGGTTGCGATGCGGTCGGCGGATGAGCCCATACCCTGGCGGTTATTCCATAATGTAATGTGAATTGTTATTTATAGCATACCAAGCCTAGTGTATTTTTTCGTATTGTTGCTATTTACCAGTATTCACGCGGGTCTCCCGGCTTTCCGATCACTTGAGCCGTGCGTGGACTATGCCCGGAAACTCCGTCGGCACATGCTTATGCGATTTTCTGCGTCGGGTGCCTCCGGCCACACAGCCATCGCGGGCGAACTTCACCCGACACCCAGAATCCAGCCTTCAACGCCCGCAAGGGTGCGTTGTGAAGACGTCAGTTCCGGATTGAGAAATCGGGTGAGTTGAGCGTCGAGATCGGCTTGCCGCATCCACGCGGCGACCGAGTAGGCATCATGCTGGTCGGCGGTGCGCCCGTTCACGGCGTAGGCGTGTTTCCAAAGGGCAGGGTAGGCCTCGACGATGGCCGAGCGGCCTGCCGGAATCTGCCAGCCGTCAAACGGCCAGAAATGCACCTGCTCGCCCAGATGCCGGCGCAGATACAGCAGCCAGGGTATTCCGGCGTGCGTGGGTTTAGCGACCGAGCCCGGGACATCGAAGTGAAACACCGACTTAGCCGAACCGTTCCGCTCTTCGGTCAGGCGGCGCCAACGACTGCTACCGGTTCGATCTGCCCCGTTGCCGCTCAGGCCATCGCGGACGAAATCGACGTAGCAATGATCTTCGTCGGTGGGCCAGTGACGCTGGAAATCTTCGAGGAACGACGGCCAATCGGGCGCCAGGTGATGCACTTCAAAATAGCGCAGCGGAAACGAAAAGCCGTGGTCGATGCCAACCAGTGTGGGCACGTCCTCCAGCAGGCGCGCCAGCAGCCATTCCGCAATGCCGCCCCCCGCCGCGTCCAGTATTTGCGCGGGCTCGGCGGCGGCAGGACTTCCTCGGGTAACGAGTCGCGATCCGCCTGATAGACGCGCAGGCCCTTCAGGCTAGGGGTCGGTGTTACGGCGCCCGAAAAATCGATGCCGATGTAGCGGGCAAACGCAGTCACGACAGCGCGGGCCAATCCAACTTATCGAGGATGTCTTTGGGGACTCTGCCGTGATCATCGAATGCCGCCTGTGAACAGGTCATTGAACAGGTCATTACCAATCGCGGCGGTGGCGCCCATCGAAAACGCATAGGAACCAAATGCCCTCGATAGTAACGGCCAATCACGATCCGACCTGTGCCGTAATCACCTCAAGCGATGCAATACCCGTAAAGTCCTTTGCGTTGTGCGTAACAAGCGGGACTGTATGGCGGGCGGCACAAGCGGCAATCCAAGCGTCATTGGAAGCGATAGGCTGCCCGTTCCGCTTTCTCTCCGCCATCAGGCGCCCATAGCAGCGGGCGATTTCATGGTCGTATGGAATCACTATAAAATTGCGAAGGGTCGTTTCGAATTCCTTCCGCTTCCTTTCGCCCCAGTTCCTATTCTCCGCGCCGAAGTACATTTCTCCTACAGTGATAAAGGCAATGGCGAGCAACTTTCCTTGAACATGCTGTGCATATGCTTCGGCCAGCGGGCCGCCCTTCATCAGATAAGAAATAATGTTCGTGTCGAGAATGATCTTGGCGTTACTCACGACAATCCACCTCTCCCAGCGTGCGCATGCCGCAATTCGTCAATGGCCTCCTCGAAGCCGTCGTCGATCTCACCTGGCCAGGTGCCAAAGAGTGCCCTCACGTCCGTCATCGTCCGTACGTTCTGGGCCTGCGCCAGCTCGTCCAGCGTCGGTGATTCCCGGAAATTCCTCGAGATCGCAGTGCCCTGCGGGAGCAAATCGGCGGACTCGCCCTCCCTATCCTCCAGCCGCTCGATGTCGTGAATCTTGATGCTGGCGATTTTTCCCGTCAGGGGATCTTCCTTCGCCTCGCCCACGATGCGGACGTACTGCAGGATGTCATCCAGCACTTCGTCCTTCTGCTCCTCATCGAAGAGGCAAAGCACCGGTTCTCCGGCGGACGGGTGCACGCGGCAGCGTGTTCCATGCTCCTTGAAATCCGCCATTAGCAGGCGGCCTTCGATGGTGCGGATATTTGTCTGCGGTCCCTTGATTCGTTCCTGAATGCGTGTGAGGCCCTCCTGCGTGAGATTAGTCGTGAGAGGCGTTTCCCTGTGGTTCAGGGTGAACTCAATTCTCGTGACTCCCTTACTGAAGAGGATCCCGGCGTCGCGCCAAGCCATCAGAACGCCCGCGTCGTAGCCCGGCGGAAGTCTATCGTCCGCCGCCTGTACGGCGGACAATCCGCTCAACGCCTTCTCCAAAATCTCAAGGCCCAAGTCCATCCCCGGCAATGCCACTTCCGTCTGCCGCCGGTCGAAGCCAAGGACAGCCGCCCGGCTGCCGTGCGTCAACAACACCAGATCGAGGGCGACTTCCTCCTTGATACTGCGCGGCTGCGGCCCTCGGCGAACGCTTTCGGTCTCGTCTGCCAGGACGCGTCCTGTGCGCTGAAGCGCCTTGTTCATGTTGGCCAGGAAGGACAGCAAATGACTCACTGGAATCTTGCCCGGTCCGACGGCTTCACCGTCGAAGCAAATTTTCAGCAAAGGATCGTCTTGTTTCATGGTTTCGCCTCCAATCAACCTAAAAAAACGCAGTTGAACGGACCAGAACTTGCGAATTGCCTGATGTGGAATGAACTTTTCATGATATCGGCATCACCTAAAAGGAACTGCTCCGCATATGAGTCAATTGGCCGAAGAGCCAGCACTGACGCGGCTTTCCACGATCTCCTCCTATGGAAACTGCGGTTTTTAGGTTAATCGGCTGTCGGCTTGTCCTGGCGATGCAGACCCTCGACTTCCGCCCAGCCCAGGTCGCGATGGGAGCGAAACGCGCCCGCCACCGCATCGATATCCGCGCCGGATACGCCCGATTGTTCGAAATGCCTCTTCCACTGCCGCACCACTCGCAGCACCGCATCGGCCTGAACCACAGCCTGGGCCGGAGTCAGGCCGAACGCGCCGGAACCCGAAACCGCGTTGTCCAGCGTGGCAGCCCGGCCGCCGCGCGGTCCCACCGACAGGTGCTGGAACCGCTCCAAACCGATCTGCGGTTTGGGCACCACGTCGTAGAGCGGCGCCAGACGCCAGCCCGGCGCTTCCCACAAAAAACCATGGTTGCGCAGATGATCGTCGTCATTGCCGACCACGATGTTGAACACCATGCGGCGATAAAGCTCCACTCGATCTTCGGCCAGCGTGGCAGAGGGCGAGCGCTGCGAAATCACCTGCGCGATGCCGGCATAAGCGGCATGGCGCGACTCCGATTCGTCCAGCCCCAGCATGGTGAGCGCGCTGACGAAATGGATACGCCCGAATCCTCCCGCAAGCGCCGTCCGGTCGAAGCGCTCGATCAGCATCACCTCAACGCCGTTGGCCAGTCGGACCAGCATCGTGCGCGGAACGCGCATGCCCGCCGCGCGCGCGAGTTCGAGCGTGGCGTGCTCGACGGCAGGCATATTGAAGCGGTCGCCCCGCGACGAAAACTTCGCCAGCCATTGCGTGCCCTCATGCAGCACCACTGCTTTCGGGCGCGCGCCCCCCATCGACGAGCCCGCGTCGAATATCGCCGCAAGCCGCGCCGGTATTGGTTCTCCGGCCTCAATGCGAGCACAGGCATCATGCAAATAAGCAAGCTCAAGAGTGCTGGCGGTGCCACTCGTACCCGGCCCGCTATCGGGCCGCGCACGAAATTCGAGCGTCCCCACCCCGTTCGGCGCAGCGTGTTCGAGGTACACCGATTCGGGCAACGGCCCTGCACGTCCGAGCTTGTTCTCGATCACACGCCGGCCCCACAAATCAGGTGCGGCATCGCGGATTGCGCCGAACTCCACTAGTCCGTTTGCGGGTGTGCACTCTTGCGGATTCGCCGGGGGGGTCGCACCAAACGCCAGACTGACCGGGTCCACCTGCAGCGCATTGGGCCGCTTCAGGTAGCGAAGGCCATAAACGAAGGTGGAACCGAGCAGCCGTGATCCCTCTTCAAGTAAGCGCAGTTCGCCGGCGGGCACCGCCGACGTGTCGCCCGGCAAGGTCGCGAAAACGGTGGTGCCGGTCTGTTTAGAAGTCATAGTGCGCGGCGGCTTTCCTCGACTTGCGCGGCTGCCTGGGCGCGGCGAGCCTACGTAGCGCCTCGCCCTGCGCGTCCGACGCGGGGTTGGCTACCGGTGCGAACAATTCGAGCAGCCCTAGTGCTTCCACACAGGCGAGCCAGCCGCCAAGGGCGACCGACACATCACCCGATTCGATGCGCGCGAGTGTGCGCGGGCTGAGCCGTGCGCGTGCCGCCGCGTCCGCACGGCTGTGCGACCGCGCGACGCGTGCCGCGCGGAAAGCCGCGCCCAGCGAGGCCGCCAGTGCCGCGCTCGCCGGGGAGGCAAAGTGTTTTTCTTGCCGCTTCATGGATATGTCTTATTTGGCTAATTATTTCGCTATTTTTGCCAGATAAGGCATATTTGTCAAATCGACACCTTCGCCTCTTATACCTTTACCTTCAACCCCGGCGATTTCATCACCGCCTGCACCTGCGCCACGCGGTCCGGATGCACGAACACGGTGATGCTATGCCCGGCGGCCAATTTGGCGTGGGGACGCAGCCCCCGGTTCCAGCGCGCAAGGTCCGCCACGCCGATGCGCGTGCGCTGCGCGACTGCTCGGTGGAGCTCGACGGCACCAAGGTGGTCGACCGCGGACGGCTCAGCGCCGAGCTTGCATGAAGGAGGTGCTGGAGAAGGCGGCGATGGCCTGCCGCATCCTCGAGATGGAAGGCCACGCTGACATGTCGCTCGGGCACCTGTCGCTGCGCGACCCGGAGGGCCGCGGATTCTGGATGAAGCGCAACCGGGCCGGTCTGGGCGAGATCAAAGGGCCGGAAGATTTCGTCCTGGTGAATTTCGAAGGGCAGAAGATCAGCGCTCAAGGCGGCCGCCACGCCGAGTGGCGTTGTTGAATAAATCGACATTGGCAGCGCCAGTCTGGAATTGCGGCATGATTGCACCCTGACAGTCCAACCTCGAAGCCCATGCCCTACAAACACAACGAGAGCCGAGGCCACAAGATCAAGAAGGCGCTCTATAAGGTAACGAATTGGGCTGACTACAACGACGTATTACGCAGGCGTGGGGACATCAACATCTGGTGTACACAGGATGCGATTGACCAATGGCGGCCCGACAAGACAGGCGCACGGGGCAGACCGCAGGAATATTCCGATCATGCGATCCAGACAGCCATGCTGGTCCGTCAAGTGTTCAAGTTGCCCCTGCGCCAGAGAGAAGGTTTCATGACTTGCATTGCACGGGTGATGGACGTGGTAATAGCTATCCCGGACTTCAGCTGCATCTCCAAACGCACAGTTGAGCTGCCAGCCGTCAAACGGCCAGAAATGCACCCGCTCGCTTAAGTGCCGGCGCAGATACAGCAGCCAGGGTATTCCGGCGTGCGTGGATTTGGCGACCGAGCCCGGGACATCGAAGTGGCACACCGATTTAGCCGAACCACTCCGCTCTTCGGTCAGGCGGCACCAACGGCTGCTGCCGGCTCGGTCCGCTCCGTTGCCGCTCAGGCCATCGCGGACGAAATCGACGTAGCAATGATCTTCGTCGGTGGGCCAATGGCGCTGGAAATCTTCGAGGAACGACGGCCAATCGGGGGCCAGGTGATGTACTTCGAAATAGCGCAACGGAAACGAAAAGCCGTGGTCGATGCCCACCAGCGTGGGCATGTCTTCCTGCAAGCGCGCCAGCAGCCATTCCGCCATGCCGCGCCGCGTCCAGTATTTGCGCGGGTTCGGCGGCGGCGAAACTTCTTCGGGTAGTGACTCGCGATCCGCCTGATAGACGCGCAGGCCCTTCAGGCTGGCGGTCGGCGTTTGGGCGCCCGAATAGTCGATGCCCACATAACGGGCGAATGCGAACTGCGATTCACGCCCCAAGATGGAACCACTCGTCCTCGCGCAAACCGCGCAGAAAAATGGCTACCCGTTCGAGCCAGCAATTCTAAATGTGAGCCGATCAGGCAGTTAAAGACCTTGATTTGACGAACGAACTGGATTTTCGTCTGCGCGGGAATGACGGTAATTCAAAGGGTTAGCACCAGAACAAATTCATCCGCAACACACCGTGCCCCCGAGTTGAACAGGGGGCATGGCCACATTTAGAATTGCTGCGATGAAGGGGAAGGCCTTGACATCGAGCAGAAGAAAGTCGACGAATCCTTTTGTGGTCTTCTCGAAGTTTTCGCCGAGTGCGTCCAGGTCCGCCGACTTGATCGTGACGCTGGATTCGAGGCGGATATTCGCAGGCGCGTTGCCTTCCGGAAAGAAACGCCAGCCAGCCGCTTCGAGCAGCTTGTTGATCTTGATGCGGGCTGTGGCTTCCTTCATTGCTTTCTTACCCGGTCGAGGCTGGCATTATTCGGGATGACGCATTCAGACCACGCAAGCGCTCCAGACATCCGACTCGAACGCGCGAAGCTAGTCGGCAATTGCGGCAGCATAGCAACTACTTGGCAATCCAGTGAATCGCAAGGGCTTGCCTTGCGCTATTGCGCGCCATGGCTGATATCTATCAGTATTTTAT
>JBCKLP010000053.1:0-14347 GCA_038903735.1 Burkholderiales bacterium | reverse complement strand
CGTGGATAAGATCGGCAATGTTCTTTTTGCCACGCAGCCTTGTTGCCGCTGCCCTCAAACTGATCACTTTCCCCACAATGCGCCGACCCAGCACATCTGTTCGCGGAAGGCCGCCAGTCCTGGCTAAGCAGTCAGTCGGGCCTGTTCACTTTGAGACCGGCAAAGGTGGTCAATTCGAGGCCGGCGTCAACACCCCAGCCCCTCACAGCGCACAAAAACGCCCGCTTGCCGTATTATTCGCATCATCTTCACCCCCGCAAAAAGCCTCGAAACACCCACCAATACTGGCTTGGCGAGATTTTGCGTCAAGCACTATGTAGCGGATCTCGCCGTCCTTCAGGTGCACGCGTATGCCGCAGCGGCAGGCGCACATGTAGCAGGTGGTGGTCTTGACCTCCGGCTGCGTCGGCTCTGCAGCCATCAATCGACGCTTAGCTTGATTTCCCGGATCAGCCGGGTCCACTTCTCCCGCGCCGAGCGCAGCCACCGGGCGGAATCCGCCGGCGAAAGGGCGGTCGGCACGAGGTCGAAGGCCTGAACCTTGCCGGCCAACTCGGGCAGCATCACCGCCCTGCCCGCTTCCCTGTACAGCGCATCGACGACGTGGTTCGGCGTTCCTGCCGGCACCAGCAGCACCCACGAGAATTCGACTTCGAACCCCGGATAGCCCAGCTCCGCCACCGTCGGGATATCCGGCGCGATCACGGATCTCTTGCGGCCGGAGTAGCCCAGGCCGCGCAGCTTGCCGGCCTTGACCAGAGGTGCCACGGTGGACGCGATCACCATGGTGGTGTCCACGTCGCCCGACATGACCGCCGCGATGTTCTCGGGATTCGTCTTGTAGGGAATGTGCGTCGCCCGAATGCCGGTGACAGACTGCAGGTAAGCGAAGGCCAGGTGCGACGGCGTGCCGTTTCCGGAAGAGGAGAAGGAGAGCTCGCGCTTCTGGGAAGCCGCGGCAAGCGCCTCGACCGACGTCGCGCCGAGCTTCGGGTTGGCGACGATCATCTGCCCGAAGGTCCCGAGCACCGAAACGGGAATGAAGTCCCGCTCCGGATCGAAGTTGATCCTGGCGTACAGGGCCGGGTTCACCGTGAAGGTGGTGTCGTTGGCGAACAGGACCGTGTGGCCGTCGGGAGCGGATCTCGCCACGGCGCTGCTGGCGATGTTGCCGCCCGCGCCGGGCCGGCTTTCGACGATCACCGTCTGCTGGAGCCGCTGGGACATCTTCTCCGTGATCATGCGTGCGAACGCGTCGAGCGGGCCGCCCTGCATGGTGACGATGGCGTGGATCGGCTTCGTCGGATAGGCCTGCGCGAGCGCGGGCGATGCCGGCGACAGGAGACAGAGGAACAGCGCTGCGCCGCAGAGGCCGCCGAGGCCGGGTCTGGAAATGGTCATTCGTGTGTCTTCCCGAACGTCAGATGGGCAGGTGGGTGAACATGTCGAGCACCCGGGTATGCGATACGGCCTTGTGCTCCACGTAGAGCCAGCTGTCGGCGTGACGTATAAGCACATCCTCATAGCGTCCCGCCATGAAGAAGCTCGTTTCGCCCGAGGGCAGCGTCCGGTGCAGCACGAAGCCCGATGAGGCCTCCGCGCGATCCTGCCTGACGGTCACGAGCGGCGGCGAAACCACGTGGAGCCGGATGGCCGGATCGCGCACGTGATCCCGGACTTCGCCCAGTTGCTTTTCCAGAACCGCCTTCTCCGCTTTCCACCAGATGGTCGTGCGCCGCAGCTCGGTGCTGAATGCCGACAGCTCGTAGCAGCCGTCCGGGTGGAAGAGAGCCAGCCACTCGTCCAGCTTCTCCTGGTCGAGCAGCAAGGCGGTGCGCTGAACCAGGTCCTGGATGGCCAGCCGGTCGGTCAGTTCGGCGTTGTGATCGATGGTCGTGGCCATTTCTCAGGCCTCCGCGACGTTCGGCGACGATGCCGAGCGCTTCATGCGCCGGCCCCATTCGGCGTAGTACGCGCGCACGCTGATGTCGTCGGTCGGGTTGTAGTCTTCCTCGCGCGCAATCACGCTGTAACGGACGGCATCCGCGAGCATCGCGCGATGCTGCGACTCGACCGCGATGATGTCTTCGGCCAGGTTGCGGCCGGCCGGACCCCAGAACGTGTTGTGGTGTCTCAGCCTGAGGTCGTGCGCCTCGGGACTGTCGTCCTTGACGCCGAGGCCGCGCCACTCGATCAGGGTATGCCCCGGGTCGAGCGGAATCATGTGATCGAGCCGGACGACGTTCGAGCGGATGTTGATGAGCATGTCCGGGAAGATGTTGATGACGCGCATTTCATCCTCGGACAGCCCGGGCAGGGGCTTGCCCGTGACGCTGTCGATGCCGCCGCGCTCGTATGCGACCTTCTCCTGTCCGTCCGACCAGTACCCGCCATGGCCGTTGGGCAGCGTGCGTAGCTTCATGGAACTCGTCTTGCCGAGCACCCACGGCTGGGTCTTGCGGTTCAGCACGTGCAGCATGCTGTGATAGCGCTCGGTATTGTTCTCGTTGAACAGCTTCCAGTTCGCCTTGACCACCGCCTTGTGGTAGTGGAAGACCTCGAGCTTCACCGTGCCGAGCGGCTGTTCGAACGGCTCGACCACGGTGCCGAGGTAGTCCTTCAGGGATTCGACTTCGGGATCGAGGCAGACGAAGTAGAGCCCGGCGAACAGGTCCACGCGCAGCGGCACCAGCCCGAGCTCGGACTTGTCCAGCCGCACGGCTTCGTAGCCGCCGGGCTTCGCCACGGCGCGTAGCGTTCCGTCGAGCGCATAGTTCCACTGATGATAGAAGCAGGTGAACGAGCGCGCGTTGCCGGCCTCGTCGCGTACCACCTCGGCGGCCCTGTGGCGGCACGCGTTGTGGAAGGCGCGAACGACGCTGTCCTCACCGCGCACGATGACGATGGGGCAGCCGGCCACGCGCGTGCACCGGTAGTCGCCGGGATTCGCGATCTCGCTTTCGTGGCAGGCGAACTGCCATGTCCGGGAGAAGATCTCGCGCTGCTCCGCGGCGAATATCGCCTCGTCGGTATAGATGCGGTTGTCGATGTAGTGGGTCTCCGGCAAGCTGGGCCGGCGGTGTCCAGGATTCATGCTACGCGTGCTCCTCGGGGTGCTTTGGTTGTCCGGGTCGTCACTGGGCGGCCGCAGCCGGCGCCTTCTTGAGCGTGGCGGCGATCGGCGACCAGCGCGCGATCTCGGCCCGGAAGAAGCTCGTGAATGCATCGGCATCGAGGTTCGGCGGCTCGATGGCTTCGGCAGCCAGCTTGCCGGCCACCTCGGGATGGGCCATGGCGGCGATCACCGCTGCGTTCAGCCGCGTCACGACGGCGCGCTGCAGGCCAGCCGGCGCCGACAGCCCGAACCAGGTGGCGCCGGTCATTTCCTTGAAGCCGAGCTCCGCGAAGGTCGGCACGTCCAGATAATCGCGCACGCGGGACGTGGTCGCAACGGCCAGGAGGCGGACCTTCCCCGTGCGGACATGCTGCGATATCGAGCCGAGCGTGACGAAGGCCGAGGGAACGTGGCCCGCCATGACATCGGCGGCGGCCGGACCGCCGCCGTTGTACGGCACGTGCACCAGATTCGCTCCGGTGCGCGCCGCAAAAAGCTCGCCCAGCAGATGGACGTGCGTGCCGTGGCCGGAGGACGCGAATGAGACGCCGCCCGGTTTGCTGCGCGCGAGGCTGACGTACTCCTGCAGCGATTTCGGCTCGAATGCGGCGTTGACGGCGAGCACGGGAGGTGGGCCGCCGAACAGCGCGATATGGGTGAAGTCCTTCATCGAGTCGAACGAGACGGGCATCATGGCGGGCGCCACTACGCCGGAGCCCAGTCCGCTCGCCAGCAGCGTATAGCCGTCGGGCCTCGCCTTGGCGACGTGGGCGACGCCGATGGTGCCGCCGGCGCCGGGGCGATTCTCGATGATGAACTGTTGCCCGATGTCCTGCGATATCCGGTTCATGACCAGCCGCACCATGGTTTCCCCGCCGCCGCCCGGGCGGTAAGGCATGACGACCACCACCGGACGGCTCGGCCAGTCTTGGGCGATTGCGGGCAGGGCGGCCAATGCGCCCAGCACCAGCCAAACGATGCGCAGGGTCATATCCTGAACTCCTCGTCTTCGGACACCTCGGTGCCCATGAAAAGATCGCTGGGAAGCTCGGTGCCGATGCCGCGCTCGCGCGCGATTTCGATCACGCGCTTGCAGACGGATGCGAACTGAACACCCATGCCGACGTTGTTACTGTGCCAGGTGATCTGGTGGTTGCCCATCCGGCCCGGATACGCGCCCGTGCACAGCTCCGACAATTCGTTGATGAATTCCCAGGTTAGGTAGCCCTTGCGGATCGGATCCCAAATCTCCGGCTGCAGGTCCTCCTTGACTTGGCTGAGCGAGTTGACGACGATGATGTCGGCCCGGCGTCCGACCTCGTCGTCCAGCTCGCGCCTGGAGTCGAAGCGCGGCGCTCCTATCATGCCGCACACGTGCACGCCGTCCTCCAGCCACTCTCCTTTTACCATAGGGTCGGTCGCCGTCGTCGCGGTGAACAGCACGTCCGTTTCCCGCACGCAGCGCTCGGCCGAGTCCACGGCATACGCCTTCACGCCGAACTCCTTCGCGATCCAGGCCGCCATGCGCTCGCGGCGCTCCGGACGGATCGAGTACACCTTCACCTCCTTGATGTTCGGGCGCACCGTCATGAGGGCGGATATCTGACCCACAGCCTGCTTGCCGGCGCCGATGAGCCCCGCCACGCGGGCGTCCTTGCGGCACAGGTATTCCGCCGCCACCCCGGAGGTAGCGCCGACGCGCAGCGGCGAAATGGCCTCTTCCTGGACGATGCCGATGAGCGACCTCGTCTGCATGTCCCACACCATAACAAAGCCGGAGATGCCGCCGGGGAAGGTCTTGCGGCGCTCGCCTCCAAGGAACGGAAAGCTGGTGTGGCGTCCGTTGACGCGAAGCGCCGCCACGCCGTGGCACGGTACGGCGCCCGCGATCACGTTCAGCTGAAACCAGGTGGGCGTGGCGTTCGGTGTGCCGTCATCCGGCAGGGGCAGGTGCAGGCGCCGTCGGTTGAGCACCTGCGCGCGGTTGTGGCCCAGGTCGGTGTAGGCCTCCTTCACCAGTTGGATGGCCTCCGACATGGGCAGCAGCCCGCGGGTTTCGTCGTTGCGAAGCACCAGAACGCTGTTTTTCATGGGTGGTATGCCTTCCGTTGGTTGTGAGAGTAACGAGATCTGCAGGCCTACCCGCTTCATGCTCTTGCCGGATAGTCCGGCGTCGGTGAATACCGCGGTGAGTTCGTAGCCGTTCAACTCGCACCAGACGCCTATCTTGGCCCTGCGTGGACACTCGGCAATACCCGATGGCTTGTGGTTGCCTCATGTTCGCCCACTTGGCTTGGTCTTTTGGGACAGCGTCAGCATACGCCACCGTACCTTATGGGCGCAAGTATGAGTCTTTCCCAGTATGAGTCTTTCCCAGTATGAGTCTTTCCCGATGTCAGTCTTTCCCGATAAGCACGCCTCAAACATCATCGGCATCCCATCAGAGAACGGGCCTCAGTCCTTCCAGAAGTCCTTGAAACGGGTTGGGCTCAATTCTGTGTACCGAACCGTGTGCTGGATGTTCTTATGCCCCAGATACTGCTGTATTGACCGGGTGTCGTGCCCCTCGTTGGCGAGTTTGTAGCCACAGGCATGGCGCAGCATGTGGGGGTGTACTGGGAAACCCAGTTTCGCCGCCTCACCGGCCCGTTGAACGAGCTTGCGTACCGTGTCGGGGGTGAGCGGACCTTTGCGTTCAGTGACAAAGACGTAATTCGTTTCTGGGTAGTCCCGTTCCAGTTTGCGCAGCGACCGCAGTTCCGGGCCCCTCAATGGGTGAACCGAAGCGATGCCATTTTTCAGCCGGTTGACGTGCAGCCGACCCTGCTTGAGATCGATCATGTCCCAGCGCAAGGCAACCAGTTCCGACACGCGTAGGCCATGGCGGTAAGCGAGCATCAAGAGGGCTGCATCCCTTTGCCCGTGCCGCCCGAGCTTTCCGGCATGGTCGATTAGCTTCTGGACTTCGCCTGGGGTCAGGTATTCCCGGGAGCGCAACTGGGCATTCGGCACCCTCGTTGGCATAACTTTCCGGTTTTCGATGTTTGGGCGGGTTGGCTTTTTTGCCTTCAGTGCCACGACGTTGCTCATCTCAATCCTCCTATCTTTCCTATTAACGATCATTTTACGGAAAGCATAGGCCAACTGCGCTCCTTTTACAACCGATTGGATTGCCTATTGTTGCCTATCCTACCCAACCCCAATCAGCCCTGATCGGATTGCTAAGATGCCGCGGTGAAATACTTATGGCAACTGGTAGCATTTGCTGAGATTGGTGAAGGAATGCCTGGCGTCAACTATCTTGACCGGTCAGCGTCAATTATCCTGACCGATGCGGTCGGGGGCTAATCATCGAGACTTGGTTGCGCTGCGTTGCCGGCCAGCAGATTGCAGATTCTTCATGCCTTGGCTTTTGCGGTTTCCATACTGTCTTGCCATGTTGGATTTCCTTAAAGGTGACTGCCCCCTGTATCGGTGCCGGTGATCGGCATTGCTTTTTGGGGGGCGGAATGAAAAAGACCCCGGGGTCAGGTGACGCCTAGGGTCTCGGGGAGGATGCTGCGGTACTAAAACTGTATGAGCTACGTCTGAATGCGCTCGATGTTAGCTAGATGCAGCCCTTGCCTGATATTGTCAGAACTTGTTGACCCAGAAGCCCAGGCCGGGCTCTATTTTCTTATTGTGATCCTGGAAGTGCCGGAACCCCTTGTTGTCGGCGTAGGCCTTGACCGCAGGCAATCCGCTGGAGGACTCCAGCAGCGGCGAGTAGAAGTACCAGGTGGTATTGGCCGAGTCCCACATCCAGAGGGTCGAAAAATTGTCCGTGGGCACCACCCCGATTGACGGCGGCGTCGCGCTGACATTCGAATTGAACTGGCTAGGCGTGGAGTTGGCCGTGTGCGAGATCAGGTTGAACCCGCTGGTCAGCGCCGTAAAGCTGAAATAGCTCCAGTTGAATGGCGCCCCCGATTGCGTGGGCATGGTCGTCGTGGTCAAGGAATTCACCCAGTAGCCCTCACCCGCGGCGATGGTGGTGAGCACGCCGTAGTTCTTGCTCGCGGCAAACGTTGCGTTGGCGGAAGTACTCAGCAAAGGCGAGTGGAACATCCACTTGCTGTTAGTGGCATCCCACTTCCAGACCGAGACGATATTCTCGGTGACCCCGCTTACCGGCGCGGTCTGGTTGCCGAATGTGTTCATCACGTTCAACGGCGCGTCGTACGAGTTGCCCAGGAGGTTGAATCCGGATGCCAGGTTCGGCGTAAAACTATGCTGGGTCGATGCTGTCAGCGAAGTGGACTGTGGCGAGCAGTTCCCCGCAGCATCACAGGCCAACACGGTGTAGCTGTAGCTCGTCGCGGATGTGAGCCCGGTATCGACGAATGCGGCAGTCGCCGTGGTTCCGACCTGCGTGCCATTCCGGTAAACCTTGTACTGGGTCACCCCGCCGTCATCGGTCGAAGGCGTCCACGAAAGGTTCGTCTGGTTGGAGGTAATCGACGTCAGCGCGAGCCCGGCGGGCGTGCTTGGTGCTGTGGTATCCGCGATGGTTGTGACGCTGTAACTGCCGGAAATCCCTCCGATGGTGAGAATTGCCACCTGGGTCGCACCGAATGCAGCGGACGCCTGCACCTGCACGCGAACCGACTGGCCGCTTTGCACCGTGCCACTGGTTGATGTGAAAGGCCCGCCCTCCAGGCTGTACATCCCGCCGACTATGCTGATCGGGGAACCGATGTTGATCCCCGAGATGGTCAGCGCATTCGATACGACCAGCGCACTGCGTGCAACGGGTTGCGGCGAGGCCAGCGTGAACAGGGCCGGCTCGTTGTCCGCCGCACCGAACAGGAGGTTGCCGCCGCCCAGGGCCGCCGCCTGGAGCACGTCCGTCCCGTTGGCATTGCCGTTGCCGAGCTGGCCCGACCAATTCGCGCCCCAGGCGAGGATGCTGCCATCGTTGCGCAAGGCAAGGGCGTGATAACCGCCGGCAGCTGCGCGATTGACATTACCTGCGCCCCCCACGGGCGTCGGTGCGAGGCGGTTGGTCTTGGTGCCGTCACCCAACTGCCCGCGGTCATTGCGTCCCCAGGCGCGCAAGCTGCCGTCAGCCATTACCGCGATGCTGTGTTCGCTAGAGGGCCCCGCCGCGACCTTCGCCACGCCGGCAAGGCCAGTCACCTGAACCGGCGTGTTGCGCTGCGTGGTCGTGCCGTCACCGAGCTGGCCAAAGCTGTTGTCGCCCCATGCCCAGACCGTGCCATCGGATTTCAGCGCCAGGCTGTGGTTGACGCCGGCGGCAATTTCGGTGACGCCGGCCAGCCCGCTCACCTGTATGGGTGTCTGAGATCCTCCTGCCGCGGCGGTACTGTTGCCCAGTTGCCCGACATTGTTCGAGCCCCATGCCCGGACCGTGCCGTCATTGAGCAAGGCCAGGCCGTGATTGTTACCTCCCGCGATTGCCGTGGCCGGCTTGGGCAAAGTGAACTGCAGCGGAGACGTATAGGTAAATCCCCATGTCCAGACCTGGCCGGTGCCGGAGAGGCCGATGCCGCGAAATCCGCCGGCCGCCACACGGACGATGCCGCTGACCCCGTTCAGAGGCTTGGGCACATTGCTGGTGATCGTGGTCCCGTCGCTCAATTGATTGCTGTTATTGATGCCCCAGACCCAGACGGACCCATCGCTTTTTGCCGCCATCGAGTAAAATTGGCTTGCCGAAATGCTGGTGACGCCGCCCAGGCTGGTAATCTGCACCGGCTCCGCGCGCGTCACAAAACTGCCGTCGCCCAGTTGCCCATTGGCGTTGCCACCCCAGGCCCAGACGGTTCCATCGGCGCGCAATGCCAGCGAGTGATCGAAGCCGCCTCTCACTTCTGCCTGCGCGAGCACCGTGGCCGGCCCGGTGGTAACGCGGAATGCCTTGGTCAACATGCCTATGCTGAGGTAGGCCACCGCTGCCGCATAGGGTGTCGCGGACGCGGTGACGCGAACCTGCACCGTGCTGCCGTTGGAAACCGTTCCGGGCTGGTTAGTAAACGCGCCCCCGTCGATGCGGTATTCGCCGCCGATAATGGTGATGGGCGCGGCCGCGCTCATGCCGCTCACCGTGATCGTCTCCGAGTGCAGCGCGTCGCCGCTGTTCACGCCGCTGAGCGAGGAGAACGAGAATGCGTTCGGCGTCGTGCTCAGTGTGGTCGCAGGCATGAAACCTGCCACGGCCCAGCGCATGTTGTTGAGCGACAGCGCGTTGTTCGCGCCATTCACCGGGTCGGCCTCGCTGATACCGCATGCCTGGCCGGTGGCGCAGCTGATGGCGGGGTTGGAAAACTTTCCCACCGTGGGTGAGATGTAACTCATGATGGTGCCGAAGGTCCCGGCGACACCGTAGCCATAGGCATAGGGATAAAACGGTGCCACACCCTCCTGCACGTTGGCGCGATCGTGCGCACTGCCCATGTTATGACCCAGTTCATGGGCAAAACTGAAGTCCGAACAGCCATTGCCGTCATTGACGACCGAAAATCCCGTCGAGGCGACGATTGGAGAGTTGTTGGAGCCTAACAATTTAGCAAAGCCGCAGAGACTGGGGTCCACGGCCGAAACCCACGGCCGCAATAGCGTCACGAGGTCCGCCCCGTAACTGGAGCGCAGGCTAGTCACGTTCGAAAAAGCCGCATGCGAAACATTCTCAAGATCGCTGAAAGCCGTTTGAAGTGAATTGCCGGGGGGGTAGGGAACCATCGATATTGCCGCCAAGCGCAACTGGATTTCCACCTGGCTGTCGATGTAAGCCTGGTTGGACAGGGCCACCAGGTGCTCGATGCGGGTGCGCACCATGTCTGCGCCCCATAGCGCAACCAGTTCCGGCGTGTAGAGCACCATGACGTCGATCTGTGCATTGCCCATGGGCACTGCGGCTTGCGCGAAAATTTGAGCACTTGCGGCCCCGCCGGAAGGTGCCAGCGGCTGCAAGGGCACCTGAATATCGTCGCCCATTGGCGGCCGCGGACGTGAACTTGTATTGAGATCGATCAGTCGCGCGATTCCCTCCCTGGTTTCCAGGACAAATTCACCAGAAGGCGTGCGGATGTTGCCGAAGCCCCCTTCTTCCCAGGTGATGACGGCGCGGTAGTCATCGCCCAGGCCGCGCAGGTGTCCGACCCAGTGCACGCTACCAGATTTGTTTCGTTGCAGGCTGTCGAACACCACTGGATAGCTGCGGCCGTCCGGAGCCTCGAACACCGCCTCGCCCCCCGGCATCAGATCGAGCAACGCATCCAGGTTGAATCTGACCGGCGCGCCCTCCGCCTGCGCACCATCCTGCTGCGGCTCGAGGTAAATGAACAGAAGCGGCGCAACCGCCGGCTCCTGAGCGTGAGCCGATGAGACTGCGCCCTGAACTGAAAAAAGCAAGGCAAGCAGGAGCAGAAATCGATGCGCCACGGTCACAGGCGTTTTGATAAATGCTTTAGGGCCTGTTCCCGCAACATTTAACAGAACTGGCATGTATCTGTCCTTGGTATCTGTTACTTGCACCACTGGTTTGCCTAAGCATATTGATGACAATGATTGCTTTGATCGTTCACCATATGCCTCTTTTCTCGCCTTGGTATGAACGCGCCGTCTCTTGGGAATGCGATCGATTTACACTGATATGCAGCCTGGATGACGCGCGGGATAACCTCGGCTTTATTCAATCTGAGAACCGCTCTCCAAAGTGTCTACGCTGCGGCGCCACACAAATTCATTCACATTGATTAAGAACACCGAGCCATGGACCGATTCGAGTCCGCCAATGGGGAGCGGGTTCTATCACCCTAAATGCGGTGGGGAGATATGGAGAAAGCAAGAAGGCATGCGAATTTCCCCCATGCCATCGGTAAGTCGGTACTCCACCAATGGCGAGTTACTCGAAACAGAATCAGTGAGCGGCTTTATAGTGCCTGAAAATGATTATTTTGAAGACACAAACGTGAGCAATGCGCGAGTGCGTGGCCAACATATTCCATCCAGCACGATCGCGATTTGCATCCCTCCCTTGGCTTCCAGGCGGCTCACCAAGGCATTCGCCACCTCCGCGGAGACGGCCTGGCGCCACGTAGACCACGCGTTCCTTGGCGCCGCCTATGCCTTGCGCTACATCCTTATCCTGGATCGATCTGAAAACAGGCATGCCCCCTCCGGATTCGTTTAGGCCCGACGCGACACCGCCATTCTCCGCCCCTTGGGTCGCGCGTGGGATTGTCGAAACAAATAGTGTTTTGAGAAACGGATCAATCGGCAGCCAATCTGCCCTTTCTGAATACCCGGCGGTCGCACCATCCGAGCGAGCTTAGCCATGCCCACTACCAACGCCTCCATTTGGTCAAGCCGCGGCTCGGCAGGGTCCGATTATTTAACCAGCACCCCCACTCCCTCTCCCCGCATCTCCCGCACCAGCGCCTTCGCCAGCTCGCGCACATCCGCCTGCGCGGCAAGCGGCGGCGCCCCCAGCCCGCGGATGATCTCCCCCTGGCGTGGACTCTCCACCTGAGCAGGCTCGCGCTAACTGGCCGCAACTTCAGATCTGGAGCGCCGGCGACTCAGGCTCCGGCGTGACATCAATCTCCAGCGTTGCCTGATGCGCCTTCCAGGCCGCCAGCAGCCCACGCAGATCGTCATTGCTAAATCCAGCGAGCGGATCCACAGCCACGGTCTCAATTTTCACCTGCTCGCCGTACCGCTGCCTGTCCCACTTCGAGGCCAGTTTCAGCCGGGTATCAATTTTCAGCTTCCGATGCCCGAGCATGTCGCCCGTCGTAATCTCCGTCGTCGTCACCTCGCCCACGATCCTGGTCTTGGTCTCAGTCCCAATCTCCGTGGTATCGGCGATCGTCAGGCACTCCAATGCGATCTTGTGAGCGTGATCCTGTAGAGCCTTTTCATACTCAGCCGCCCTCGCAGCGTCCGCCCGGATCCACCCTATCGCCCCGGCATACGTCCACCGGCCAGCTTCCAGCCCGATCATGCCAGTCTCGCGTACCTCGTTGAGCTTGCCCTCCCACCAGCCGGCGTCCTGGGCGAGCAGGTCGAACTCGATCCGCGTTGTCCGCACCAGCGTCGTCTTGCTCATCAGGGTTTGGCCCGGTTAGCTCGTTGCCACTCCGTCTTGTAGGTGCGGCGCTTGATCGGGTCGGCATACGCGCCATGCCTTGATACGTGGACTACCTTGTGGACTACCTCAGGATCGGCGTGGACTACCAAAACAGGCTTGTGGACTACCAGCCCAGCGCAGATATGCCGGAACTCGGACACCCCGCAGGTACGGCACTTGGGCGGTGTCACACCAGCGCGTCTTGAGGGGATTGCGCTGCATGGGGAGCTTTGGCAGCTTTTGCGGCTTTGCGGCGCACCCATGACCTGCGCACTGCGTCCCTGATGCGTTGAATACCCTCTGGAGTCTTGGCGCCGCTGTCACCCTTGCCCGAGTGCATTCGACACCTGCCATTTCCCACCGTCAATGAATACGCGGGGTTTTTACAGGGATTGCCGGTGGTACGGCAGTGTGCACCGCATCGCAGATCGCCGGCCAGTCGGATCAACTCTCGAATCTTGCGCGATCTGGCCTTGCCTTGGAGGGGCTTGGCTGGAGTTGGGGCTGGGGTTGGCATTGGCGAATTATACGCTCGCGTGGCGTCCATCCGCTGCGTCAAGGTCATCCCCGCGCGCCTTGCGGCGCTTCTTGTCCAATGATCAGAGCTTTGCCCGGCCAGCGATCGCGCGCGCATCGCCCTTTGTCAGCGCCAGGAACGCCGCCACGGCGTCCGCGTTGAAGGCGATGATGCTGGTCAGCATCGCCTCGTCATCCTCGGCAGGGACGCGCAGGGACGCGGTAGCGAACGGCTTGCCGGCGGCACTGGTCCGCTGCTTCGGGTCTTTTACCAGCGTGCCGCTGGCAAGGATGCTCAACATGGGGCGGCCTTAAAATATGATGTCATCGCGGTATTCTACTTCCGGCCTCGGCTTGGCTAATCTCATAAGGTTCGGGTCTTGTTTGAGCCACTTTCTGAGCTTTTTCAGTTGCCGAATGACTATCGTCAAGTCCGCACCGTCAGGGATCAAGATGCGTACCGTAGCGCCGTCTATCAGTTCCACCGTGCCGCCAGCCGATACCCAATCGCCGTCTTCGTCGGCCGGTGGATCACAATCATCACCTCCCCAGCCAGGCCGGTACTCTCCATCCAGTTGCAGGAAACGCTTCGGATCCTTCGCTGCGTATTCCGCCAGTCTTGCGCAAAACAGCTTCTTGTCCATTTTTCAGTTCCTTTCGTGGTTGATGGAATTTGCGCGTTGCTCGGCTTCCCGCAGTTCAGCAGCCTCACGCTCAACCTTCGCCTGAGCACCAGCCACGCCGGCCTCGAGCGCAGCCAGGGCGTGCTGGTGGTTGTGCCGGGCGATCGCCAAGCGGTCGGCCGCGGTGAGCTTGTGCGGCCTATGCATGCCTGGCCTCGCCTTCGGGTCTGTCGCTTGGGTGAGCAGCACGCCATACCGCATCGAATTCGACCAGTTCCAGCCACGCGGCCGGATCGGCCACGGCACCACGCAAGGCGAAGTCCAGGTCCGCCGGCGGGTATCTCCACCACGCCGCCATGATTTTGATGCGCCGCTCTAGCCCAGCCGTCAGCGCCAGCCGTTCCGCTTCCGCTCGGGTTAGTTCGCCGTCGAATTCCATGATCGCCGCCCGTTCCTCGAAAGCCTCGCGATCAAACGCCGCAGGGGCTTCTGGCAGTTTTGGCACCACGGGTTGGGGGGCATTTGTAAATTCTTTCCCCTGATCTATTGGGGATCGTGTTTTCGCATGTGTGCCCTGGGCGGTACTGACAGAACTGACAGAAGCCCCTTTTGTCAGTTTTGGCGGTACGGGTTCGGGGCCATGTGCGAATATTTTTTGCCCTTCGAGTACCTTCAGTCTTGCCAAGTAGCTCATGTGGCCCCCCGAATCCAGTGGAATTGATTGGTTGCCCGGCCGCCTGTCTCAATGCCTTCCTCGCGCAGATGACCGTATTCCTGCAACAGTGAGATAGCAGCCTGTGCCTTGGCTGGGGTTTCTAACCCCGTCCATCCTGCCCGATATATCTCCCGCGCTTTAAACGGGTTAGCCAACTTGCCGGATTGCAGGCGCCTAAGCAGTGTTTTCGCGGCATCGATATCAGGGCGAGTCGCGTAGCTGTAGATCCGCCGTGCATGACTTTC
>JBCKLP010000052.1:0-14491 GCA_038903735.1 Burkholderiales bacterium | reverse complement strand
TCAGACTACGGCAATGAACTACCGCATCGTCCGCATAACGGGCAAAAGGACATTGAGGATAGGTGCGCTTCATCCAGCAGTCGAACGCATAGTGCATGAACAGATTCATCAAGATCGGACTGACCACACCTCCTTGCGGAGTACCACTTTCTCGTGGCACACGAGTACCGTCTTCCAGCTCAAAGGGCGCAATCAGCCACCGCTCGATATACATCAGAATACAGTTATCGTTGATGTGAGTGCGAACCGCCTTCATCAGCAACCCATGATCAATGTGATCAAAGGCACCTTTGATATCAAACTCAACCACCCAGTCATATTCCCAGCACCGTTTTCTGGTGCTGGCAATCGCCTGTTTCGCCGATTTCCCAGGCCGATATCCATAAGAATCTGGATGAAACATCGGATCGAGTGTCGGCTCAATAATGAGCTTGACCACGGTCTGCGCAATTCGATCTGACACAGTGGGTATACCCAGCTTTCTAGTACCGCCCGATTTCTTCAGAATTTCTACCTGCTTGACCGGCGGCGGGAGATACGACCCCGATGACATCCGGTTCCACAGCTTGTATAGATTCTTGGACAGGTTCTGATCAAACATGGCGATTGTTTCATCGTCAATGCCCTCAACACCTCGGTTGGCCTTTACTTGCTGGTACGCTTCCCATACGGTGCGCTTCGCAATGCTATAAGGTTTTGTTGATGTCATGCCACTCATCCTTGCAACACAAGTTGGCAGCATTCGTCAACTAGATAACTTCGCCCCTTTGCTCCACCTTCATTACAAGGCTTCATCGCTAGTCGGGCGACCCCGCCCCTCGCCGTGACATCGGTATTCTTCCTCGTGGCTTTTACCACTTGTCATTTCCCTTAACATTCAAAGCGAGGTTCACAAGTTCCATATCAAAGCCTGTATTGAGCACATGCCGTCTTTACACCGGCTGCCATCGGGTCCGTAAACAGGTTCCGTCCCGACTACTCCTGGAAGAGGGTTTCGCCCCCAGTTTTGACAGCGCTTTAAAACTAACGATGCGTCATCGAACGGTCTACTTTCGTTCATCTTCTCAACACTCACCTGCCACCATTAACGGAGGCGTTTCCACAGTCGCTCACCACCACGCCATTTAGACGCAGCAGCACTGGGTGGTTTGAAGCCGACTCCTGCAAGTCGACTCCGAAAGGCCAACTCCCATCTTTGATATAGCACCGCAAGCTTCCGCCTGCGTTCTTGTTCACACAAACCCCTGTTTTTTAAAATAGCCGATGCCCTAATTTCAAGCACGGCCGCGGATTTTTCGTTGCAGAAGGTGCTATTCGCTTCTATTTTCTGAATCCTGCTCACTGCAGCCCGGTTTGTCGAATGTAATGCGCTCCCCTGTAATGCGCTCCCCTTGCCAAAAATCAGATAAAGGGCTTTAATCAAGCTGGTACACAAACCGATTGCTCCAGAGGGTAATGCCATGAACCGTATCAAATCTCTGACCCACGCTGCGGTAGTACGTGCTTTGGCCGCCTCGCTCGCTGTGCCGCTTACCGCATTCGCCCAAGCCTACCCGACCAAACCCATCCGCATCATCGTCCCCTTCACCGCGGGCTCGCTGCCCGATCTGGTGCCGCGCCTTGTCAGCGAGAAGGCATCCCCTGCACTTGGCCAACCCATCGTGGTGGAGAACCGTATAGGCGCCGGCGGAAGGATTGCTGCCGAATTCGTTTCCAAGGCTGTGCCCGACGGCTACACCTTGCTCCTTGGCACCGCCACCACCCACGTGGTGGCGCCCTACATCGTGAAAAACATGCCCTACGATTCCTTCAGGGATTTCACGCCCATCATCAACGGTGTGAGCCCGGCCACCGGCTTTGTGATCCATGCGTCGGTGCCGGTGAACACGGCGCTCGAGCTGATCGAGTATGCCAAGAAGAATCCGGGCAAGCTTGCCTACGCCAGCAACGGCATCGGCTCCTCGCATCACCTGCGCGGCGAGTTCCTGAAAATGGTGGCCGGCATCGACCTGGTGCACGTGCCCTATCCCGGATCGAACGAGGTGGTCACGGCGGTTACCACCAATACCGTGCAAGTGGCCTTCTCGACACCGGCGTCGGTGCAGGCGCATATCACCGCCGGCCGCGTGAAGCTGCTCGCCCTCTCCTACCCCAAGCGCCTCGCCGCCCTGCCCAATGTGCCCTCGCTCGATGAGCTGGTGCCGGGCTACACATCTACCGTGGACTGGTTCGGGTTCTTCGGCCCGGCGGGCCTGCCACCTGCCATCGTGGCGCGGCTGAATTCGGAGATCGGCAAGGCCCTGGTGCATCCGGACATCCGTGCCAAATTCGAGGCGCAGTCGGTGCAGATTATCGGTGGTACACCCGAATCCTTCGCTGCCACCATGAAAGCCGAGTTCGCCATCTACGCCAAGGTGGCCAAGGCAGCCGGCATCAAGCCGGAATAAGATAGCCTACTATTGAGCTTACCTATGTTCGTGACAGATTTCCCTCATCCCAACCCTTCTCTCCCACAGGGACTTCCTCCGGCGACCGGAGGAAGTCCCTGTGGGAGAGATGGACCGAGGGTGAGGGGAATTTTCGCCGTGGTCTTGTCCATTACGAGGTTTGTAGTATTCAATCGTAGTAGTCAATCCGCCCTGAAGGAATTCGCATGGACGCACGCGTCAAGGAATCCCATCTCGACCCGGTCACGCTGGAGGTGATCCGCAACGCCCTGCCGGCGATCTCCAATGAAATGGCGGTGGACCTGCAGCGCACCTCCTACAACATGATCATCTACGAGGTGCGCGACTTCTGCACCGCGCTGGTAATGCCCAACGGGGATCTGGTATCGCAGAACGTGGGCGGCGTGTCGCATTTCATCGCCGACCTGGGGGTGATGATCACCGATGCGATGCAGCGCTACGAGAAAGAGGGATTCAAGCCCGGCGATGTGCTCATCAGCAATCACCAGCGGGTGGCGGGCCAGCACCTGAACAATGTCTGCATCCACATGCCCTATTTCCATAAGGGCGAACTGCTGATGTTCGCCATCGTGCGCGCGCACTGGATCGACGTGGGCGGCAGCAGCACGGGCTTTGGCGCCGGGCTGACCGTGGCCGATCCCTGGCTCGAGGGCCTGCAGCTTGACCAGTTGAAGATCTACCGCGGCGGCGAGGTGGACGAGACGCTGTTTCGACTCATCAGCGACAACATCCGCTACCCGGAATCCTCCATGGGCGACATGAAATCACAGATGGCGGCCTGCCGCCTGGCGCTGCGGCGCCTGGATGAACTCTTTGACAAGTACAGCCGCGACACCGTGATGGCGGCGATTTCGCAGATCTTCGACGAAACCGAGCAGAAATGCCGCAACGTGGTATCGACCTTTCCCGACGGCGTCTACGAGGCGGAATCGCAGCTCGATGACAATGGCGTGGACGAGGGCGTGCCGGTGCGCTTTCACGCCAGGGTCACCATCCAGGGCGGCGCAATGACCATCGACCATTCGCAAAGCGCGGGCGAGCAGCGCTCGGCGATGAATTCGCGCACGCTGGCCGCGCCGCGCATTGCCTACAAGGCACTCACTGCGCCCAACGAAGCCGTCAACGAGGGTTCCTTCCGTGCGCTGAAATGCATCATCCCCGAGGGCAATATGATGATGGCGCGCTACCCCGCGCCGATGGCCCACTGGAGCGTGGTGCTGCCCATGGTAGTGGACACCATCGTCGCCGCGCTCGCCAAGGCCATCCCCGATCGCGTGCCCGCCGCGCATTTCGGCCTGATGGGCAACAACGGCGTGTTCTTCGGCATCAACCCGAAATCAAAGCGGCGCTTTGTCATCAGCGCATCGGGCGGCGGCGGCTGGGGCGGCCGCCCCACCGAGGATGGGGAGTCGGCTGCAGTCACGGTCTGCCAAGGCGACGTGCGCAATGCCTCCATCGAGGAACTGGAAATGAAAAGCCCGGTGCTGATCAGCACACGCGGCCTGCGCGCCGATTCGGGCGGCCCCGGCAAATTCCGGGGCGGCCTGGGCAGCACCATGCACATCCGCAATCTTGCCGAGGGGCGCTGGAATATGGAGCGTCCGCGCCGCCAGAACTGCCCGCCCTGGGGCCTGGACGGCGGTCTGCCTGGCGAGCCTGGTGTCAAGATGATGAAAAAGCCGGGCGAAGAGGAATTCAAGAGCGTCGATGTCAGCCGCCACCTGGTGCCCGGCGATACCGAGGTGATGATCCACGCCGGCAGCGGCGGCGGCTGGGGCAATCCGCTGGAGCGCGATGCCGAACGTGTGTTGTGGGATGTCATCGAGGGCCTGGTCTCCGTCGAGGCGGCGGAAAAATACTACGGCGTGGTGTTGAAAGGCGCGGAGAGCATCGATGCGGCGGCGACTAAAAGCCTGCGCGGGCAACTGGCGGCACAGCACAAGGCCGTCTGATATTTGCAACTTTTATTTGTAAAAATTGTTAGTTGGCGTTCCATAAATCGATATTTCAATACTAAAAAGAAGCTATGCCGGATAGACCCCTGCCCTTGGCCAACCTGAAGGTGCTGGAACTGGGCCACATCGTCGCCGGCCCCGCTGCATCTTTGCTGCTCGCGGACCTCGGCGCCGATGTCATCAAGGTCGAGCGTCCGGATGGCGGCGATCAGGCGCGCTCCATGCCCGGCGCCGGCAATTCGGCTTTTTTCCACTACAACCGCAACAAGCGCAGCCTCGCCATCGACCTGAAATCCCCCAGGGGAAAAGAAGCGCTGCTGAAACTGGTTGCCCAATCGGACATCTGCCTCGACAACTACGCGCCCGGGGTGCTGGAGCGCATGGGCCTCGGATACGAAGACCTTGCCCAGGTGAATCCGCGCCTCCTGTATCTATCGCTCAAGGGGTTCCTGCCGGGGCCGTACGAGAACCGCCTCGCGCTGGATGAGGTCGTCCAGATGATGGGCGGCCTTGCCTACATGACCGGACCGCCGGGTAAGCCACTACGCGCAGGCGCCTCGATCATCGACATAGGTGCTGCCACCTACGGTATCGTCGGCATCCTCGCCGCGCTCTACATGCGCGAGATCACCGGCGTAGGACAGAAGATCACCTCGGGACTGTTCGAGACCACGGTGTTTCTGGTCGGCCAGCATCTGGCGCGCTCCGGCCAGAGCGGCGAACCCGCCAAGCCCATGGCCGCCGAAGGCCAGGGCGTGCGCATGGGCTGGGGAATTTTTCACCTATTTCCATCGAGCGACCACCAGCAGGTATTCATCGCCGTCACCTCGAACGCGCACTGGGAGCGTTTTTGCAAAGAGTTCGATCTGCCCGATCTTTTTGCCGATCCGCGCCTGGATACCAACCCCAAGCGCGCCCTCGAACGCGACGCTCTGCTGCCGCGCGTCAACGCCGAGACCGTGAAATACACCGCCAAGGAACTGATTGCGAAACTCGAGGGCGCGAACATCCCCTATTCGCCCGTGAACCGCCCCGACCAGTTGTTCGACGATCCGCATCTCCTGGCCACCGGCCAGTTGATTCCCACCACTTTTCCCGGCGGCCGCACCGCCGGCGTCCCCAAGCTCCCCTTTAAGAGCAGCCTCTACGACATGGGCTTGCGCCGCGTTGCGCCGGGCCTTGGCGAGCACACACGCGAGGTGCTGGCCGAGGCGGGCTACAGCGCCGGGGAGATTAAGGAGATGCTGGCCGAAGGTGCCGTGATGGACGGGGAGCCGGCCAGGCTGGATTGAATCCATGGCGTGGGCATGGCGAAACGCTGCCACCTTGCTTTCACTTCCTTGTATTCCAATAATGAAATTGCAATATCATGGAAATTCGCATCATGCCTTGGAATTTTCTCTCTGAATTACAACAATTATCCCTTTATCTCGGGCTGCTGAGCCTGAGCTTCACTGGTTGAACAATGGCTCAAAAGCAAGAACACTGCGCTTTTCCTTGGCGCCTGGGAGCAGATCAACAATCCCGCGTTTAATTCCCTCGAATTCGAGGGAATTAATAATGAGACGGGGTTAAACATCTTGCTACGAATGCGGTTCTACAACGAGGCGGCCTGCAACCGGATCGTATCCCGGGGCGCCGCCACTTTCCCGTGATTGCGGATGGTGATGTCGACGTCGCAGCCGAGGCGCGTTAGCAGCCGCATCAGGCGCTCGACAGACACGTCCCGGAAATGCCCGTTGAGCAGCCGCGACACGTCGGGCTGACTGAGCCCCATGCGTTTGGCCGCTGCGATCTGGGTCAGTTCCTGCGCGCTGATGACCCCCTGAATGCGGGTCACCAGTTCGGCTTTGAGCAGATGGGTGTCGACATCGGGGAAGCCGAGGTCGGCGAAGACGTTCTTCGTGCCGCGCTTGACGCGGGTATTCGGGTCCTTTTTCATGATGCCTTTCCTTTTTCAAGCTGAATCTTGTAATCGGCTTCGGCTGCCTTGAGCCGCCGCTGGATCAATTCCATGTCTTCGGTCGGAGTCTTGTTTCCGGACTTCGATTTTTTCTGGAAGGCGTGCAGCACATAGATCGCCGTCGCGAACTTACACCGTGTACACCGCCCGGAAAGTGTCGCCCACATGGTCGGCAACGATCTCCAGCACGCCCGCTCCGCCGAAGCCCTTGAGAGGTTTTGCACTGGCATGCTTCTGGCCGATCTGCGCCTGATACAGTGCGTAGCCCATGGCGTTCTGCACGGGATCCGGGAATGCGCGGAAGTCCTTATAGCTCGCACCGATCCATGAAACGGGTTTGACCATGGCGGCAGGCATATGAATTATATGGTGGATATACCATATAAAGTCAAGCCAATTTTGACGGACCTCTGCCTGCTAAGGCAAACACCGCTTCCCAAAGTCACTAATTCGCCTTCTGCTCCAAACGTTTTGCGCGCCTATATTCAATTCAATCTCTGATACCCGAAAATTCACGTCAGCAACTGCCCCATCGGTATCGCCCACAACCGCTCCTCCAGCTTCACCGCCTCCTTGCCGTTGTACGCCAGCACCGCCGCGACACACGCCGGCGTCCGATTCAGAAATGCCCGCAGGCCGGATAGATCGCCGGCATTCCACTGCGTCGCAGCCTTGACTTCGATGGCTACCACCTTGCGTCCTGCTTCGATGACGAAATCGACTTCGTGCCGGCCTTGCTCGTGCCAGTAGGCGAGCCGGGCCTCGGGGAGGTGGGCTTCCAGCAGCGCTGCGAGATTCTGCGCGACGTAGGTTTCGTACAAGGCGCCGCGCAGCGGTTCGTCCTGCCCCGGTTCGAGAGAGGTGACGCCGGCTAGATGCGCCGCCAGGCCGCTGTCGGTGAAATACAGCTTGGGCGATTTGACCAGCCGTGTGCCACGGTTTTTCAGGAAGGGCGGCAAGCGGTGTATGAGGAACGAGGTTTCCAGCAGATTCAGGTAGCGCCCCGTGGTGATGGCGTTGAGTTTGGCATCGCGCGCGAGATTGCTGATAACCAGCACCTGCCC
The DNA here is from genome assembly GCA_038903735.1 of Burkholderiales bacterium. Taxonomy (GTDB): domain Bacteria; phylum Pseudomonadota; class Gammaproteobacteria; order Burkholderiales; family SG8-39; genus 2-02-FULL-62-17. The sequence continues at coordinate 7,041 of JBCKLP010000052.1, read as the reverse complement.
GGTGCGTAAGGCCGCCAGTTGCGCAAGGGTGCGAAACGCGACCAGGTCGGCAATCTGCGACAACTGGCGCAAGTCGCGCTCCAGGTAGGTCTGCACGTAGCCACGAAACCACTCAGCCTCTCCTTCCCCAGGGTCGAGGCAAACCGGCGGCAGGCCGCCGGCCAGCACTTCCTGCCCGGTGACCGCGTCCGCCTTGCCCGAGGGAAGTTCAGGAACCTCCACGAAGCGGGTAATAAAGGGTGCCACCTCTGTCTTTCCGCGAATCTCCCGGCGAGTCATGGGGTGCAGGGTGAAATAGGCTGCGCGCCCGGCGAACGATTCGGAAACGCGCTCCAGGAGCGCGAGATTGGCGGAGCCGGACAGAATGAAGCGTCCAGGCTGCCGCTGCGTGTCCACGTTTTTCTTCAAGGCCATCAGAAGCTCGGGGCAGCGCTGCACCTCGTCGAGGATCGTCGCGCCTTCCAGCAGGGAATCCGGGTTCGAACGCGCGGCGGCGAGCGTAGCGAAGTCGTCCAGCGTCCGGTAGGCATGCCCTTTCGCGAATGCCGCTTCCTTCTGCAACAGCGTGCTTTTGCCAGCCTGCCGCAGGCCGGAGACGACGACGACAGGCAGGCGCCGCATCGCCCGCTCAAGGCGTCGGGTGATTTCCCGAGGGTGATACTTTGTCATATTCCTTCATGCAATAGTGTCAATATGACATTATTGCAGAATGCATATTGACAAGTCCAGTGGGCATTGCGTATGACACCGGCCAGTTGATCCCCACCACGTTTCCCGGTGGTCGCACCGCCGGCGTGCCCAAGCTCCCCTTCAAGAGCGGCCACTACGACATGGGCTTGCGCCGCGTCGCCCCGGGCCTTGGCGAGCACACCAGCGAAGTGCTGGCCGAGGCGGGATACAGCGAGGCCGAAATTGAGAACATGCTCGCTGAGAACGTGGTGATGAACGGCAAGGCAGCCGATCTGAGCTGAACCATACGCCTGTAGCACCCTGCCTCTTCCAAGATATTCTATTATTAAATTAAATATGCCATTCTTACTATGGCAGTGCTTAATATTTATTAAATTTGTTTAACATTTTAAAGATAATTTAGCGGATATGCCTCGCCCGCGGCATGCTCAGATAGATCAGGGCAATGGAGATCACGCCGCAAGCCCCCATCGCAGCCATCGCCCAGCGCGGGCCGAGCAAGGCGGCGAGCACACCCAGCAGCATGCTGCCCACCGTAATGAGCACCTGGTGCATGCTGAAAAGCGCCATGGTGCGTCCGTGCAGTTCACGCGGCGCATTCGACTGGATCACCGTCTGCACCAGCGCATTGGAAAGCGGATGGCAGAGCCCGGCCAGAACCATGATGCACAGTGACAGGGCAAACCAGGGCGATGCCGCAAAGCCCATCACCACCAGCCCGTACACCACTACGGACCCCAGCATGAGCATGCCGCGCGGCAGGCGGTCTCCACCCAGGGTAATCAGCGCCGCGCTCAGAAACGCGCCCACGCCCATGGCCGTGAGCAGCAGGCCTTGACCATTCGCCCCCACCGCCAGAATATCGCGCGCGAAAACCGGCAATAGCGTGGTGAAAGGCACGACGAAAAGAGAGGCCAGCATGGTGCAGGCCAGGCTTGCACGCACCGCCTCGTTGCGCCAGCTGAATCGCCAGCCCTCGACGATGCTCTGACGGAATGACTCCCGACGGGGTGCCAGTGGCTGGACCTGCGCAGGTTTTATCGTGTCCGTGCGCATCGCCACAGTCCATACCACCGCCATGAACATGAACAGCGCCTGCACCGCAAATGCGCCACCGGTGCCCGACAGCACGATGATGCCACCGGCAAGCGCAGGACCGCTGGTGCGCGCCACATTGAACACCATGGAATTCATGCCCAGCGCATTACTCAGGTATTCGCGCGGCACGGTGTCGGAGATCATGGCGGCACGCGCCGGTTGCTGGAACACCTGGACGATGGCAACCAGCACCGCAGACACGTAGAGATGCCAGACCCGAATTTCGCCGCTGAACACCAGCAGCGCAGTTACCGCGAAAATCAGGCAATGAATGGCCTGGGTGACAATCAGCACCATGCGGCGCGAATGCCGGTCGGCGAAACTGCCGGCCACCGGGGCCAGCAGCAGGAAGGGAATCGCCTGGATGCCGCGCACCAGCCCGAGTTGTGCCACCGAGTCTGTGAGCTGGTAGATCAGCCAGCCGCGCGCGACCTCGTCCATCCAGGTTCCCATGGAACCAGCGCTCTGCCCGTAGCAGAGCAGCCGGAACTCCCGGTGGCGCAATGCCTGGAAGGCGCGCAGCCGGAATATTGCGTCGATGAAATTGCGTGCCAAACCCTGTTTCCGTCCTGTTTTTCCGCTGCATGATCGCATAGGCCCGCGACGACGCTTTCCGTTCGCAAATGCGCTGGCAGAGTTGTTGGTGCCTTGGATCTACAGATTCATTGGGTCAGCAGCGAAAAAGCGGGACGTGAAGTCAACGTCTATCGATACACTTCTCGGCGCTTGCCGATTCTCAACACGCGCACCACGATTCGCGCATCCTGTATTTCGCAAATAATGCGCCAGTCGCCAACCCGGTATTTCCAGTACGCGCCGAGCCTTGGCCCGGACAGCGCTTCTCCGATTTCCCGGGGATTGTCCAGTGTCGCGACTCGTAGTCTGAGAAAGCCGATGAGGCGCTGTTGGATCGGACGGTCGAGCTTTTTGAGATCCTTCAGGGCATCCGGATCGAACTCGATTTCACAGGCCAAGTTCGCGCTCAACCTCATCCAGCGGGATTGTCTTGCGATTTTTGCGGGCACGGGCTTCGGCGAGGTAGTAGTCCTCCAGATCATCCATGTATTCGATGATGGCCTCTCTGGCCAGTGCCGTTTTGGTGCGCCCGGTCTCACTGGCCAGCGCGTCGAGCCGCTCTTCGATGGATTCAGGCAGGCGAATGGCGAGCATTCGAAATCTCCGATCTAGTTTCGCTATACAAGTATAGCAAAGCCATGGTCACTCGATCCATGGTCACTCGATCCAGATGCGGGACACTGACCCCACTGGTCATGGATGGGCTTTCTTACGCTGCCATCCTGATTCCATGCGCCGCCCGCGCAGCCGATTTGCAGGCACATTGTTGCGCGGTGCTACCGACACACCCTCAAGCAGTCGCTGCGCGGACTGTTGACCGCGCTTTATGGTTTCTCACCCGGGCGGGCGAACCTGGCGCGCGCCCAGCATGCGGCGCTTTCGTTGCCACATCAGCCCCGAAACAGAATCTCCCCCACCTGCCCCACCGAGCCCTGCGCATCCAGCGCCCACATCGTCGCGCTCCCGCCATCTGCCGAAGGCGCGCCGCACAGGGTGTAGGGACCGGTGTCATAGATTGGGTGACGGTTGACCGGGGTGAACGAGGCGATGCGCCTCTCCGGCAACGAGGTACGACAGATCTCCAGCAACTGGTGCGCGATCAGCGAGGCCTGCACCACCAGCCCCGGCAGTCCCTCTTCCTTGAGCGCATAGTTCCGGTCGTAGTGAATGCGGTGGCTGTTGAAGCGCAATGCCGAATAGCGGAACATCAGCACGGTGCTTGGCGCCAGCGTCTTTTTCCACAACGGCGCGGGCAGTTCCGGTAGCGCCGCAAGCAAGGGGCCCTGGCCGTCGAAATAAATCGACTCGCGCTCTTCCACCACAGCGACGCCACGCGGCCCGCTCACTTCGCTGCGCTGGGTGATGCGCAGAACCGGGTTTTCCTCGCTGCCGCCGACGGAAACATCGGCAATGCGCGTGAACCGCTTCAGCTCGTCACCAATGCGGATATCTCCGGGGTACTCGGTGCGGTCGCGTCCGAGACGATGATGCGAGAGCGGCACTGCGGGCATCCAGGAACTGGCGATGGCCTGGCCGTCGGGACGCATATTGTCCGGGCCGTGCAGCGCGCCGAAATAAACGCCATGCCAGCCGACTGGCAGGGGATCGCCGGCGGCTTTCGCGGGTGCCGGCATGCCGAAGGTCGCGGCCAGCCGCGCGATCGGCGCCGCACCGGCAATTTCGCTTGCAAGGGGGCTGGATTTGCCCACGGCTGCCTTTAATGCGGAAAAATCGTGTTGCACATTTTCTCCAGAAAAAATCACCGTTACAGAATGTTTTCGAAATGACGCAAACCGGGCAATGATCGCGTGGCCGCTATCAAACCAGGCTCTCGGTCTTGCCAACCTCTTGCCATGGGGCGGCGGCAAGCAAAGCGGCATAACTTTGCAGCCAGTCGGCATCCCGATGCGCCAGCATCTGCCCGCCGCGCACGCCGCCATAGACCTCGGCATGCGCCGCAGAGTAAGGCAGGCGGCCCTCCTCCTTCCAGGCGCGTGCCGAATCGAGCAGCAGGCGGCGCACCCGCGTCACCATGATGTCGCTGGGCGCCAGATTCTCCCCCGACCGGTCGACGATGCCGCCCATGCTTTCCTGAACCGCCTGATCCTGCAATTGCACACCTTCGATGCCGGTGAAGCTTTTTGTTCGCTGCACCTCGCGGTCAATCTCATAATCGTTGCTGCTGTTGTCGCGCAAACGCCAGCGCCCGAACCAGTCCGTCGTATTAGGCAGGTAGGGATAGTTCTGTGACGCACCGGTGATGCCCTCCTGCGCCCGCAGGCGCGCCTGCGGGTAGGCGCCTTTCTTGTACATGGACACGAACAGGGTATGCGTGTCGTCCATGGGCACAAAGGCGCGCTGCAGCACATTGGTGCTCAGGTGGTTGATGGGAGGCGAGGTCCAGAAGGGCATGAGGAAATGGCCGACACGCCAGTAAAGCTGCTCGCCATCAGCCGGCCGGTAGGCGGCGTAGATGTAGCCGTATTGGGTTTCCTCGATCTTGTACTCTGGCGCGCGATTGCTCACCAGGAACTGCTGCATGGCATCGCCCGCCATGGCGGCGCGATCCAGCGCGCCAAAATGCATGATGCCGACGTGGCTGGTATCCAGCTCGCCCTCCACCGCCTGCAGCCAGTTGCATTCGCGCAGCGTGAACTGCACATGCAGATCCTCGCCATCCACCTGGTTGCATTCGAACTGCGGCAGCGGTGGCGGCACCTCGCACTCGCCCATGAAGGCATAGACAATGCCGTTCTGCTCAGCGCAGCGGTAGGCCCTGGCGCGAACATGCCGGTGGAACTCTGCATTGGGCACATTCTGCGTTTCAAGGCACTGCCCGTTCACATCGAATTTCCAGCCGTGATAGACGCAGCGCAGTCCCCCCGCCTCGTTGCGCCCGAAGAACAGCGAGGCGCGCCGGTGCGGGCAGCGCTGATCGAAAATACCCACCCTGCCGCTGGAATCGCGGAAGGCCACCAGCTTCTCGCCCAGCAGCATCAGGCGCAGCGGATCACCGTCCGCCTTCAGCTCGGATGACATAGCTGCGGGAATCCAGTACTGACGCATCAGCTCGCCCATGAGCGTGCCCGGGCCGACGCGGGTCAGGGTTTCGTTTTCGCTGGTGGTGGTCATGCGGGATTCCTTACGCGTTAACCGGAAAGAATTTTTCCACCCAGTCGCGCACCATGCTCACCACGCGCTGGTTCTCCTCCGCGAACATGAAGTGGTCGGCGCCTTCGATGAGGTGCAGTTCCACGGGCGATTTCGCCCGACTGAAAAGCGCCATCGACTCGCTGGCCGGCGTCACCGAATCTCCCGCGCCGTGCAGCAGCAGCACCGGCCGCGGGCTGATGCGCCCTATCATTTCCTCGGGCTGGAACAGGAACATGCTGAGCGGCGTCTCCGCGGGAAATTCCATGATCGACAGGGGATCGCTACTGATGTACTCGCGCAGCCGTGGCGGTACCGGCACAATGTCGTAGCGAGGCACCATCAGTGACTTGCCGGTCTCCTGGCGCTGCCGGAGGCCGTCGGTCAGTTGCTTCATGAAACGATGCCATTCCGCGCCGGTATGCTGCGTGCGGAACTTGCGCTCGCCATTGCCCCAGCCACCCTGGGAAATCACCGCGGCAGCACGGCTGTCGCCGCCCGCCGTGTGAATCGCCACGGATGCGCCCAGGCTCGATCCGCACAGGCCGATGCGCCTCGGGTCCACTTCGGGCCTGGTCTCCAGATAGGTGATGGCATTGGACGCATCGGCAACCTGCTCCAGGCAGATGATGCGACCCTTCTCACCCTCGCTTTCCCCGCAGCCGCGGAACTCGAACTGCAAACACACATAGCCCCAACTCGCCAGCGCCCTGGCGGCCCAGGCGCCCTGACCGCCCTGATTGCTGCCGCCAAAGCCGTGCATCACTACGAAGGCAGGGCGGTGCTCGCCGGGCTTGATGTCGGCAGGCACATGCAGCAGTCCGGCAAGCTTGAGACCATCGGAATTGAAACGGACCGATTCCGACATTGTTGTTTTCCTTATTCAGATTTACGCGGCAGGAGACCGGGGCTGGAGACCGGCAATGTGCAGACAATCTACTGCGGCTTGATCCCGGCAAGCTTGACCAGTTTCGCCCAGCGCTCCATCTCCTGCTTGAGCATGAGCGCCATGGTTTCGGGCGAACCGGTGAGCACGTCGGTGGCCACGTTATTCAAAAACTTCCGGGTTTCCTCCATGGCACTGATCTGGTTCAGCCACCCTGCGAGCTTGTCGATGATGGGGCGTGGTGTTCCCACAGGGACCGCCACACCCCACCACGAGGTGATTTCGAAGCCGGGAAATCCCGCTTCGATCATGGTGGGAATATCCGGCAGGGCCGGCGAACGTTTGGGCGATGTGACAGCGAGGATGCGCACCCGCCCGCCGCGCGCCTGGCCGCTCATGAAGGTGCCGTCCCATACCAGAAAATCGATATCCCCTGCGGCCATGGCCGCCACGCCCTGCGCCGAAGTCTTGTAAGGCACCTGGGTGGTATTCAGTCCGGCCATGTTCTTGAACAGTTCGGCCGTACCGATACCGGTGTTGTTGCCGACCCCATAAAAACCATTACTGGGTTTTTTCCTGAGCACCTCCACCAGCTCGGCCATGTTGCGGATTGGGCTCTTGCCGTCTACCGCAATGGCAAA
>JBCKLP010000051.1:0-14500 GCA_038903735.1 Burkholderiales bacterium | reverse complement strand
CGAAAGCCGGGGGCAGTTTCTTTTGCCGCGGCGGCTCAAGGATATTACATTTAGAAATAAGAATTGCAAATTAGAAGATGTCAATGCTTGAAATTTATTTTCAAAGTGTCATAATTTTTATCGCATTCAATGCCCGCCTGCGCCCTGAATCGCGCGCCACACCTTGTCCGGCGTGGCAGGCATGTCGATGTGGGTGATGCCCAGGGGTGATAGCGCATCCACCACGGCGTTCATGATGGCGGCCAGCGCCCCCACGTTGCCGGCTTCGCCGGCGCCCTTGGCACCTATGGGGTTGGTTTTGGTCGGCACCGGGTGGTTTTCCATGTCGAAGGAGCACATGTCGTCGGCGCGCGGCATGCCGTAGTCCATGAAGGAGCCGGTGATGAGCTGCCCGGAATCCGGGTCGTACACCAGATGCTCGGAGAAGGCTTGGCCGACGCCCTGGCCGATGCCGCCGTGGATCTGCCCCTCCAGCGTCAGCGCGTTGATCACCGTGCCCACGTCATCGACCACGGTGTAGCGCAGCACTTCAGATTTTCCGGTTTCCGGATCGATCTCGACTTCGCAGATATGGCAGCCGGTGGGGAAGTTGGGAATCTCTGGTGAATAGTTTGTCGTTTCCGCAAGACCGGTTTCCACGTCGGCGGGCAATTTCGAGCGCTGGAAGGCCGCCTGCACCACGTCGAGCAGTTTCACCGAACGGTCAGTGCCGGTGACACGGAAACGGCTTTTCTCGAACTCGATATCGGCCGCGGCCGCCTCCAGCAGGTGCGCCGCAATCTTCTTGCCTTTTTCGATAATCTTGTCCATGGCAATGCTGGCAGCAGAGCCGCCCAGCACCGCAGTGCGGGAGGCAAAGGTGCCACCACCGTCGGCCGCCACATCGGTGTCGCAATGCGCCACGCGTATGCTTTCCTCGGGCAGGCCCAGTTTGTCGGAGACCAGGATCTTGTACATGGTCTCGTGTCCCTGGCCGTGTGAGATGGACCCGGGCACCACGGTGACGCCGCCGGTCGGGTCGAAGCGCACCTGCACAGTTTCGCCGAACGCCTGCGAGGTCTGCTCGATTATGTTGGCGATGCCGATGCCGCGCAGCTTGCCGCGTGTGGCCGCCTCGGCTCGGCGTGCCTCGAACTTCTCGTAACCTGCATTGACCAGCGCTGATTCCAGGTTCTTGTCGAATTCGCCGCAATCATAGTGATAGACGAGCCCGGATTTAAAGGGCATCGCACTGCCGGGAATGGTGTTGCGGCGGCGCAGCTCGGCGCGGTCGATTTTCATCTCGCGCGCGGCGTTGTCGATGACGCGCTCCAGGATGTAGGAGGCCTCGGGGCGGCCCGAGCCGCGGTAGGGGCCGTTGCAGGTGGTATTGGAAAACACCGCCGAGACTTCCACGTAAATGGCGGGCGTCTTGTAAGTGCCTGACAGGCCACCCAGGTGCGCGGTGGGGGAGATCAGGCCGCCGGGCATGATGAAGGCGCCGATGTTCGACACATTGGACACCTTGAGGGCAAGAAATTTCCCGTCCTTGTTCAGCGCCAGCGAGGCCTCGCTGATGTGGTCGCGGTCGTGATCGTCGGTGGCCATGCCTTCTGTACGCTCCGACACCCATTTGACCGGCCGCCCGGTGGCTTTCGCCGCCAGCAGGCACAGCACATATTCCGGATAGTGGCCGCCCTTCATGCCGAAGCTGCCGCCGACTTCGGCTGCGGTAACACGCAACTGCGTCTCTGGAATCTTCATTACCCGGCTGGCGATCTCGTTGCGCGTGGAATGCGGCCGCTGGGTGCCGGTGTGTAGCGTGTAGCGCTCGTCACGGTCATCGTAATCACCGATGCAGCAGCGCGGTTCCATGGTCGCCGCGGTGACGCGGTTAATGGCCGAACGCACGGTGGTCACGTGATGGGCTTTGGCAAATCCAGCATCGGCGGCGGCCTTGTCGCCCAGGGTATAGAAAAAGGTTTCGTTGTCCTGACATCCTTCCCAGAGCGTTGGCGTGCCCGGGTTGCGCACCTGCGCGGTATCGGTGAGGGAGGGCAGCGCCTCGTATTCAACCGTAATGGCTTCGGCGGCGTCCTTCGCCTGCGCGTGGGTTTCGGCCACCACGAAGGCGACCGGGTCGCCCACCAGCATGACGCGGCCGTGGGCAAGAGCCGGGCGGGGCACGACGAACATCGGCGAGCCGTCGCGCCGCACCCGCGGCAGATAGGGCTTGATGAAGCCGTAATTGCCCGCTGCCCAGTCCTCGCCAGTCAGCACCAGAAGCACGCCTGGCATTTGTTTGGCTGCCGTGGTGTCGATCGAAACAATGCGCGCATGCGCATGCGGCGAGCGCAGCACATGGGCGTGGCTCTGTCGCGGCAGCGTGATGTCATCGACGTATTTTCCGCGGCCTTTCAGCAAGCGCGGATCTTCGGTGCGGGGCACTGACTGGCCAAGCGCGAAGTGTCCCATGCGTTTCTCCCTGCGCAGCGACCGCTCTAGCTGAGCCGTCGCCGCATTCAATCTGTCGGTATGATGGGCGCAAAGAGTAGCGTAAAAAAACTGCCCCCGTCCTGTTTGACGTGAGAAAATAATAGCAGGCATTCACTCGAACAGGCAATCAAAGGTTCTCCATTGCGTCCCTTCCCCGATCCGCTTCCCGATTTTTCGCGGCCGCTCGCCGAACTGATGCGCGAGGCTGCCGCGCTGCGCGACGAGGGCCATGGAAACCTCGTCAGCTACTCGCGCAAGGTCTTCATTCCGCTCACCACCCTGTGCCGCGATGTCTGCCATTACTGCACCTTCGCCACCACGCCGCAGCCGGGCAGGCGCGCCTATCTGAGCGCCGACGAAGTGCTGGCCATCGCCCGGGCGGGTGCTGCGGCCGGCTGCCAGGAGGCACTCTTCACGCTGGGTGACAAGCCGGAACTGCGTTATCGCCAGGCGCGCGAAGAACTGGATGCCCTGGGCCATACCAGCACCATTGAATACCTTGCCGCCATGTGCGAACGGGTGCGCAAGGAAACCGGCCTGCTGCCGCACGCCAATCCAGGCGTGATGACCCGCGAGGAGATTGCCCTACTGCGCGGCTGCACGGCCTCGCAGGGCATCATGCTGGAGAGCGCCTCAGCGCGCCTGTGTGAGCGCGGCGGCCCGCATTTTGGTTCACCCGACAAGCTGCCGGCAGCGCGCCTCGAAACGCTGCGGCTGGCGGGTGAACTGGACGTTCCATTTACGACCGGCATCCTGATCGGCATCGGCGAGACGCGTGCGGAGCGCATCGAAGCCCTGCTCGCGCTGCGCGACCTGCATGCTCGCTACGGCCACCTGCAGGAACTCATCATCCAGAATTTCCGCGCCAAGGCCGATACGCTGATGGCGCACGCCCCGGAGCCGGATGATGCGGAACTGAAATGGACCATCGCGGTGACGCGCCTGATTTTCGGTGCCGCAATGAATATCCAGGCACCACCCAATCTCAGTACCCGCTACGAAGAATTGATCGACGCCGGCATCAATGACTGGGGTGGGGTGTCGCCGGTGACGCCTGACCATGTCAACCCGGAAGCGCCGTGGCCGCAGATCGAAGCCCTGCGCGAACGCACCGCCGCGCAGGGAATGACTCTGGTCGAGCGGCTCACTATTTATCCGTCCTACGCGTTGCAGCCCAATCGCTGGCTGGATCCGCTGCTCGTGCCCGCCGTGCTCGTGGCGAGCGACGCCAGCGGCTTCGCACGCGCCGACCCTTGGGCGCCGGGTATTGCCGGCGTGGCGGTGAGCAGCGTGCCTGCTTCTGGACGCGTTTCGGGCGCGGTGCGGCATGCGCTGGCCGCCGTCGAGCGGGGCGCGGCCTTGCAGGAAGCGCAGATCGTTTCCCTGTTCGAGGCGCGCGGTGCAGATTTTCATGTGGTCTGCACGGCAGCCGATGAACTGCGCGCCAGTGCCAGCGGCAATGTGGTGCGCTATGTGGTGACGCGCAATATCAACTACACCAATATCTGCGCCTATCGCTGCAGTTTCTGCGCCTTCTCCAAAGGAAAGGCGCACGAAAATCTGCGCGGCACACCCTACGACCTGCCGATGGAAGAAATCGCCCGGCGCGTTCAGGAAGCCTGGGCGCGCGGCGCCACCGAGGTCTGCATGCAGGGCGGCATACACCCGGATTACACAGGCGAAACCTATCTTGCCATCTGCCGCACTGTGAAATTGGCCTGCCCGCAGATGCATGTGCATGCCTTCTCGCCGCTGGAAGTGACGCATGGCGCGCGCACGCTTGGGCTGTCACTCGCCGAGTTTCTCGTTGAATTGAAGTCGGCGGGCCTTGGCTCGCTGCCGGGCACCGCTGCCGAGATACTTGATGATGAAGTGCGCGACATCATCTGCCCGGACAAGCTGCGCACGGATGAATGGCTGCAGGTGATGCGCGAGGCCCACAAGCTTGGCCTGCGTTCGACATCCACCATCCTGTTCGGCCACATGGAACATCCCGTGCACTGGGCGCGACACTTGCTGCGCCTGCGCGAGCTGCAGGCCGAGACCTGCGGCATTTCCGAATTCGTGCCGCTTCCCTTTGTGCACATGGAGGCGCCGATGTACCTGAAGGGCAGGGCGCGGCGTGGCCCCACCAGCCGCGAGGCCATCCTGATGCATGCGGTGGCGCGCCTCGTGCTGCACCCGCACATCACCAACATCCAGACCTCCTGGGTGAAGATGGGGGTCGAAGGCGCCGCTCGCTGCCTCGCTGCCGGGGCCAATGACATGGGCGGCACCTTGATGAATGAAAGCATTTCACGCGCCGCCGGCACCGAACATGGCCAGGAGCTTGCGCCGCAGGCGATGCGAGAGTTGATAGAAGGAATGGGACGCGAAGCGCAGCAGCGAACCACGCTGTACACGCCGGCACGCGCCGAGCGCGTGGCAGCGGCACTGGACGCAGCGCCGCTGGCTGAAGTGCAATTGGGACCGCGTCCGGTGCGCAAGGCACGCAACAGCGGATCGCAAGGGCAGGTCCATCATGTCTGAAGGCGGCGCACTCACCATTGCGGTACTGGGTGGCACCGGAGCGGAGGGTGGCGGACTCGCGCTGCGCTGGGCGAACGCGGGGCACTGCGTCATCATCGGTTCACGCAATGCAGAGAAAGCGGCCCAATCCGCTTTGCAACTAACGGTGCAACTGGCGGCACAACTTACCGCACAGCGCGGCGAGCGCCCGTTGGCCGGGCAATTGAGCGGGACGGATAACCTGAGTGCCGCTGCGCAGGTCGAAGTGGTGGTGCTGGCCGTGCCCTATGCGGCGCAACGCGCCACGCTGGAAGAAGTGCGTGGCGCGCTCGCGGGCAAGATCCTGATCGATGTGACGGTGCCACTGGTGCCGCCCCGGGTCTCGCGCGTGCAACTGCCGGCGGGCGGCTCGGCGGTGGAGGCCATGCAGGTGCTGCTGGGCGCCGATACCCGTGTGGTGTCGGCCTTTCAGAATGTTTCGGCACATTACCTCGCGGAACTGGACAGGCTCATCGAGTGCGATGTGCTGGTCTGCGGGGATGACAGGGAGGCGCGCGAAGTAGTGGTGCGCCTCGCCGGCGATGCGGGATTGCGCGGCGTGCATGCCGGTGTGCTCGCCAACTCGGCAGCCGCCGAGGCACTGACCTCCGCGCTTATCGCCATCAACCGCCACTACAAGGTGCCTGCCGCGGGCATACGGATCACCGGCGTCTTCGGGCAGGGCTGAGCGCTTCATGGCCGCAGCCTGCATGCAGTTGATCGCGCTGGAGGGCATTCCGCTGATCAACGCCGGTGATGATCTGACTGGCATCGTGCTGGCCTCGATGAAGGCAAGTGGACTGGCGCTGGAAAGCGGCGACGTGCTGGTGCTGGCGCAGAAAATCGTCTCCAAGTGCGAAGGCCGGCAGCTCAGTCTGAAGGGCATCGAACCCTCGGTGCGCGCCCGGCAACTGGCGCGTTTGACCCACAAGGATGCGCGCCTGGTCGAAGTGATTCTTGGCGAATCGACCGGCGTGGTGCGCGCCCGGCGCGAGGTGCTGGTGGTGGAGCATAAATTGGGCGGTGTGCTGGCCAATGCCGGTGTGGATGCGTCGAACGTGGGCGTTCAAACGTCTACGGACGGCGTGGCCGACGAAATCGTGCTGCTGCTGCCCGAGGACCCGGATGCGAGCTGCGCGCGCCTGCGCGGCGCACTGCAGGCGGCCACCGGGAAACGCATCGGTGTGATGATCAATGACAGTTGGGGTCGTGCCTGGCGCATGGGCACCATAGGCACTGCGCTGGGCGTGGCCGGTGTCCCGGCCGTGGAAGACCTGCGCGGCGTGCCGGACCTGTTCGGCCGTGCCCTGCGTTCCACCGAGGTCGCGGTGGGTGATGAGCTTGCCGCCGCGGCCTCCTTGATGATGGGGCAGGCAGGCGAAGGCCATCCGGTGGTGCTGGTGCGCGGCTTTCCCTATGCGCTGCGCGAAAGCAGCGCCGCCGAACTGCTGCGCCCGAAATCCCTGGACCTGTTCCGTTGAGGTCCTGCGGATGATCCTGAGCCTGGCCGGTGGCGTGGGGGGTGCGAAACTTGCCGCCGGGCTTTATGCGGTGCTGGGTAGCGAGCTCAATGTCGCAGTCAACACGGGGGATGATTTCGAACATCTGGGCCTGTCGATCTCGCCGGACCTCGATACGGTGATGTATACCCTCGCGGGATTGAATAACCCTGAGACCGGCTGGGGCCTCACCGGCGAGACCTGGAACTTCATGGCCATGACCGCGCAACTGGGCGGGCCGGAGTGGTTTCGCCTCGGCGACAAGGACCTTGCCGTGCATGTGACGCGCACACTGCGACGGCGCGCGGGCGAGAGCCTGTCTTCGATAACGGCATCGATGTGCGCGCGCCTTGGGCTGCAATGCCGGGTGATGCCGATGAGCGATGCGCGGGTGCGCACCAGGGTCGATACCGATCAGGGCGAGTTCGCGTTTCAGGATTATTTCGTGCGCCTGCACTGCGAACCTGCGATACGCGGCCTGCGCTTTGAAGGTGCCGAGACTGCTGCCATGTGCAATGAATTCATCCATTGCTGGGACGCCCCGGCGCTGAAGGCAGTAATCGTGGCGCCTTCCAATCCATTTCTCAGCATTGCGCCGCTGCTGGCTATGCCAGAAGTGAAGGCGCGCATGCGCCGGCGGCGCGTGCCCACTGTTGCGGTATCCCCGATCGTCGGTGGCCGGGCCATCAAGGGTCCGGCTGCCAAGATCCTGCGTGAACTCGGGCACGATGTGTCCGCGCTTTCGGTGGCGCGTCATTACCAGGGCTTGATCGACGGCTTCGTGCTGGACCGCGAAGACGCCGCGCTGGCGCCGCAGGTGGAAGCGCTCGGTATGCGCCCCTGTATTGCGCAGACCCTGATGCGCGATGCGGCGAGCGCCGAGGCGCTGGCGCGCACCGTGCTCGGGTTCGCCGAATCGTTGCAGGTTTCATGAAGGGGATACGGATCATCATTCCCTGCCAGGCTTTCGGGCGCGGCAAGTCGCGCCTGGCGCCGGTGCTGGACAGTGCGGCGCGCAAACGCTTTTGCCGTGACGGCCTGCGCCACGTGTTGCGGCAGGCAAGGCAGGTAGCCGGCGCGCGCAACATTATGGTGGTGAGCCGCGACGCGGAGGTGCTGGGCCTCGCGCGTCGCATGGGGGTCGCGGGCTTTCGCGAAGCGGGTCGCGGTCTCAACGAGGGACTCGAACAGGCGATGTACCTGGCCGCGCGGGAGGGTGCCCGCGCAGTCCTCGTGCTGCACGCGGACCTGCCGCTCCTCGCGGGCAGGGAAGTGCGCGCGCTGCTGCAGGCGTTGCGCGGGCAGTGCGCCGCCGTGCTGGCGCCGGATGCCGCAGGCGAGGGCAGCAATGCCCTGGGCCTCTGTCCGCCCGGCGGCATGCGCCTTTGTTTCGGCCCGGGGAGCTATGCCAAGCACTGCGCACAGGCGCGCGGCGCAAAGATGCGGCTGCGCATCCTCTCCATGCCGGGCCTGGCACGGGATATCGACACACCCGAGCATTTCCGGCAGTGGCGCACGGCCGCCGGTTCGCGTGTCGGTTCGCGTTGACAGGACTCCGTCGATTTGGGACTATTTCCCCATCCGGGACCGCGACCGCGGGCAATCGAACCCAAAAGAGGAGACACACATGGCCGAATTGAAGAAAGTCAGGGCATCGATGATGAATGCCATTCACGACCTGCCGCTGCTGGTGGCGCGCGACGAAGGATTTTTCCGCGATCAGGGTCTGGATGTGGAGATACTAAAGACCCCGGGCAGCGGCCAGCATGCCTCTGATCACCAGGCGCTCCGCGAGGACATCTTCAAGCGCACCATGGAAAAACTCTACGACGAGGGCCAGTGCGACCAGTTCCGCATGTGCGAGTGGGGCATCATGAAACGCGCCGTGGAATCCAACAAGGTTGAGGGCCTGCGCTCGGCCAAGATCGTTGCGCTGGGCTCAGCCATGTCGAGCTTTGCCATCGTCACCGATCCCCAATACGGCATTTACGAGCCCGAGCAATTGAAGAACGAACCGATCGGTGTGAGCCCCTTTAATGGCTCACATTTCACCATGCTGAAGATGATGGAGGGCTTCATCAAGCGAGAGGAAATCAAGATCGTCAACATGGGCACGCATCGCGAGCGGCTGGATGCCCTGCGCGCCGGCAAGGTGAAGGCGGTCAGCCTGCAGGAGCCCTGGATCAGCGTGGCCGACGCACAGGGCTGCCGCATCCTGATGGAATCGCGCTCCACGCGCAGCGAGGCGGCGGGCGACGAAATGGACGGCCCCACGCTGGCAAAAATGTTCCGTGCCGAAGCGCATGCCGCCGAGGCAATCCAGAAGAATCCGGAGAAGCACGCCCATTACATTCTGGAAGAGGCAGGAGGCCTGATCACCATGAAGGAGTTGAAGATGTGGCGCATCCTCAATGCGCCGCCGGTGCCCTATACCCGCGAGCGCTTTGAGGACAACTACAACTGGACGGTGGCATGGGGGCTGGTGCCGCCGGGTGCCACCTACGAGAACACGGTGGATAACCGGGCCTGGCAGTAACAGCGTTTCTGCTCAGCCCGCCGCGCGTTTGGCACGCGCGGCGTAATCCAGGCCCTTGGTGATGCGGTAGATGGTTTCGCAGACGGGCACCGGCACGTTGAATTCCTTGGCCTTGCGCACCAAGTAGCCGGTGAGGGCATCAATTTCGGTTTCGCGGCCTGCCGCAATGTCCTGCGCCATCGAGCCGCCGTGCTTGGTGATGGTCAGCGTCCCGGCCCGGGTGCGCTTGACGAAATCCATGGGATCGAAAGGGATGTCTATTCCCTGTGCAGCGGCCACCGCCATGGCTTCGGCCGCCATGGTGTCGATGAGATCACAGACCTCGGGTACCTGGTAACGCGCCGCATTGACGCCCATGAGCAGCGCGCCCACCGGATTCAGCACGCTGTTGAAAATGAATTTTCCCCAGATCGCGCCACGCGGATCGGCGATGGCGCGGGTGGGGAGGCCGGATTGGTCCATGAGATCGCTCAGCCATTGCACTGAATCGAGCTTGCCGCGCGAGGGGCCTAACCAGGATGTGTCGCCATGCACCAGATGATGGACCCTGCCGGGGCCGTCATAGCGTGCAGCCTCGAAAGAGACACCGTGCGCCACGTCAAGATCGGTGATTTTCTCCAGCAACTCATCATTGCCCATGCCATTCTGGAAGGTCACCAGCACCGGCCGCCCTTCGATAAAGGGCTCGACCGAGCGAAACGCGGTTTCCGTGGCCTGGGATTTAACCAGGATGATGACGGCGTCCAGACGGCGACGTCCCATCGCGGCGGCACTGGCATGGGCCTCAATGCCGGTGGTGACGGATTCTGTGAGGCCACTCAAACGCAGGCCACTGTCACGGATGGCCTTAACATGCGCCTCGTTGAGGTCGATCACGATGACTTTTGCAACTTTGGCCAAGTAGGCGGCATACAGGCCGCCGATGGCACCGGCGCCTACGATCAGGATGTTCCGCTGCGGATTCATGTGAATAGTCCTTGCTGGAAAGGCGCTCATGATAAGCGTTGCCGGCGCGTTGCCGGCGCGCGTTGCCGGCGCACGTGACGGCGCGGGGAACATCCGCTATAGTTGCAGGCCACGAAACGCTGCTGCTGCGCCGGCCCGTGCCCACCCCGCGCCAACCCCTTACTTCTGCGAGGAAACTCCCATGACCACACCCTATCCACCCACCATCGCCGCCGAAGCCCTGCTGACCCGCTTGAAGGCCAACGGCATTGATTACCTGTTCGCTAACGCCGGCACTGATTTCGCGCCGGTCATCGAAGCCTATGTGGTTGGCGATGCCAAGGGTTCGGCCATGCCGCAGCCGCTGATCATTCCGCACGAGACGGCAGCAGTCGCCATGGCGCACGGCTATTACCTGGCCACCGGCCGCGCGCAGGCGGTCATGGTGCATGTCAATGTGGGCCTCGCCAACTGCATCATGGGCCTGCTCAATGCCGCCGCCGAGAATATTCCCATTGTGATGATCGCCGGGCGCACGCCGCTCACCGAGCACCAGCGCCTGGGTTCGCGCATGTCGCCGATTCAATACGGCCAGGAAATGCGCGACCAGAGCGCCATGATCCGTGAAATCGTCAAATGGGATTACGAGCTGCGCTACGGCGAGCAGATTGAAAACCTGGTTGATCGTGCCTATGCCATCGCCATGACCGAGCCGCGCGGCCCGGTGTTCCTCTCGCTGCCGCGTGAGCCGCTGGCCGAAGCCATGGCAGAGAACTGGTCCGCGGGACGTCCGCGGCAGGTGGTGCCCACGCCCGCGCAGCCCGACCCGGGCGCGATCGGCGAGGCCGCAGCGATGCTCGCGAAGGCGAAGAACCCGGTGGTCATTTGCCAGCGCGGCGATCCTGATGGCAATACCAGTCGCGCGCTGGCGAAATTCGCCGCGGATTTTGCGCTGCCGGTGTACGAGCCCTGGGCCAACCGCAACGTGTTGCCCACCGATCACCCCATGCATTGCGGATTCAACTGGGTGCCCTGGCTGGCGGAGGCCGATGTCATTCTGGTGATCGATTCGCAGGTGCCGTGGATACAACGCAATAACCAGCCAGGTCCTGGCGCCAAGGTGATCCATATTGGTACCGATCCGCTGTTTGCACGTTACATGGTGCACAGCTTCCAGAACGACCTTGCCATTACCAGCAGCCCGGCGGCCGCGATAAATGCACTCAGCGAAGCCATGGCCAAGCTCGCGCCCGATACGAAAATGCGCCATGCATCCATCGCGGCGAAAAACAAAGACCGTCGCGCGGATTCCCGCAAGAAAGCAATGGCCGGCAATGGCTCGCCCATGACCCCGGCATTCGTCAGCCGCTGCATCTCCGACGCTCTCGACAAGGATGCCATCCACGTCAGTGAACTGGGGGCGGATCTCGACAACATGGACATGGATGGCCCCAATCGCGTGCTGACGCCGGCCTTCTCCGGTGGCCTGGGCTGGGGTTTCCCCGCTGCGCTGGGCGCCAAACTGGCCAACCGAGAGCGGCAAGTGGTCGCCAGCGTGGGCGATGGCTGTTATCTCTTCTGCAATCCGGTGGCCTGCCATCAGGTTGCCGAAGCGCTGGAACTACCCATACTCGTGGTGGTGATGAACAACGGCATCTGGAATGCGGTGCGCCGCGCGGCGATCGCTGTCTATCCAAAGGGCGAAGCCTCCAAGCTCGAAGTGCTGCCCATCACCTCGCTCGCGCCGGCGCCGGATTTCGTAAAGATTGCGGAAGCCAGTCGGGGCTGGGCCGAGAACGTAGAGAATGGCGCTGACCTTCCGTCCGCCATTGAGCGCGCGCTGAAGGTCATCAAGACCGAGAAGCGCCAGGCGCTGCTCAACGTCAGGGTGTCCTACTGAGCGCTTCCACCTCACAGACAAGTTGCTGCCGGCACCCTGGATTAATCTCTCCGGGTTCAATTCCACGCCCCATGGGGCGGGGAAATTTATTTTCTATTCTCCTGAATTATTTAAAAGAGTTTCCGGCTGGCATGGATAAACGGCGCATTTCAATATCGTAATTGGAATGTCTCATAGCAAGGCGGCCACGTGCCGCGGGAGATACACATGTTGAAGTTGTACGACTACTTTCGCAGTTCGGCGGCCTACCGGGTGCGCATTGCGCTGCGCCTGAAAAAGCTCGACTACCAGTCGCTGCCCATACACCTCGTCAAGGACGGCGGTCAGCAGTTCTCTCCCGAGTACCGGGCGCTCAATCCGCAGGCGCGCGTGCCTTCGCTGGATGTCAATGGCACGCTGCTCACCCAGTCACTGGCCATCATCGAGTATCTGGATGAAACCCATCCGCAGCCGGCCTTCCTGCCGGCGGATGCGGTGGGTCGCGCTCGTGCGCGGGCCCTGGCGCAGCTCATCGCCTGCGACATTCATCCCCTGAACAATCTCGCGCCGCTGAATTACCTGAAGGACAAGATGGGCCAGGATGAGGAAGCGGTGAAACGCTGGTACCGGCATTGGGTGGAAACCGGGCTGGCCGCGATGGAGACCATGGTGACGGCAAGGCCGCGCGCAGGAGATTTCTGCCTGGACGCGCAGCCGGGCATCGCCGACATCTGTCTGGTGCCGCAGTTGTTCAATGCGCGGCGTTTCAAATCCGACCTGTCTTCCTGTCCCACACTGGTGAAGATAGACGCGGCCTGCAATGCGCTGCCTGAATTCGCCGCTGCAGCGCCGGACCAGCAGCCCGACGCGGCCTGATCTTCGATGCCGGGACAGGCCGGCGACATGCGCTTCCGGCTATCCGCCTTTGAGTCTTACGAAACGTCGTAATGGGCGAGACTGCGGTGCGTATTCCCCTCACCCTCGGTCCCTCTCCCTGCGGGAGAGGGATGCAAAGCTCCTCGCCCGGTTGAGAGGGATGCAAAGCCCTTCTCCCGGGGGAGCGGGATGCAAAGCCCTTCTCCTTTTGCCGGCTTCGCATTTCCGCACAAATCTGGCGGCGAAAAGCGCTGCCTTCATGCGGCAAGCGCCCAACTGCTGCGCTTGCCGCCATGTCTTAGCGTATGGCCCCTCCACCGCGTCAAGGGTGCGCTTCGCCAGGCTGCATAAGGCAGCAGCCTGCCCTTGACCCGGCTCCAGGGCTAGTTGCATGGCACCGGCCAAGCATTTTCCGTGCCTGAAAAAAGCGCGCCGCCAGAATTGCGCGGATTTGCATCGCCATCCACAGGGGAGCGGGATGCAACGCCCTTCTCCCGGTGGAGAGGGATGCAAAGCCCTTCTCCCGGGGAAGCGGGATGCAAAGCCCTTCTCCCACTGGGAGAAGGGTTGGGATGAGGGGAAAACCTGAAATCCTTCTCAATAGTCTTCAAGACGCGCCGCGCTCCCGATACCAGCCGCTCGCCAGCGAGCCCAGTTGCAGCACATCCAGTCCCTTGCGCCGGGTGCGCAACGCGCGCTGGAGAATGCGGTAGATATCCAGATCGAAGACCGGTGCGCCGCGGACATCCAGCACCTGATAGATCTCGGTCTCGTCGTGCGCGGTGCCCAGGTAGCACCAGCGATCAAGAAGGTGAATTTCCGTGCGTTGCTCGGCGCGTTCACGCAGGCCGATGGGACCGTCGTAGGGCCAGTCGCGGATGCTCACCGCCTGCAGGGCCTCAAACAGGCGCAGGTTGTGCGCGGCAAGTGGTTCCTTGCCACAACAGGCGCCGCGGCAACGGCGCAACTGATAGGCAAAGCAGGGTGAGTTGCCGCCGCGCGAGCTCTCAAGGCCAAGCAATGCCGGGCATAGTTGGTGTTCGGCAGCAATGCCGGTGAGTGCATCCAGCGCGGCGCGCTTGCTGCGAAAAATGCCGGAGAGATTCTCCAGACATGAGGCCTCCAGCGTGCCGGAGGCCACCAGGCGCAGCGGCCGTGAGCTTTCCAGATCCGGGTTGCGCTCGAAGCCGACGTAGCCGCTCTGCCGCCGTTCCATGCGGTTGTGGACGGGCAGCAACTCCTTGATGAGCTTCGCCTCCTTGATCAGGGCACCGAATTCGCCCGCCGTCGCGATCCATTCCACGCGCGTGACCTCCTGGGCGATGCGCATGTCCTTGCCATTTTTGTGATCGCCGCAGAAATGCGAGCACACGCGGGCGCGCAGATCGACGCTCTTGCCGATGTAGATCGGCAGGCTGTTCTCGCCATAGAAGAGATAAACGCCGGGCGTATCCGGCAACTCATCGAGCATCTCTGCCGAGAGGCGCGGCGGCAGGCTGGGCTGGGAAAATTGTTTGCCCACGGCAGCATTGATGTCCGCGGTATTTTTTTCCGCATAGATTGCTTTGACAAATTCCCAGAGCACCTCGGCGTCGCCAAGCGCCCGGTGGCGGGCCTTGCAGACAAGGCCATGGCGTTCGATCAGCGAATCAAGATTGTGGCGGCGATGCTGGGGATACAGGGCCCGCGAAAGCTTCACGGTGCACAGCACCCGGGAGCGGTAGGCCAATCCGAAGCGCTGGA
>JBCKLP010000050.1:0-14886 GCA_038903735.1 Burkholderiales bacterium | reverse complement strand
CCTTAAAGATGAGGGCCAGCGTGACCACGCCCACTACCAGAGTCAGGGGTTTTATCCCGTCCAACGCCGCCAGCCATTCGCCCCCTGCCGGCTTTGCCGACAGGCCAAGCAACAGATGGATCTGCGAGTAAATGATGATGCAGCACGCGGCGTTCTGGAAACCGGCCATGACCGGCGCGGGAATGAATTTCACCATCCGGCCCAGGCGCGCGAAGCCCAGCAGCATCTGCATGACACCAGCCATGGCGAGAATCAACAGCAGAGCCGAGGGCAGCAGCAGGGGATTGGCCTCGTGCAGCGCAGGCCAGTAATCGGGCGCTGCCACCTCGGTGGCGATGGCGGCCACCATGAAGGCGACCAGGCTGCGTGGTGCGTAGATTGCCACACCGCGCGCCCCGAACAACACCGCCACCAGGCCGAGGAACGCGGCGGCGTAAAGCCCGGCGATCACGCCGGCCGAAACATACTGTGGCCCGAGCGGGGCAAAGGCGAGAATGCCCAGACCCATAGCCAGGGGCAGCGTGACGATCGCGGCCACCAGGCCGGCGCTGATATTGCCGCCGGCATGATTGCGCCAGAAAGTCGGCAGCATGGAGAAGGCCGGCTGTTCCACGCTGTCCGCGGCTGCGAAAATTCGTGATTCCATAATTTCGCGTGTGCGCGGCGCGGCTATTATCAATTTTGTGGCCGCAGCATATAGGAGAAGGCGACCACCTGTAACAGAACCCTGTAACAGAACCCGGATTTCCACACCGGGTTGTCACCGGCACCGCCGCCGATGCGGATTAAACCGGCTTGCTGCCCGCCACTTGGCGCCTGCTTTTCACTTCCCACGATTGGGAGGGCGCCGTTTATGCCGAGTGATGTCCGCCGCCGGCAGGATTCAGGAGGACATGGCCCACAGGCCATCTCCATGACGGCAGGCCGAGGCGTTCAGGGTTTCAGTCTTTTTATCCGTGGAAACGCGAACCACGTAGGTGCGGCAGCTGATGTCATGCAGCATATAGCTTCGCGTCAGCGTGAGGCGGTAGCCCACGCTGGTGGACTGGTTGGTCCAGCCGACCGTCTTGCCGGTATTGAGCAGTTCGAGGGTGTGGCCTATGCAGGCAAGATCGATGTTTTCAACGCTTGCGCCGGTTTTGGCTTTCACCATCAAACCGAGGGAGGTGCCGGAAATGATGGCGACTTCACGGGAATCCGGTGCACGTTCCGACTTGCGCAAAGCTGCGCTGATCTCCGCAGTGTTACAGCGGCCTCGCATGAGGTCATAATCTTCCCGCCAGGACTTGCCGGTGACACCCAGGAATGTCTTGTCAGGGACCCTGCCGATGCCGGCATTCTGCGCCAGCGCCATTGGGGAGGCCGCGGGCGCGAAGCTGAACACAACACAAAGAAAAAGCGCTGTGGCACACCTGTTATTTTTTATTTTCATGGCGCTCCACTTTAACAAAATGCGCGGGCAGGGGCTGTAGGAATTCTTCCTAGGAATTCTTCCTGGTCTGCTGCCATCGATTGCATGCGGCTCAGCGATGAGGGCTTGGCGATGGCGGCGAATGCGGGTGCGTACTGGCGAGGCCTGCACGAGACCGGCAGGGCACGGCCCGAACGCCACTGACAGGCTGCATGGGCAAACAAAGCGAGGGCGACGATGTTCTGTAAATTTCAATTAATTAAAAAAAAACTTGTTTATTGGCATGCTTTAACAGTCAATTTTAATCCCGAAAGTGAGCTAAACACCGATCCAGACCAAGCGCTTCCGAAGCGCTTCGAAAGTATGGCCGGTTTTTCATTTCCCTGCTACAGTGAGTGATCACGCATTCTGGTCAGTGCAGCGCAATCCGCGCTTGCGGATGCCTGCGGCGCCCAGACCGTATTTCCTGCAACTGCCCGTCGCGACCGCGAAGGAGAACGCCATGAATGCACCGCTGATCGGAGCCCGGATTACCCGCAAGGAAGATTACCGCTTCCTGACCGGCGCCGGCCAATACACCGACGACATCAGCTTTCCCAACCAGACCTGTGCGGCTTTTGTGCGCTCGCCGCATGCGCACGCGAACATCAAGGCCATCCGCAAGGACAAGGCATTGAAGGCGCCCGGTGTGGTGGGGATCTATACCGGCGATGACCTAGCCGCGGCCAAGGTGGGCGGACTGCCCTGCGGCTGGCTGATCACCGGCGTGGACGGGCAGCCCATGAAGGAACCGGCCCACCCCTGCCTTGCGCAGGGCAAGGTGCGCCATGTCGGCGATCCGGTAGCGGTGGTGATTGCCGAATCGCTGGCCGCGGCGCGCGACGCCGTCGAATTGCTGGAAGTGGATTACGAAGTGCTGCCCGCGGTGGCCGATGCCGCGAAGGCGCGTGCGCCGGGCGCCCCGGTGCTGCACGATATCGCCCCGGACAACACCTGTTATGTCTGGGCCATCGGCGGCAAGGCGGATGTCGATGCCGCCTTCGCCAAAGCCGCACACGTGACCCGGCTTGAATTCATCAATAATCGCCTGATACCCAACGCCATCGAGCCGCGCGCCGCCATCGGCCAGTACTCGCGTGCGGACGGCCAGTACACGCTGCATGTGGCCAGCCAGAACCCGCACGTGGAGCGCCTGCTGATGACTGCCTTTGTGCTGGGCCTGCCTGAGAACAAGGTGCGCGTGGTGGCGCCCGATGTGGGTGGCGGCTTCGGCTCGAAAATCTACCTGTATGCCGAGGACGTGGTGGTGACCTGGGCCGCGAAACAACTTAATCGCCCGGTGAAATGGACCGCCGAGCGCAGCGAGTCCTTTATGTCCGACGCCCATGGCCGCGACCATGTCACCACGGCGGAACTGGCCTTGGACAAGGACGGCAAATTCCTCGCGCTGCGGGTGCACACCACCGCCAACATGGGGGCCTACCTCTCCACCTTTGCTTCCTGCATTCCCACCATCCTCTACGCCACCCTGCTGGCCGGCCAGTACGCCACGCCGCTCATCTACTGCGAGGTGACCGCGGTGTTCACCAATACCGTGCCGGTGGATGCCTATCGCGGGGCGGGCCGGCCCGAGGCCACCTATGTGGTCGAGCGCATCGTCGAGACCGCCGCGCGCGAACTGAAAATGGATCCGGCGGAACTGCGCCGCCGGAATTTCATCCGCAGCTTTCCCTATCAGACCCCGGTGGCGCTGCAGTACGACATCGGTGATTACGATGCCACGCTGGACGCGGTGCTGAAACTGGGTGAGGTTGCCGGCTTTGCGCAGCGAAAGAAAGACGCGGCAGCCAAAGGCAAACTGCGCGGCCTGGGCTATGCCTGCTATATCGAGGCCTGCGGCATCGCGCCCTCCGCCGTGGCAGGCGCCCTGGGCGCGCGCGCCGGGCTCTACGAAGCGGGCGAGGTGCGCGTGCATCCCACCGGTTCAGTGACGGTGTTCACCGGTTCCCATTCGCACGGTCAGGGCCACGAGACCACCTTCGCCCAGGTGGTGGCCGACCGCTTGGGGCTTTCCATCGATGCAGTGGACATCGTGCACGGCGACACCTCCAAGGTGCTGTTCGGCATGGGTACTTATGGCTCGCGCTCGATCGCGGTCGGGGGAACCGCCATCGTCAAGGCGCTGGACAAGGTGATTGCCAAGGGGAAAAAGATCGCCGCGCATCTGCTGGAGGTTGCCGAAAGCGATATCGAATACCAGCCCGGCGTTTTCAAGGTCACGGGCACCGACCGGCAGAAGAGTTTCGGCGAAGTGGCCTTCGCCGCCTACGTGCCGCACAACTACCCGCATGACAAACTGGAGCCGGGCCTGAACGAGAACGCCTTCTACGATCCGCAGAACTTCACCTTCCCGGCGGGCGCCTATGTCTGCGAAGTGGAGATCGACGGGGAGACCGGCACTACTGAGATCGTCAGCTTTGCCGCAGTGGATGACTTCGGCAATGTCATCAATCCCATGATTGTCGAGGGCCAGGTGCATGGCGGCATCACCCAGGGCATCGGCCAGGCGCTGCTCGAGGGCTGCGGCTACGATGGCGACGGGCAACTGCTCACCGGCTCGATGATGGATTACTGCCTGCCGCGCGCCGATGACCTGCCGAACTATCAACTCGGCATGCACGGCACGCCCTGCACCCATAATCCGCTGGGGGTGAAAGGCTGTGGCGAGGCCGGCGCCATCGGCGCACCGGCGGCACTGATGAATGCGATCACCGACGCGCTGGGTGTGAAGGATATGGCGATGCCGGCAACAGCGGGACGAGTGTGGGGATTGCTGCAAGGCCGCCTAACCGTTCACAGTGGTCTGCAAAGGGTTCCAAGGTAATCGTTCGAATGTGAGCGGGCAGAATTTTCAGGCATAGAAAAAGGGAGTTGATATGAAACGCGATTCCATAGAACCAGTGGTCAGCGGGGAAATCAATATTGCCGTCGAGTCCGCCTGCGAGGCCTACCTCGCGCTCCTGAAGCAGCGCGGCATTGATTACCTTTACATCAACGCAGGAACCGACACTGCGCCGCTGGTGGAAGCCTACGGCCGGGCGGCGCAGTCGGGCCTGCAGTTTCCGACGCCCATCATTGCCACGCACGAGAATCTGGCGGTGGGCATGGCACACGGCTACACCATGATCACCGGACGCCCCCAGGTGGTGATGCTGCATGTCAGCGTGGGCGCCGCCAATGCCGTCTGCGCCATCATGAACGCGGCGCGCAGCCAGATCCCGATGCTGTTCACCGCGGGCCGCACGCCCCTGTTCGAATCCGGCCGGCTCGGCTCGCGTGACAACGGCATCCACTGGGCGCAGGAAATGTTCGACCAGGCCGGAATGATGCGCGAATTGATCAAGTGGGATTACGAACTGCGCGATGGCCTCAATCTGGAGAATGTCGTCGATCGCGCGCTGGGCATCACCCAGGCGCAGCCGCGCGGGCCGGTCTATCTCACGCTGCCGCGCGAGGTGATGGCACAGAAAATGGAGGGCTTCAAATTCTCCGCTGCCGCGCCCGCGGTGCCGGCGGCGGCGCATCCCGATCCTGAGCAGGTGAATCGCATCGCCGCCGCGCTGGCGGGTGCGCGCTTCCCGGTCATTGCCTGCACTGCCAGCGGCGCCGACCCGTCCACTGTGCCCATGCTGGTGGAACTGGCGGATCGCTTCGGCATCGGCGTAGTGGAGTCCAGGGCGCGCAACCTGAATTTTCCCTCCAGCCATGCGCTGCATCTGGGCCAAGACCTGGAATCGCTGCTTGCCGATATCGATGCTCTGCTGGTGCTGGAGAGCGACGTGCCGTGGTTTCCGCACAAGGGCGCGCCACGGGCCGATGCCTTCGTTGCGCAAGCCGGCACCGATCCCCTCTTCAGCCGCTATCCGCTGCGCTCCTTCCGTTCCGATGTGACCCTGACCACCAGCGTGCGCGGCCTGCTGCCGGCGCTCAGCGCCGCACTGGCTGCAGCCGGCGTGCAGAAGGGTGCGGCAGAGCGTCGCGAACGCCTGGTCGCACGTGCCGCTGCCAAACGCCGTGCGGTGCAGGAGCGCGGCGAAAGCGAAGCCGCCAAGGATGGCCCAATCACCAAGATGTTCTTCACCCGGACGCTGGACGCGCTGCGCCCGCGCGATGCCATCATCGTCAACGAGTATTCGGCATTGCGCGAATATCTGACGCTCGACGAGCCGGGCAGCTATTTTCCCAATCCGGTCTCGGCAGGACTGGGATGGGGCCTGCCCGCCGCGCTGGGCGTGCAGCAGGCGCTGCCGGATCGCACCGTCATTGCGGTGCAAGGCGACGGCGCCTACCTGTTCGCCAATCCGGCGGCCTGCCACCATGCCGCGGCATTGCACAAGCTGCCGGTGTTGACCCTGGTGTTCAACAACGCGCGCTGGGCGGCGGTGCATGCGGCGGCGGATGCCATGTATCCGGAACAGCATGCCATGCAGCATGCGCAACAACACGGCACGGCGCCGCTGTCGGCGCTGGCCCCCATGCCCGATTTCGAAAAATACGTCGAAGCCTCGGGTGGCTATGGCGAGCGCGTGGAGACCCGCGCCGAACTTGGGCCCGCGATCAAGCGGGCGCTTGCGGTGGTCCAAGGCGAACGCCGCCAGGCGCTGTTGAACATCATCGGCAAATAAGTCTCGGGCACGCAGGGCCGCGATGAACGCCTGAAATCGCGCGTCATTGATTGACTTTGATGCGCGTGGACGCATCGATTCCGGCAAACAAATTGCACCTCGGCCCGGGTGCGGGAAGTCATGAACGCCTGCAATTTCAACTGGCGATACACTGCGCCTTCAATCCCACTCTAGGAGTTTCAACATGGCCCAGAACGAACGCAAGATAGCCGGGGTATCCCTCGCGGAGCTGGAGCGCCGCTGGAAGCTTGCGCGCGATCACCTGCGCGAGCGCAAGATTGATGCGCTGATCGCGGTGTCCACCGAGGCGCCTAACAATTCCGGCTACACGCGCTGGTTCACCGATGCGGCCGGCGCCTATCGCAATGTGGTGGTGTTCCACGCCAACGACCTGATGACGGTGGTGGAGCACGGCTTTCAGGGTGCGCGCAAGGAAGTGGGCGGCAAGGACCCCACCCACCCCGGCGTGGGCGAGATTCTCAACGTCGCAGAATTTCCCGCCGTCAATTACAACCAGCGCTACGAGGCCGACGCTGTTGTGGAGATGCTCAAGCGCCGCGGCTACCAGCGTGTCGCCCTGCTCAATCCCGACGGCATGCCCTGGGCCTTCGTCGAAGCGGTAAAGGGCGCGCTCGCCGGCAAAGGCGAGGTGATCGACGAGACCGAGGCCTTCGATCACTGGCGCGCCATCAAGAGCGCCGAGGAAAAGGACTTCATCATGCAGGCAATCCGCATGCAGGACGAAGTGTTCAAGCGCCTGCTGAAGAAAATCCAGCCCGGCATGCGCGATCTGGAAGTGGCCTCCATCATTCATTACGAAGGCCGGCTGCTGGGCAGCACGCATGGCACCATCATGGCCGGCTCCGCGCCCCTGGGTCAGCCGGCGCCCATCCTGCCGCCCAACGCGCAGGGGCGGACTTTCCAGCGCGGCGATTACCTGTCGGTGTTGCTGGAGAACACCGGGCCTGGCGGCTACTTTGCCGAGGTAGCGCGGCCGGTTTGTCTCGGCAAGCCCGGCGCCGAGCTTTCCGATGCCTTCGAGAAGGTCAAGGCCGCACAGGACTATTCCACCAGCCTGATGAAACCGGGTGCTGATTGCTGCGAAATCTTCAAGGCCTATAACGAGTACATGAAAAGCCATGGCCTGCCCGAAGAAGGCCGCATCCACTCGCACGCTCAAGGCTATGACATTGTGCAGCGGCCGCTGATCCGCTTCGACGAGTCGATGAAACTGGAAGCCGACATGTTCTTTGCGGTGCATCCGGCGGAATCCAAGCCCAGCGTGTTTACCTTCTGCTGCGACAATATCTTCATCACCGCCACCGGCAACAGCGGCTACCTGCACGCTTCGGAGAGAAAAATTCATGAGATTTAAAAAATATCTTCATCATTGGCGTATATGAAAGCCATTTTTTCATTCAAAAATGGAATATTCATGGTGGAAAGCCTGAGTCCGCCATGATGAAACTTGGGTTTTTCTACTGGCCCTGCGGGCATCACATTGCCGCCTGGAGGCATCCGCAGGGCACACCCGACAGCGGCGCCAACCTGCCCAGTATCATCGAGCTGGCGCAGCTTGCCGAGCGCGGCCTCTTCGATCTCGTCTTCATGGCCGATTCGGTAACCTTCTGGCGCGCCGACCTGGAGGCGATGTCGCGCGACTCCTGGGGCACGGCGGTTGAGCCCTTCACGCTGATGTGCGCGCTGGCGCAGCACACCACCCACATCGGTCTGGTGTGCACCGCCACCACCACTTACGACTATCCCTATTCGCTGGCGCGCCGCTTTGCCTCGCTGGATCTCATCAGCAACGGCCGCGCCGGCTGGAACCTGGTGACCTCGGGCAACAAGCTGGAGGCCGACAGCTTCGGCCTTGAGCGCCACCCGGACAAGTCGGACCGCTACGAGTACGCGCGCGAGTTCGCGCACGCGGTGCGCGGGCTGTGGAATTCCTGGGAGCCGGATGCTTTCGTGCGTGACCGGGAAAGCGGCGTTTATTTCGACAAGGCGAAGATGCACGCCATGACACACGCCGGCAAGCACTATCGCGTACGCGGCCCGATGAACGTGGCGCCCTCACCGCAGGGCGAACCGGTGCTGGTGCAGGCCGGCGCCTCGGAGGATGGCCGCGCCCTGGCCGCCGTCACCGCCGAAGTGGTATTCGGCGCGCATGCGACACTGGCAAGCGCAAAGGAGTATTACCGCGACGTGAAGGGACGCATGCAGGCCCTGGGCCGCGAGCCGGACAGCCTGAAAATCATGCCGGGCCTGTCGGTGTATGTGGGCCGCAGCCGCGCTGAGGCGCTGGAAAAGCAGGAACTACTGCAGGATCTCATCGACCCCTCCGCCGGACTGCAACTCCTGTCGCAGCGCCTCAACTACGACCTTGCCGGCCACGACATCAACGGGCCGCTGCCGGACATTCCGCGCAGCGGCCTCTCCAGCAGCCGCGTCGATCTCTTCATTGACATGGCGCGGCGCGAGAATCTGAGCATTCGCGATCTCTACCGGCGCATCGCCGGCGCGCGCGGCCACATGGAAGTGGTGGGCTCGCCGGTCGAGGTTGCCGACCTGATGGAGCAATGGGTTGCGGAAGGCGGTTGCGACGGTTTCAACATCATGCCGCCGGTGTTTCCCGGCGGGCTCAGTGATTTTGTCGAACTGGTGGTACCGGAACTACAGCGGCGAGGTTTGTATCGGACGAAATACGAGGGCGCTACGCTAAGGGCCAATCTGGGCCTGACGCGTCCAGCCTGGGGACAGACCACGGTTTCAGGTTAGGGGGCAGCCCCGCACGGCATCCGCAGCGTTTTGTTCACGCTTCATAGCACCGGCGCCAGGTCATTCACATGTAGGCCGTACCCGGCGTGCCTTGCGCACCGCGTTGACTTCGGCCTGAATCTCCTCTTCGCTCATCGGGGGGGACTTGGCGGAGTCGAGCTTATCCAACATTACCCGTAATTCCTCTCCGGCCTGTTTGCGCAGGCGCTCGCGCAGCATCGATGCGATCGCCTCGGACTTTAGCAGGCCCGCGGCCTTCGCCTGCTTGGCCAGTTGTACGGGCAGAGTCAGTTTCAATTCCAAGGTTGTCATGATCTTCCTTTGGCCGCATTTCACGCGGCGTCAACTTGCACCTTCCACCATCACTGATTGCACGAAATCGCTTACTGAATTGTAATCCATGGATGCGACAGATTCCTTGCACCTACGAAACCCGAATTCCGCACCTGCAAAAAGTATCGATCCCCCCCTTTACCGGCCAAGGCGTCCAGTATTAAAGGGAAGTGCCACCCTGGCACCCGTGACAAACCGCGCTTGCCTTTTGCCTGGAGCAACGGAGTGTTAATCCGAGGTCCCAGGTTCGAGCCCTGGTCGGGGAGCCAAGCGCAGCAAGGGTTTCGAGGGTTTATCCGCGAAGCCTATTTTCTTGGAAAAACAAAAAGTATCTACGGGCGCTTTCAAGTAACGAGGTGTAGCGTATCAAATAATAATCAGCCCGGTGTTGGTGCTCGTCACTGCCGTGATGTTCTGCAGCACGATGGCACTTGCCGAGAATCCCGCAGAAGTATCACGGTCCCAGATGATCATGGTGTCGGTACCGCTTGCGCTTTGCAGGAAGTTGCCGCTGGTATTGGTACCGCCTAAAGTACCCCGCACCACCGTGTATTGCTGATTGCCAACTGCCGCGATATCGCTATTGAAGGTAATTCCACCAGAAAGATTTATCCTCTCGTCCGTAACTGCATCGGTAATGATATCGACACCTACGGCATTGGTGATCACCCAGGAGTAACTGCCAGAACTGCCCGAGCGGGCACCCAGCACCGGTGAATCGCCCTGTGCAAAATTGAAGGTATCGGTGCCTATACCACCAATCAAGGTATCCGCACCCGGTCCACCCGTGAGAATGTCGTCGCCAGGGCCGCCATCGAGAGTGTCAGTAAATGCGGAACCGGTGAGGGTGTCATTACCGCCGTTGCCCAACAGTCTCTGCGTGAACGACAAGCCATAGTTCCCCAGATCGATGGTGTTATTACCACTGCCGCCAATGTAGACCTCTATTGAACCCTGCGCGTTACCCGCGGCATCCACCACATTGCCCTGCGAACTGTCGTACCGCACCTTGAGGACATCCGTAGCCAGCGACGTGCCACTGCTCGTATTCAGGGTGATCGCCGTGGCCGCCGCACCAGACCCGCCGGTAAGGCCGACCGCCGTGCCGAGAAAATTATCCGCCGCGCTCGGGTTGAACACCACCGAGAATCCAGCCGTGCTCGTCATCGTCGCCGCTTCACTGGTGCCGAAAGTGATCACGCTATTGGCCACATTCGTAAAGGTCGTGCTCCCCGAGTTGCTTGGGGCTGTGGTGTCCACCGTGATCGCCGCCGCATTGCTCGACGGCGTGGCGGTGATGTTGCCCGCCACATCGGTCTGCCGCACTTGTACCGCGCTAATCGCGTAGGTCGCCTCAGCCAGCGTGAAGCTGGTGGTGGTGGCTTGAGCCGTACTCCAGGTGCTGCCGCCATTGGTGCTGTACTGCCAGGTCGCCCCCCCTTCCAACCCCGTCACATTCACCGTCCCCACATTGGTGATGCAGTCACTGTTGCTCGAACCACTGTCAGTCGCCAAAGCCAACACTGGCGCCAATGGCGCCGCAGTGTCTAGGGTGAAGGTGTAGGTAATGCTCGCCACCGAGACATTACCCGCGATATCAATCTGCCGCGCTTGGACGGAGTTGCTGCCCACGGCAGACACGAAGCCACTCGTCCACGTAATGCCACCATTGGTGCTGTATTGGACGTTGGCGCCGCTTTCAACGCCGTTCAGCATGAGTGAGCCGTCACTGGTGATCTTGTCGGTAATGCTAGGCCCGGTGTCATTCAGAAGGTTGATACTAAGCGGCGTCGCCACTGTGTCAGCAAGTTGTGAAAAGTCGAGAGCGGTAATGTTGGTCGCCTGCGTATTTAGCAGTACGGCCAGATACTCGCCGGACGAAGTCTTGATGACGGTATTTGTCGTGGCGGTATTGGTGCCGTTACCTTGGGTGATAACCAAGTCGGCATAGTTCAAGTTGCCAGCAAGACCGAGGACGTCAGTGCCATCCCGGAAGTCCTTGATTGTGTCGGCATCAGCAATCGTGCCGCCACCGTCGCCGATTCGTAGGACAAAGGTGTCTGTGCCTGCCCCACCCAGCAACGTATCGGCTCCTGCGCCCCCGTCGAGTAAGTTATCCCCCGCAGAACCAATCAGTAGATCGTTACCATCTCCACCATACAGTTGATCGTTTTCCACGCGCGAACTGGCGGTGTAGTCGGGAGGGATAACTCCGTTGTACGAAAGCCAATCGGCAACGAGCGTATCGTTTCCAGCAAAGCCGTACAGCGTATCGCTTCCGATGGAGCCTTGAAGCACGTTGTTGCCTGCATCACCCTGCAGGATCTCGTTCGCATATCCACCAACCAGGTTCTCAAAGCCGCTCGCATTCGCAGTGTTGAGCGACAGTATTTGACCGTTCGTCGTTGTGCTATTTTGAAAATCGATTGTGTCTGTACCGCTGCCACCATCGAGAACAGACACGCTCAGAGTCGCAATATTGGTGTTGGTGACTAATATAACGTCATCGCCTGCGCCAAGATTAATGGAATCGGTTGCGATTAACCTTATGGAGTTCAATAGGTCATTTCCATTCCCCATGTTCAGAATGAATGAACCTGTATAGGTAAGGCGACTGACGTTTAGATCAACATAGTCGTTCCCTGTAGAACCCAGGTAATGCAGGTTGTCTGTACTTGTAAAGCCTTGAAGATGCGCCAATAACTCTGAACCCATACCGGAAACTCGCTGAGCCGAGGGCGTCGACGAATCGGGGCGCGCATAGAGTGTTTTATCGTCAACACCCCAAATAAGGTTTTCACCGAATGGCGTGCTATAAAGCACCATCCCTGGGCCAGAGTTTCTCGGATATATATCGTACTTGTGGTTGTTGACGTAGAGAGATTCTATCGACCCGAAGTTTATTGCCCCGCCGTTGACGTCGGTCAGCGTGGTCGTCGTGCCGTTGTAACCAATCGCAAAGTCTCCAAGACTTGCGATTCCCGCGTATGCAATATTCAGACGATCCGTGCCCGCGCCACCATCTACTGTCGTCGTGAACGACTGCCCTCCATTCCCGCCTACCGTGATGAGGTCATCGCCACCCCAGCCAAGCAGCACATCGCTACCGCCTTGCCCGTTGATCGCATCTGCCCCGGATGCGCCGATCAGAACATCGTTGCCAGCAGTCCCATCCAATGTTTGCGGGTTTGTCGAAAGCCCGGTGAAATCGAGATAGGTAATGTTGGTCGCCTGCGTATTTAGCAGTACGGCCAGATACTCGCCGGACGAAGTCTTGATGACGGTATTTGTCGTGGCGGTATTGGTGCCGTTACCTTGGGTGATAACCAAGTCGGCATAGTTCAAGTTGCCAGCAAGACCGAGGACGTCAGTGCCATCCCGGAAGTCCTTGATTGTGTCGGCATCAGCAATCGTGCCGCCACCGTCGCCGATTCGTAGGACAAAGGTGTCTGTGCCTGCCCCACCCAGCAACGTATCGGCTCCTGCGCCCCCGTCGAGTAAGTTATCCCCCGCAGAACCAATCAGTAGATCGTTACCATCTCCACCATACAGTTGATCGTTTTCCACGCGCGAACTGGCGGTGTAGTCGGGAGGGATAACTCCGTTGTACGAAAGCCAATCGGCAACGAGCGTATCGTTTCCAGCAAAGCCGTACAGCGTATCGCTTCCGATGGAGCCTTGAAGCACGTTGTTGCCTGCATCACCCTGCAGGATCTCGTTCGCATATCCACCAACCAGGTTCTCAAAGCCGCTCGCATTCGCAGTGTTGAGCGACAGTATTTGACCGTTCGTCGTTGTGCTATTTTGAAAATCGATTGTGTCTGTACCGCTGCCACCATCGAAAACAGACACGCTCAGAGTCGCAATATTGGTGTTGGTGACTAATATAACGTCATCGCCTGCGCCAAGATTAATGGAATCGGTTGCGATTAACCTTATGGAGTTCAATAGGTCATTTCCATTCCCCATGTTCAGAATGAATGAACCTGTATAGGTAAGGCGACTGACGTTTAGATCAACATAGTCGTTCCCTGTAGAACCCAGGTAATGCAGGTTGTCTGTACTTGTAAAGCCTTGAAGATGCGCCAATAACTCTGAACCCATACCGGAAACTCGCTGAGCCGAGGGCGTCGACGAATCGGGGCGCGCATAGAGTGTTTTATCGTCAACACCCCAAATAAGGTTTTCACCGAATGGCGTGCTATAAAGCACCATCCCTGGGCCAGAGTTTCTCGGATATATATCGTACTTGTGGTTGTTGACGTAGAGAGATTCTATCGACCCGAAGTTTATTGCCCCGCCGTTGACGTCGGTCAGCGTGGTCGTCGTGCCGTTGTAACCAATCGCAAAGTCTCCAAGACTTGCGATTCCCGCGTATGCAATATTCAGACGATCCGTGCCCGCGCCACCATCTACTGTCGTCGTGAACGACTGCCCTCCATTCCCGCCTACCGTGATGATGTCGTTGCCACCAGCCCCAAGGATCGTATCGCTCCCGCCACCACCACTGATGGTGTCGTTGCCATCCTCACCGAGCAGCGTGTCGTTCCCTAAGCCGCCATTGACGATGTCATCGCCAGCACCGGCGGAGATGAAGTCGTTGCCGGCATCTCCATTCAGGATGTCATTGCCGCGGAAACCATAGATTTCGTCATCACCACTGCCCCCCGAAAGCGTGTCGTTACCCGGCCCGCCCAGAATCTTGTCGTTGCCACCACGGCCATCGACGGTGTTTTGCCCCCCTAGCGCGGCGATGATCTCCGATACATCCTGGCCGTTGAAATTGTCATCACCCGGCGTGAGCAACTGGATCACGGCATCGGCATACTTGGCGCGCGTCTCCGTGCCAAAGAGATCGCCCACCGTTTCCTGTGCGAATTGAGACACGTCGTGCACATTCGTGCTGAACGCAGCCTTCACGGTATCCAGCGTCTGGCCAGAGACGGGGGTACCGTCGTCCTGGACCAGGTTACCTAAGGATGTCATGTCAACGTTCTTCGACGTCACCGAAATGACCGTGATGGTCTTGGCCAAGGCTTCAGCACTGCCCATGGAACTGAGCGCCGCCTGCCAGTCGGCCACATGCTTTTCAACGGCGATATTGGTCAAGGTCTCTGCACGCCCCGCTTTGCTGGTGACGATCTGGTCAACAAACGCCGCCACGTCGGCAACCCCCAAGTCCTGCGTAAGAAGTTCGGCGTAGGTCTTGGTGACACCATTTACGATGACGGTGGCGGTTTGCAGTTCAGTGACCAGCGTATCGGCTACACGACCCTCAGCTTTCTGCACCGCACGGGTCACGATCGCGTGGCGGCCCGCGGACGTGGTGATGTCGGTGCCAGCGCTCGCTGCCACCGCTTCGCCGAGCGCACCCACCACGGCTGTCTGGCCAACACCATCCCAGTTGCTCGTGGCCGTAACTTCTATCGGTGCGTTGGTAGAAATCCCGTGGCTGCTGAGCATCGACACGATGGCGGCCTGGATGGCGTTGGCGGCATTCGCAGCAAGCACGTTTGTGGCTGCGCCCACCGAGTGCCCCACGACCACCACCATCTGGTTGGCGGAATAGACTTCGCGAGCCGAGTTAGATTCGGTCGTATTAGTGCTGGCCAGGATGCCTACCGGGTCGTAGCCGAAAAGCGAGTGGTTTGCAGCCGACGCAAGCTCGATGCTAAA
>JBCKLP010000049.1:0-14943 GCA_038903735.1 Burkholderiales bacterium | reverse complement strand
CCAGCATCCCGGAGACATCCATGCGGCATTTAAAAGTTAAACTTTCATATTAAAAACACTAGCATTGGTATATGTTTCCGGATAGTTTGGTTGTCTTTTTTAATATTTTATATAGCCCAATCGGCAAACTCATCGGCAACAATCAGGCCATCGCCCACATGCTTGCCGACATGTCCACCGAAGTCGAAGCCTCGCGCGCGCTTATGTGGCGGGCTGCCGCCCTGGTGGCCGATGGCAAGCCGGCCCTGCGCGAAATCACCATGGCCAAGCTGCACTCGAGCGAGGTCTACGTCAAGGTTGCCCAGCAGGGCATGCAAGTGATGGGCGGCTACGGCTACAACACCGAATTCGACATGGAGCGCTATTTTCGCGACAGTCGCGCTGCGACCATTGCAGCAGGCACTTCCCAGATCCAGCGCAAGCTGATCGCCAAGCTGATGGGATTCAAGGTCACCTGAGCGCGTTTGCGCACTCACCGTTACTCAATGCATTCCGCCGTCGTTTTATGCCTTGCGCAGCTTTTTGGCTTGCGTCGCGCTGCTGCGCAAGGTGGCGGCATAGTCGGTCAGGAAATCGAGGAAAGCCTGTGCCGCGGGGGACAGGCGGTGATCCCGCCAGCGCACGATATGCCAGGGCTTTTCGATCGGGAAACCCCTCACCGGCAATATCTGCACATCATCAAAATCGCTGCCGGAGAGCACGGAACGCGACACGATGGCAAGACCCATGCCGCCGGCCACTGCCTGTTTGATAGCCTCGTTGGAACCGATCACCATGCGCGAGGCCAGCGTCACACCCGTCTTGCCCAGATGCTCATCAATGGCAAGCCGCGTTCCGGAGCCCGGTTCGCGCAACAGGAAACGCTGGCCTGCCAGGGATTCGAGCGTGGCAGGCCGGGCGCCGCGCTTATGGTCCGGCGGCGCAATCACCACCAGCGGATTGTCAAAGAATGGCTCGGCGAGGATTCTGGCGTCCACCGGCGGCGAGCTCATGATATGCAAGTCATCCAGGCGGTCACGCATGCGTGCAAGCACGCCCTCACGGTTTTGCACATCCAGATCCACTTCAATCCCGGGGTATTTTCGGCAAAACAGGCCCAATGCCTTGGGCAGTACGTATTTGGCTGTCGTCACCACGGATATGGTCACCCGCCCGCGCCGCAATTCCGACTGGTCCTCGATACGCGACTCGAAATACGCCCAGACCGCCTGCAGCTCACGACAGGTACCGGCAAGCTCCTTGCCCGTATCGGTAAGCACGATCCCGCGGCCCGAGGCCTCGAAAAGCGGCTGCCCCACGGTATCGGCCAGGCGTTTGAGCTGAATCGACACCGACGGCTGTGTCAGATGCAGCACCTCGGCGGCACGGGTGATGCTCACATGCCGTGCCACCACTTCAAAAATTTCCAACTGCCGCAGGGTGATGCGACGCCAGCGCTCGTTTCGTTTCATAGCTTATTATCTATGATTTGCGCGAAAAACTTTAATTAGACCCGCGCGACGTGGAGCGGCAAAGTGCCGTCCTGAAGAATCTGTCCAGCAAGGAACGGGGCGTCGATGATTGCCGTGGTGATGGGATCCTCCAGCGACTGGGGCGTCATGAAAAACGCCTGCGAAATGCTCGAGCATTTCGGCATCCCGTGGAAAGCGCAGGTGCTCTCCGCACACCGCATGCCGGGCATGCTGGCGGCCAAGACCACCCTGCCAGTGCTCGGCGTGCCGGTACCCAGCGGCGCGCTGAACGGCCAGGACGCCCTGTATTCCATTGTTCAAATGCCCAAAGGCGTTCCCGTGGCAACCTTTGCCATCGGCAATGCCGGCGCTGCCAATGCGGCATTGTTCGCAGTCAGCATGCTGGCGGTGTCCGACCGTGCGCTGGCAGAAAAATTGCAGCACTTTCGGGAACAACAGCGCGAAACCGCAGCGACTTCCATTCTCCTCACCAGCGAGGTCAAGAAGACATGAGCAAACTCCCTTTGCTGCCACGCGCCACGCTGGGCGTGCTCGGTGGCGGGCAACTGGGAAGATACTTCGTGCTTGCCGCACGGCGTCTTGGCTACACGACCATCGTTCTTGACCCACAGAAGGACTGCCCTGCGGGACAGGTGGCCGATGCGCAGATCATCGCCGACTACGCGGACGAAGCGGCCTTACGTTCGCTGGGCGGGCAATGTGCCGCCGTCACCTGTGAATTCGAGAATGTCCCGGCGGCGAGCCTGCGCCTGCTGGCCACGCTTTGCCGTGTGGCACCCTCGGCCGAGGCTGTGAGCGTTGCCCAGGACCGTATACTCGAGAAGAAATTTCTATCTGAAACCGGACTGAAGGTAGCCCCCTATCAGGTCATTGAGAAGCTGGAAGATCTTGCATCGGCAAAGCTGTTCCCGGGCATACTCAAACGCGCCCGCTATGGCTATGACGGCAAGGGACAGGCCACTGTTACCAACCCGGGCGAACTGGCCGCCGCCTGGCAGGACATGCAATACGCCCCCTGCGTGCTGGAAGCCCGGCTTCCCCTGGACAAGGAGATTTCCGTGGTACTTGCGCGTGGCGATGACGGGCAGGTAGCGCTGTTCCCGGTTGCCGAGAATCAGCACGTCAAGGGAATCCTGGATCTCACCGTAGCCCCGGCGCAGATATCCGCCGCGCTGGCCAGCCAGGCGTGTGAAGCGGCAACCCGGATAGCGCAGCGCCTGGATTACGTGGGTGTTCTGGCGGTTGAATTTTTCATCAGCGGCGGCGAGTTAGTGGTCAATGAAATTGCCCCGCGACCGCATAACAGTGGGCATTACACGCTGGATGCCTGCGATACCAGCCAGTTCGACCAACAGCTTAGAACCCTGGCGGGACTGCGCTTGCCCCAGCCGCGGCAACTCGCCGGTGCCGCCATGGTCAACCTGCTGGGCCACTCGTGGAAACCTGAGCCCCCCTGGGAAACCCTGCTCTCCCAGGCAGGCGCGAAGCTCCATCTGTATGGCAAACACGAGGCGCGCCAGGGACGTAAGATGGGGCACATCACTTTCCTGGATTCCAGCGCCAAGCGCGCCAGTGAGCAGGCTAATGCCTGCCGCATACTTCTGGGAAGTGACACCTGAGAAGGCAGTTCCGGGAACAGCTCAGCCTGACTCGTCGGCCGCTATCACTCCGACTTGATGCCCAGCTCCCGCGCGAGCTTGCCGACATACGCATAATCGGCCTTGAGCTGGGGCGCAAATTCATCCGGAGTCCAGATATCGAAATTGACAATGGCATATGGCCTTGTGACAGCCGGATTCATATTGGAGGCCATGTCATGCTATAAACGCGAAGTCAGCAAGACAAACGCAATCATCGCAGTCCAACCAATCCATGCCTGAAAAAGAATCCCGCCGAAAACACAAGCGCTATCCGGTCCACTGGAAAACGTCTGTTATTTTTGACGAATCCAAGGACCGGCCGGTGCTGCACACCGAAACCGAAGACCTGTCGATCGCCGGCGCCGCCATGCACAGCGATTATGAAGATCTGACCGGTTCCTTCGTCACCTTGCTGCTGGCGCGACAGTCGCTGTCGCGACAGCCGCCAGCGCTCGAAGGATTGGGCTGAGGCTGGTGTCTTTGATCCCGTTGGATTCGGTGCCCAGAAGCGAATGGAATACCGTATGGATCGCATGTGTTTAACATGGGAGGAATTGCATACGGAGGACTTATGCGGTGTCTGATTGCGGGATTGTTGCTGGGACTCGGCGGCTGCGCATCGTTTTCCGCTCTCCTGCCAGGATCGAGCACAGGCGACGAAGTCATTGCAAAATTCGGCCAGCCCGCAGGCAGACGGGCTCTGGCGGGCGGCGGCGAGGTGCTCGACTACCCCCGCGAACCGGCAGGCTTGCAAAACTGGCGCGTCACCCTGTCCGCGGAAGGCAGGGTGCGCAGTGTGGAGCAGTTGGTCGACGAACCCTATTTCGCGAAAATACGGCCCGGCATGTCACGCGGCGAAGTCCTTCTCACCCTTGGCGTTATTTCTGAGGAACGCGCCTATCCAAATCTGCAGGAAACCGTCCTCAGCTGGCGCTACCGTGATTTCGGCAGCCGCCTCATGTTCTTCAATGCGCACTTCGATTCATCTGGAATTCTCAAGTATGCATCGCGTTCAATCGATCCCATTACGCATACCGGTGGCCGTACCCGGTAGCGTCGCGCAGGACATAGGGTGAAGGACGGGTGGGGCATGGAGCCCATGCGCCACAGCGGCACATGCAACCCATGGGGCGCACATTCGAGCCCCGCCCGGTTAAAGAATCAATGTCGGCTGCTTATTCAGGCCGCAGCGGCCCTCAAGAGATTCTTGCTGCTGTAACGCGCCAGCCACGCCGGTATCACCTCGGGGTTGACCACGAACCTCGGCACTTTGCCCTGCAGCGCGTCGTAAATGGCGCGCTCCACCCAGGGCGCGGCAATGCCCAGGCCGGTGCCCTGATTGTTGGAAATCATGTGCGGCGAGAGCAGCACCTTGTCACCTAATTTCAGCAGCCGCAAATCGGGCGCCGGAGGTTCCTCCGGAAAAACGTCCAGGGCCGCGCCCATCAGTGCATCAGCTTCCAACGCATCCGCAAGCGCTTCCACATCGACAATGCCGCCGCGCGCGTTGTTGACCAGCAGTGCGGTCTTTTTCATCTGCGCGAGCTGGGCTGCACCGATCAGGTGGCGGGTTTCCTTGTTCAGATCGCAGTGGATCGTCAGCACGTCCGACTCCTTCAGCAGCGTCGGCAGGTCCACCCGGGTGACGTTGTGATGCACGTAGACCGAATCCTCGACGTAGGGATCGCAGCCGATCAGGCGCATGCGCCAAGGGGCGAACAAATCAGCCACGCGGGAACCGATGCGACCCATGCCGAGAATGCCGATAGTAAGCCCGGCATAGTTATCGATCTGCCGAGGTCCGAGATATTGCCCTTGCAGCGAGCGATCGCGCCAGCCGCCGCCTTTGACGAAGCGGTCCTTCTCGCGGATTTTTTTGAGCATCACGAGAATGCTGCCAAGCGTGCCTTCGGCCACGCCGCCCCAGTTCGACTCGGTCGGGCTGTGTACCACCAGCACCTCGCGTTCGGTGGCGGCATCGAGGTCGATATTGTCGAATCCTACCGTGTAGAAAGCGACCAGACGCAGATTGCGGGCGCCCTCCAATGACTTACGCGTGATCTTCACGGTTTTATTGGCAATTGCGGCAGCCGCGTCGGTGTCGGGATCGAGCACCTGCTCATAGACTTCGCGCAGGTTCGCCTGCTCCATCCAGGACATCTCCGGCAGCTTCAGATTGATGCCGGCACGTTTCATGCGCTCGTGCGTTTGCCCGGTTTCATCAACCGGCTGAAAGATATGGACTTTGGGTGCTGCCATGGTGTTTCTCCCAGGTATCAGGATTGCGCCGGCAGATCGCTGTCTGCGGCAAAGAATTTTCCGGGAATGATGTTGCTGCCATCACGGTTCGGCGGCCGGGTGTCAACCACGCCCTGCCACCATTTGCGGCTGTCCCTCACCCACGGTTGCTCGGCTGTGGCCGCCACGCGCAGCAATACCAGCGGCTTTTCACCGGTATTG
Organism: Burkholderiales bacterium; assembly: GCA_038903735.1. Classification (GTDB taxonomy): domain Bacteria; phylum Pseudomonadota; class Gammaproteobacteria; order Burkholderiales; family SG8-39; genus 2-02-FULL-62-17. Next base: position 9,371 of record JBCKLP010000049.1, on the reverse strand, counting down.
GTGAACATGTAGTAACAACCGCGCGGCAGCATGATGCCCTGCTGCGGGTGCAGGGTCACCGTATGGTCTTCCGGATCACGGAATGTCGCCTCGCCTTCAATCACGATGAAAAAATGGTCTTCAGCCATGTGCGTATGCAGGAAATTCTCGCCGCCTTCCGCATAGATCTTGATCGAGACCTTCATCAGATCCGTCACCGAGACGAAATTATCGATCATGCCGGTGGAGACCATGGGGGTCTTCAGGCTGAATAACTGCGGTGTTACGCTTCCTTCAAGCTGGTTCGCTTGCAACTGGGCGGACATGTATGGTTCCTTGGCTGGATCGTTTAAAACCGGAAACTCGCCTTCCGGTACTCCTGTCGATATCGTAAACGCAATTCAGGTATGGCGCCCGCGGCGGGCCTTGAATAAAAGCCCCTCAGGTGGTGAGCACAATCTTGCCGCGCACATGCCCGGTTTCGCTCAGGCGATGCGCGTCTGCGGCCTTCTCCAGCGGAAAGCTTGCAGCCAGCTCGACTTTTATCGTGCCCGCATCAATCAGAGCGCCGATGGCGCGCAACTGTGCGCCATCCGGGCGCACGCCCTGCGGCTTCGCGTTCATACCCGCCGCCTTTGCCCGCTCCATGTCCGGGGATCCCAAAGCGCAGACCAGCATGCCGCCGGGCTTCATCACGCCCCAGGACCGCGCCTGCACCTCACCGGCCAGCAGGTCAACGACCAGGTCAATGTCACGAACCATGTTCTCGAAACGCTCGCTGGTGTAATCGATGCACTCATGCGCCCCGATGCCGCGCAGATACTCGTGATTGCGTGCCGAGGCCGTGCCGATGACGTGAGCCCCGAGGTGGCGCGCCATCTGCACGGCGAATCCGCCCACGCCACCCGCCGCCGCATGCACCAAGACGCGCTGTCCGGATTGCAGGCCGCCGTTTTCGGTAAGCATCTGCCAGGCAGTGAGTGCAGCCAAGGGCACGGCACCTGCGTGTGCGAAATCCAGTGTCGCCGGTTTGGGGGCAATGACATCAGCTTTAGCCAGGGCGTAATCAGCATAAGCGCCAGCCCGCCCGATCATGGCGTACACGGCATCACCCGGCTTGAACTCTTTTACCGCAGCGCCCACAGCCTCGATTTCACCGGCCACATCGCACCCCAGGTGGTAAGGCGTCTGGTACATCGCACGCCGGGCGCCTTCGCGTATCTTCCAGTCCAGGGGGTTGATCGACGCCGCGCGCACCCGGATCAGGACCTCATCTTCCGCAGGCACAGGCTTGGACAGATCTTCCACGTTCAGAACTTCGGGGCCGCCCCACTCCCGCACGATGATGGCTCTTGGCATTTTTGGCTCCTGAATTCCGTGGATCTATCAACCGCGACCGATGAACGAGGGCATGCAATTGGGCAACAGCGTGGCCTCGAAGAGATTTACCTCGATCGGCAGGCTGCACATGAGCAATGCAACCTCGCCCATATGATGGGGATGCATGATGTAGTCAGCCGGTGTCTTCCCCGGCCCCGGCCCGCCGCGAGCGGCATTGAAGTTGGATGCCGTGGGGCCAGGATGGATGACCGAGGACACGATATTGAATGGCCGTCCGTCCAGGGTCAGGGACCGTGTAAGGCCTTCAATCGCCATCTTGGTCGCCGCATAGGGGGCTGAATGGGTGCGCGGCGTGAGGGCCGATATGCTGCCCACATTGATGATCCGGCCGCCGCCGTGGTCCTTCATGAAACGGAACGCCTCACGACTGCAAAGGAATGCCGCGTTGAGATTGATGTCCACCACCGAAAGCCATGTCTCGTAGGACATTTCGTAAGTGGGCGTATTGACCGCGACACCGGCGTTGTTGACCAGGATGTCCACCTTGCCCCAGGTGGCAATGGTTTTCTCGAACAGGCCCAGCACTTCCTTTTCTTGGGTGACATCGGCCTGGATGGCCAAGGCCTTGCCGCCATCGCTATTGATTTGGGCAGCAACACTGTCTATCAGTTCCTTGCGCCGCCCGTTGATCACCACCTTCGCGCCTTCCCTGGCGAAGACCTCGGCGATTCCTTTGCCTATGCCGGTGTTTGAACCGGTGATGATGGCGACTTTATCCTGCAGCTTACTCATGGCTCCACTCCTCGATTAATGAATTTTGCGACTCCAAGCGCACCTGTCAGCCGGCCGCGCTCCGCAGCATGCCGGCCTTCTCTATGAATTCAATAATGTACTCCAGCCCCTGCCCCGTCTTCAGGTTGGAGAAAACGAAGGGTCTCTCGCCGCGCATTTTCTTCGCATCACGATCCATGACTTCCAGCGACGCGCCGACCATGGGCGCCAAGTCTATCTTGTTGATAATCAGCAGGTCGGACTTGGTGATGCCAGGCCCGCCCTTGCGCGGAATCTTGTCGCCAGCGGCAACATCAATGACATAGAGTGTCAGGTCGGAAAGCTCGGGACTGAATGTCGCAGCCAGGTTATCTCCACCCGACTCGATGATGATGAGATCCAGGCCCGCAAAACGCCGATTGAGCCGCGCCACCGCTTCCAGGTTGATGGAGGCATCTTCACGGATGGCCGTATGCGGACAGCCGCCGGTTTCCACGCCAATGATGCGCTCGGGCACCAGTGCCTGATTGCGCACCAGAAACTGCGCATCCTCCTCGGTGTAAATGTCATTGGTCACCACGGCGAGGTTGTAACGATCGCGCAGCGCCAGGCACAGGGCCAAAGTCAGCGTGGTCTTGCCCGAGCCCACCGGGCCGCCAATGCCGACACGCAAGGCCTGTTCATCACTCATGCTATTTCCTCAGGAACGAAATAAACGGGAATACTGGGTCTCATGCCGGCTGCTGGCGAGCGCAAGGCCGGGCGCAAAGCTGCCGATCTCCTGGTCCTCAAGAGCGGATGCCTTGTCGGCCAGTGATGGCAGCAGCCCGCCCAGGGCAAGCAGGATGCGCTGACCGTCGGTCTGCCCGAGCGGCACCGCCTTGAGCGCCGCCATCACCTGGTTTTCCAGCCAGGACCAGAGATAGGCAAGCAGCGCCGTGCGCGCCTCAATTCCCCATTGTGCGACTGCGAACGCAAACACAGCAGGAAACGCAGGTTCTTCCAGAGAGTCCAAATTCGAAAGTGCATCTGGCTCAAAGCCCTCGAGGCTATCGAACAGACGGCGCAACGAATAACCCATCTGCACGGTCTCCGCGCGCAGTTCGGCAGTCTCGCGGGTGGCAAGAAAATGGACGTTCCAGCGGCGGACAGCCCGCAGATCGCGCAAGTCCCAAGCGAATACAAGGCGTAGAAATGCCGGTGACTCCGCGCGGATTACCGAGTAGCTCAGCACATCGGCGATCCACGCCTTGGCGCTGCCTGCATCCCTGACCGCCCCGCTTTCGACCGCCGCTTCCAGTCCCTGTGAATAGCTGAAAGCGCCGACCGGCAGGGCCGGGCTTGCCAGTTGCAGCAATCGGATAAGGCGGATGTCCGGTGTCAAATCAATGCGGCTTGTGCGTGGTTTCGTGCTGATGCGCGCCATCATGATCCGGCGCGTGTTCGCTTTCATGGGCATGTGTGTGAACTTCGGCGTGAATTTCGGCGTGAACTTCGGCATGCGCATGCGTGGAATCGTTCGCGGAAGCCGGTGCCTGGCTATCGGCAGGCGCGTGTCCGTGCTCATTGGCATGCTCATGCCCGTGCGCTTTCTCATGATCGTGCACATGCTCATCAGCTTGCTTGTTTCCGTGCTCATGATCGTGGCCGTGCCCATCTGCGTGTGCGTGCACATGGGCGGCGACCTCATGGGCGTGGCTCGCGTGCTCATGGGCTGCGTCCTCATGAGCGTGCCCGGCGTGCTCATGCTCGTGCTCGTGCTCCGCATGATCGTGTCCACAATCCGGACCATGAACATGACCTTCGTCTTCGTCAGGCTCGCCATACTCATGGATCCTGCCGCCATGGCCATCATCCACATGCGCATGACCATCACCCGCGTAGGCGCCCGGTTCCGGCTCGAACGGGGCCTCCAGTGCCCGGACAGTGGCGCCCAGTCCGCGCAGCATGCCCTCCAGAACGTGGTCTGCGGCAATGCGCAGCCAACCCTCGCCCACCTGCACCGCCACATGACGGTTGCCAAGATGATAAGCCGCTTTCACCAGCGCATTGGCGGTTGGGCAGGTCACATGCAACACCTTTTCCTTGCTGGCGATCACTTCGATAATGCGGCCATCGGATGCCACCACCATGTCGCCACCGCGCAACACTTCCCCGCGCGGCAGTTTCAATGCAACTTCCTCGCCATCGGCAAGCGCGGCCAGCGTGCGCGATTTGCAGCGTTGCTCAAACGGCAATTCGATGCGGCCCTTGGCCTGAATCTGGTATGCCCCGGGTCTGACCTTGAGTTTCTTGCGAATTTCTATCATTGCCCCATCTCAAAAAAGAAAATAACGCTGCGCCATGGGCAGCGATTTTGCCGGTTCGCAAACCAGCAACTCGCCATCGGCCCGTACTTCATAGGTCTCGGCGTCCACTTCCAGGCGCGGCAGCCAGTCATTGTGCACCATGTCCTTCTTGCCGATGCGGCGGGTATTGCGCACCGCTTCCAGGGAACGCGTCAGGCCCAGCGATGCCACTGCCTCATTTTCGAGCGCTGCCTGCGATACGAAAGTGAGCGAGGTGCGCAGTGCGCGCCCGTAGGCGCCGAACATCAGCCGGTAATGCACCGGTTGGGGCGTGGGAATGGAGGCATTGGGATCGCCCATGGCAGCCGCGGCAATCATGCCGCCTTTCAGGATCAGCGAGGGTTTGACACCGAAAAACCCTGGCCGCCACAACACCAGATCGGCCAGCTTGCCCGCCTCGATGGAACCCACCACATGCGAGATGCCGTGTGCGATGGCCGGATTGATGGTGTATTTGGCGATATAACGCTTGACCCGCGCATTGTCGTGGTCTGCGGCATCCCCTTTGGCCGAGCCGCGTTGTTGCCGCATCTTGTGCGCTGTTTGCCAGGTGCGGATGATGACCTCACCCACGCGACCCATGGCCTGGGAATCCGAGGACATCATGGAAAATGCTCCAAGGTCGTGAAGAATGTCTTCGGCCGCTATGGTTTCGCGGCGTATGCGCGACTCGGCAAACGCCACATCCTCAGCGATGGAGGCATCCAGGTGATGGCAGACCATCAGCATGTCCAGGTGCTCGGCGATGGTGTTCACCGTATAGGGGCGCGTCGGATTGGTCGATGAAGGCAGCACATTGGGCTCCGCTACGACCTTGATGATGTCCGGCGCGTGGCCGCCGCCAGCGCCTTCGGTATGGTAGCTATGGATGGTGCGCCCCTTGAAGGCCGCCACCGTGGTCTCGACAAATCCCGATTCATTCAGGGTGTCGGTATGGATCGCCACCTGCACATCCATTTCGTCGGCCACCGCCAGGCAGTTGTCGATGGCGGCAGGCGTGCTGCCCCAGTCCTCATGCAGCTTCAGGCCAATGGCGCCGGCGCGCACCTGCTCGCGCAGGGGTTCCGGCAGGCTGGCGTTGCCCTTTCCGAGGAATCCGAGATTCATGGGAAAGGCTTCGGCCGCTGCCAGCATCGAATGCATATGCCAGGGCCCGGGGGTGCAGGTGGTGGCATAGGTTCCGGTGGCCGGACCCGTGCCGCCGCCCAGCATGGTGGTCACCCCGGACATGAGGGCTTCCTCGATCTGCTGCGGGCAAATAAAATGAATGTGACTGTCAACGCCGCCGGCGGTGACGATCATGCCCTCTCCGGCAATGATTTCGGTGCCGGCGCCGATAGGAATGGTCACTGCGGGCTGGATATCCGGATTGCCCGCCTTGCCAATCCGCCAGATGCGCCCTTCCTTCAGGCCGATGTCCGCCTTGACGATTCCCCAGTGATCAATGATGAGCGCATTGGTGATGACGGTATCGGCGACTTCAGCCGAGACGCGCTGGCTCTGCCCCATGCCATCCCGAATCACCTTGCCGCCGCCGAATTTCACTTCCTCGCCATAAACGGTGTAGTCCTTCTCCACCTTGATCCACAGGTCGGTATCGGCCAGTCGCAGCCGATCCCCGGTGGTCGGTCCGAACATTTCCGCATAGGCCTGCCGGGAAATCTTCACGCTCATGATTTGGCGCCCTTTCCGGATTGGCCAGCCGTGCGCCTGCGCGCAGTGTCTTCCTGCGGAGAATTGCCACTTTTCAACGGACCCATGACCCGTCCGGCGAACCCATAAACCTTGCGATCGCCAGCCAGCGCCACCAGTTCCACCGTGCGCGATTGACCCGGTTCAAAGCGCACCGCCGTACCCGCGGCAATATTGAGCCGAAATCCGTAGGCGGCATTACGTTCGAATTTCAGCGCGTCGTTGGTTTCAAAAAAATGATAGTGCGAGCCCACCTGAATCGGCCGGTCACCGCCATTGGTGACTTCCACAATCACCGTGGCCCGCCCCACATTCAGCTCAATCTCACCCGCCGCCACCTTCATCTCACCAGGAATCATTCAATCCCTCCATTTCATCGACAAGCCCAAACCCACCTCGGGGCGATGGGGGTAACGGGGGAAGAGGGGACTCCCTCTTCCCCCGTTCTCTGCCTTCCGGGTTTCCCGCAGGGGACTCCCTCTTCCCCTGTTCTGAAGCTTTCCATAGTTCCTCAAAAATACAAGTGAATTTAAATAATAGGGTTATGCACCGTCACCAGCTTCGTGCCATCCGGAAATGTCGCCTCCACCTGAATGTCGGGGATCATTTCCGGCACCCCTTCCATCACATCTGCGCGCGTCAGCAAAGTGGTGCCCCAGCCCATCAGATCGGAAACGCTGCGACCATCGCGCGCCCCTTCCATGATGGCCGCGCTGATAAACGCCACGGCCTCGGGGTAATTGAGTTTCACACCGCGCGCCATGCGCCGCTCGGCCAGCAGCGCTGCGGTAAAAACCAGCAGCTTGTCCTTTTCCCTTGGGGTCAGTTCCATTCAGGTGCTCCAGATACGCAGATCGCCTGCCTCACGCCCCATTATCGCCGGACGCAACAGGCGGCGCAGTTGTATGAAATAATTTTTTGCGGCTTCACTGGATGCGCCCAGGTAGCGTGCCACCAGCACGCCTGGCAAACGGGTCACCGCGCCCTCGCCGTTGGCCGGTTGCAGCGCGCGGCAAGCCGACAGAAGCGCGGCATCGCATTCTGCCGAAACCGCCAGCAGGGTGCCGCAAACAGGGGCCCCCGCCATCGCAGCCGGCGAGTTGAAGATAGCGCTTCCGCCTTCGAGATCGGCACGCTCGATGAAAACGGGGATACCCTCGACTTCGAGGTGTGCCCTCAACTTGCAACGCCCCTGCATCCAGCGCTCACCCGCGCCGGTGCGTCCGAAACACAGAATGTCCCAGCCAAGATAGCGCGCGCCACGCCCAAGATGGATGCTGCTGGAAATGTCGGCAATTGCCCCGTTGAAAAGGATGGTCTCCTGGGGCAGCCACTCAAGCAGCGCGCCGGCGGCGAGATCAAAACGAATACGCTGACACGCGCCGGGGCCGGAGGAGCGGTACCACTTGCCCGCGCCCGGCGTGGCGAGGACGGCATGTGCGCCCGCGCCGAGCGCTGCCTGCAGTGCAAGATCGTCTCCACCCGCGATGCCCGCCGGTGGGTGCACCACCAGGGCGTGGCAGATACCCTCGCCTTCCGGGTACAGGCTCTTTTGCACCAGCAAGGGCCCGTCGTGACGCCGCTTTGCGAGCACACTGCGGGTGCCGCGGCGCTCAAACTCGAGATCGAGCCGCGCACGCCACCCAGTTGCTGGTACGGTTTCGGCCATATCCATGCGGGGATCATACCGCCAGCAGTTCGCGCACGCGGTCCTTGTCCATATCGGCACCAGCGCCCCGCGCGATGATTTCACCGCGTTCCATCACCAGGTAGTGATCTGCCAGTGAGCGTGCGAAGTCATAATACTGTTCGACCACGAGGATGGCCATTTCTCCGTCAGTTGCGAGCGCGCGAATGGCGCGCTCAATGTCCTTGATGATGGATGGCTGTATGCCTTCGGTCGGCTCGTCCAGAATGAGCAGTTTCGGACCCATTGCCAAGGCACGGCCGATGGCCAGCTGCTGCTGCTGCCCGCCGGACAGATCGCCGCCACGGCGATGCATCATCTGCCGCAGCACGGGGAACATATTGTGGATGCGCTCGGGAACCACGGAACCCGCGGGGCGTGTGGCCAAACCGATTTCGAGGTTTTCCGCAACCGTAAGGCGCGGAAAAATCTCTCGGCCCTGCGGCACATAGGCCATGCCAGCACGCACCCTCTGATAGGGCGCAGCCCGCGTGATGTCGGCCTCGGCAAAGCGGATGCTTCCCGAGGCCGCCGGCACCAGGCCCATCAGGGTGCGCAGCAAGGTCGATTTGCCCACACCGTTCCTTCCCAGCAGCGTGGTCACTTTGCCGTGGGGCACCTCGAACTCGAGGTTGCGCAGAATATGGCTGCCGCCGTAATACTGGTTGAGTCCGCTGACGCTAAGCATTTGCAAATTCCCTTTACCGGCCCAGGTAGACTTCGATAACGCGCGGATCTGCCTGCACCTGATCCAGCGTGCCTTCGGCAAGGATGCTGCCTTCATGCAGCACTGACACCTTGCGGGCGATGCGCCCTACGAAGGCCATGTCATGTTCCACGACTACCAATGAGTGCTTGCCGGCCAGCGTCAGGAACAGTTCCGCCGTGCGCTCGGTTTCATCATCGCTCATGCCGGCCACCGGCTCGTCGAGCAACAGCAGGCGCGGCTCCTGCATCAGCAGCATGCCGATCTCCAGCCACTGCTTCTGCCCATGCGACAAAAGGCCCGCAATGCGATCCGCGCTATCGGCAAGCCGGATCAAGGTCAGCGTCTCGGCAATGCGGTCACGCTGAGCGCTATCCAGGCGCGCGAACAGGGACGTGCGCACGCGCTTGTCCGCCTTCATGGAAAGTTCGAGGTTCTCAAATACCGTGTGATGCTCGAAAATGGTGGGCTTCTGGAACTTGCGGCCGATGCCCGCATGCGCAATTTCGGCTTCGGTGAGTTCGCTCAGATCTATCGTCTGCCCGAAAAACGCGCTGCCTGAATCGGCCCGTGTCTTGCCGGTGATGACATCCATCATAGTGGTCTTGCCGGCGCCATTGGGGCCGATAACGCAGCGCAGTTCACCGACGTCAATAGCTAGCGTCAACTTGTTCAGCGCGCGAAATCCATCGAAGCTCACGGAGATATCGTCCAGATAAAGCACCACGCCATGGCTGGCGTCCAGGCCCTCGCCGGCCATGCGCGCCGGCGCAAATTCGGCGCGCCCCTGACCAGAAATTTCCTTGGCCGTGGCGCTCATTGCGAGACCCTCCCGATCCATTTGTCA
>JBCKLP010000048.1:0-15281 GCA_038903735.1 Burkholderiales bacterium | reverse complement strand
GGTTCTGTGAAAGAAATTCCAGGCGATGAGCAGCGACAGAACCTTTGTCTTTCCGGCGCCGGTGGCCATCTTCAGGATAGCGGGGCCAGTCCTCGTCGAACATCCCCGCGGAGACAGCCCCGGAGGCGTCAAAGCGCAAGAGATCAAACTTGTCGCGGATCTTGCGCACGTCGTGCAGCCAGATGAGCGTCTCCACCGCGTCGCGCTGTGCGAAGTAATAACCGAACGGCGCCAAGGTTCCGTCGCTTTGCTCAATTAGATGTTCGGTGTCGAACCACCAGTGCAACAAGGCGCGGGGAAACCGGGGATGCGCCGGCATAGCCCTGGTCACGCCAGGCTTTGACCTCGGTGCGGATGTTGGCGACCAGCGGCGGCAGAAGCTATTCATAGGATCGTTCCCGCAATTCCTCCGCAGCCGGAAACTAGCGCTGTTCGGGCAGCAGTGGAGCGTAGGGCGAGGAAGGAAACTCCGGGTGCAGTGCCATGGATCAGGATTGGTGAAGGAAAGAGCCGAGTATAGCCATGGCTGGCGGCGGTGGCAGAAGGCGTGCGAAGTCCGGGATGAAGGCGGCCGCGTCATTCACGAATTGAATTTATCGCCCATATGTATTTGGTGGTGGACTTTTAATAGTGATTTTATTCACCCCAATTATGGTGATTATTTTTTAAAAGTTTGATTATGTGGATAATCCTCCTCAGAGCATGCGCGAATGGATAAGCGCCGGGTATTCGGCAAGATGGTTGGAGCCGGGGCCGCGGTGGAAAAAGCGCGATCGTGTCAGCATGGCAGTGATCAGCATTTCCTGACCCTTGCGCAGCTAGCTGCGCTCGGCGTTACCAGCGCACAAGGCTGGGGGGTCTTGTGCCGCATCGTCACGCGACTGCTCACCGCGGCTTGCGCCGAAGCCCCCCCAGGCGTGGGCAAACTTCCATCTCTGCCTATAAATCATGACCGCTCGCCGTCCTCAGGACCATGCCCGGATCAACAGGCAACGCCGCGCCGCGCCAGGCCACGTGCTGGTCCGGTCGCAGCAGCACCAGTGGCTGCTCATAAAGCTCAAGAATTCCCGGCTCGTCGATTGTGACAATGGTCAGCGGAATCCCCAGTTCTGTGGCCGCCTTCTTGAACGGGGCAGCTTCGGGAGCATCCGGCCCAAGCCGCAGCAGATTGAAGCCGGCTGCCAGCCGGTCATATAGCGAATATTTTTTCTCGATCCAGTAGTGCGGCGCCCGCCCGCCCGGACAGGCGCTGGGTACATAACGGGCGCGCTCATCAGGTGGCGGCGAACTGCCGTCGGCTATGACCAGGGGTGAGCCGTCATAGCGCGCACCCAATACGACACCCATGCTGGCGAATTCTTCCTTGAAGCTTGACAATTCATCGCGCAGGCTCATTCGGGCCTCAGCGCCGCGCTCGCTATCTTCGTCGACGTAATCGGGAAAGGAGAGCTTGCCGATCTTGCTGGCATAGTCGCCTGAGGCACTGGTGTTGCGGACACCGATTGGGCGACGCTCTATTTCATAGGTATCAAGAAGTTTTTCAGGGGCCCAGCCATCAAGAACCGCGGCCAGTTTCCAGCCAAGATTGGCAGCATCGTCGATCCCGGTATTGAATCCAAACCCGCCAGACGGGGTGAACAGATGCGCCGAGTCGCCGGCCAGAAAAATTCTGCCCTGTTGGTAGTGATTGCTCACCAAAGCCAGGCCGCCCACCCATTCCTCGGTGGATAGGATTGCAAAAGGGATTTCGGCGCCAATGGCATTGCGCACAATGCTGGCGGCGTCGATGTCACCGGGCGACATGCCCTCAGGGACTTCAGCCAACAGGACATATTCGTCCTGTCCATTGAGGGTAATAAAGTCGACGCGCCCTTTGGGATTGATGGTCCAATAATGCCAGGCGACGGGCATTGCGCGAACGCTCGCCAGCTCCGGTGCACGGAGGTAAATCGACAGCATGGGGCCGTCGTAAAAGCGGGTGCCTGAACTGTCGCGACCCTGATATTTGAAACCCAGTGTTCGGCGAACCGGACCGCGGGCACCGTCACAACCAATCAGATAGCGGGCTGCAACCGTTTGTTTTTTGCCGTTGGCAATGTCCTCGATTTCCGCCCACACATGATCGTCCCGATCTTCAAAGGCATTTAGCCGCCAGGCATAGCGCAGTTCCGTCGAGGCAAAGGACTCGGCGTGTGTCCGCATGATTTTTTCGAAATAAAACTGATTGCAGCGGTGAATGGGCTCAGGCGTCAAGGCGGTTTCGCCCCAGGGACCGGGATTGCCAATCTTCTGGTGCTGCGTTGGCATGGCTATCCGGCCAAGCTCCCATTCCGCAATCCGTGTGACATAGCAGATATCGGTGACGTGATCGGGCGGCAGGCCGCTTTTGCGTATCTCAGGCGCGATGCCCAGCCGGCGCATATGTTCCATGGTCCGGCTGTTGATGGTGCTGCCCTTGGGTTGCTGAGCAGTCGAAGGCCGTTGGTTGACCAGGAGGCAATCAATATTGCGCCAGCCTAATTCCATGGCAAGGCAAATTCCTACAGGGCCACCGCCAACGATGAGTACCGAAACTTTTATATCAGTCATTCAAATCCTTCTCCTTGAACTGGGGCCTGCGCTGCCGCGTAACTCCTTCAGGCTCAGGGCACCCGCGCCTGCGGCATGCGCGAGAGAATGAGGCCTGAGTACTCGGCGAGATAGTTGGAGCCGAGCTTGCGCTGGAAATAGCGCGGCCGCGGCAGCATGGCGGCAAGGCGCGCTGCCTGCTCCGGCGACAGGCGCGCGGCGGGCACACCGAAGTAATGACGCGCTGCGGCCTCCGCGCCGAACAGACCCTCGCCCCATTCGGCCACGTTCATGTAAATCTCGAAAATGCGCTTCTTGTCCATCACCGCTTCCAGCATGGCGGTGATGAGCGTCTCCTGGCCCTTGCGCAGCCAGCTGCGCTCGCCTGAGAAAAAAAGGTTCTTCGCCAGTTGCTGGCTGATGGTGGAACCACCAGCCACCACTTTGCCTTTTTTCTGGTTCTTGTCCAGGGCGCGCTGGATGCCGTCCCAGTCGAAGCCTTCGTGATCGATGAACTTGGCATCTTCGGCAACGATGATGGCGCGCTTCAAGTGGATTGAAATGTTCCGGTACTCGACCCAGTGCTGCGTCTGCCGGGCCTTGGGGTTCTTCTCCTGCTGTGCTGCCAGGCGCACCGCCATGAAACGCGTGCTGGAAGGATTGTTCTCGACCCAGTAGATCACGTGGCCGAGGAACCACAACTGCACACCCAGGAAAAGCACCATGAGTGCAAACAGCAGCCATGCCAGCCCACGGCCGGCGCGCATGATCAGCGTTTTCATCTAAAACTAACTCCGGTTTGAAACCCCGCCCTTTAGGGCGGTGGGAGCCGACCCCGGCCTGAAGGCCGGGGTTTCGGGGGCGAGCGTTTTGGGAGGGGATGCAAACCCCTTCCAAAACATGTTAGATCGACAGGCCTGAAGGCCTGTCGCTAATTTCTTGCTCGCAGGAGCATTTTGGGTACTGCCATGCCACGACGCATTGCCCTGGTGGAAGACGACCCGGCCATCCGCGCCAACTACGCCGACGCCTTGGGCAAACACGGCCATGAGGTGCTGGCCTACGGGTCGCGCAATGAAGCCATGGCCGCGTTTCGCGTGCGCCTCCCTGATCTGGCGATACTGGATATAGGGCTGGGCGATGACAGCGATGGTGGCTTTGCCCTGTGCCGTGATCTGCGCGCCCTGTCGGCGGGCTTGCCGATCATTTTTCTGACTGCGCGCGACAGCGACTTTGATGTGGTCTCGGGTTTGCGCATGGGCGCAGACGATTACCTGACCAAGGACATCAGCCTGCCGCACCTGCTGGCGCGGATCGCGGCGCTGTTCCGCCGCATCGATGTGCAGCGCGAGCCGAAAGCCGCGGATGACATCCTTGAGCGCGGCCAGCTGGCGCTGGACATGAAACGGTTTACCGCGACCTGGAACGGGGCGCGTGTCGAGCTGACGCTGACCGAATTCTGGATGGTGCATGCGCTGGCACGCTTTCCGGGCCACGTAAAGAACCGTGAGCAGCTCATGCGCGAAGCGAACCTGGTGGTGGACGACGACACGGTCACCTCGCACATGAAGCGCATACGCCGGAAGTTTCAGGCAATCACGCCGGCCTTCGATGAGATCGAGACGGTGTACGGCATGGGCTACCGGTGGAAAGGTTGAGTTCGCCCGCCATCCTGGCGCCGGTGCGCAGGCCGCTTTGAAAATGCACAGATTCTTTTCCCTCGGTCTGCGTGGCCAGTTGGCACTGGCCGCCCTGGTCCTGCTCGCCTTGCCCTGGGTGGGGTGGCGCTACGTCCAGGAGATGGAGGGCTTTCTGCTGGAAGCACAGGAGCAGACTCTGCTGGGTACCGCGCGGGCGGTATCCACCGCACTGCACGAGCGGCCCGCCCTCATGGCCTTGCGCTCCCTGTCGCCACGCCCGTTCGAGCTGGGCATCGACCCACTGTATTGGTTCCCCGATACGCCGAGCAGCGCCGACACTGAACCCGGCCCCGCCAGGGGCGAATCGGCTAATGCCCGCGAGGGGGAGATCGAGGCGATTCTAAAGGGCATTGAACGCAGCACCTCGCGCATCTGGGTGGTGAACCGCGAATTCAGGGTAATCGCGCTGGCGGGCAATCTGAAACGTGCCGAATCTGCAGAAGTCAGTGGCAGCTGGTATGCGGACATTCTGCGCGAGCTGAGCTCCCGCATTCTGCAAAGACCGACCGAGAATTTCGACGCGGCTACGCCGGAGGATGTGCTGTCCTCGGGGCCCGAGGTGCTAGCCGCGCTGCAGGGTGCGCCGCGTACGCGTGTCCGGCAGACACCGGATGGCAAGGCCGCTATCGTCTCGGCTGCGCATCCCATATGGGCGGGCGACGAGGTGGTAGGCGCCGTGGTCGCAGAAGAAAGCACCAACTCCATCCTGTCAGTGCGCAATCGCGCGCTGGAGCGGCTCTTGTTGGCAACACTGGCGTCATTCGTGATCGCGAGTGCCGTTTTGCTGGGTCTGGCGACGCGGATCTCCTGGCGCATCCGCCGCTTGCGCGACGAGACGGAAGGCGCGATCGACGCCCAGGGGCGCATCACCCGCAAGCTCTCCGGAACCCGGGCAGGGGACGAGATCGGCGATCTGTCGCGCAGCTTTTCCGCGGTGCTCGAGCGTCTTGCCGAACACCATAGTTATCTCGAAACCATGGCGAGCCGCCTGTCCCACGAGTTGCGCACGCCGGTGGCGGTGGTGCGCTCGTCCCTTGAGAATCTCAAACTGGAACCTTCGCCGGCAGAGGCGAGAGTCTATGTGCAGCGCGCCGAGCAGGGCCTTGCAAGGTTGAGCACAATCCTTACCCGCATGAGCGAGGCTTCGCGCCTGGAACAGGGGCTGCTTGCCACAGAACGCGAGCGCTTCGATTTAACGCTTGTGGTTTCCGGATGTGTGGAGGGTTATCGCAGCGCCTTTCCTGCGCGCCAGTTCGATCTATTGATACCGGATGCGCCGGTGGCGGTGGAAGGTTCGCCGGAACTCATTGCGCAGATGCTGGACAAGCTGGTGGATAACGCCAATGACTTCGGCGTGCCGGGCACACCGATCAGTGTTCACCTGGAGCGCGTAGGCGCGGTTGCGGAATTGGGGGAGATGGGCAGGGTAGTACTTTCCGTGAGCAATCGCGGCGATCCCCTGCCCGAGGGAACCCGCGAACGCCTGTTCGCATCCATGGTATCGGTGCGCCGTGACGCCGGCGGCGATAAACCGCATCTGGGCCTGGGCCTGTATGTGGCGCGCCTCATCGCCGAGTTCCATCGTGGCAGCATTCATGCCGAAAACCTGCCCGACGGCCAGGGCGTTGCCGTAAAAGTGCAGTTGACGCCGCTGGCGTGAGCGCCGCTTCAGTCCGCATCCAGCTCGGGATACTTGCGGAAGATGCCTTTTTCATTGAAGGCAATGCGGCGGTTCGATGCAAGGTAGGCCGCCAGCCGTGGACGTTGCGCGACGCGCTCGCTTAGCGCAAGGAGTTTAGGCGCGGCTTTTTCAGCCTGGGCCATCGCCCTGGGAAATGCATAGCGCATGCCGGTGACGATCTGGAATATCGAGGTGTCGACATAACTTGCTGCGCCGCCGACCATGTATTGGGGCCCAAGGCTGTTGCGCCCCAGCACCCGCTCGAAATAGGCAAGGTACTTGGGCAGGCGCACCGAAACAAAGTTGCCGCTGTAACGCAGCGCCTCGGGTTTCTGTTCTTCGTAAAACAGGCTGCTGCCCAGCGGATGATGGGTGTCGTGCGCTTCCTTGATGAAATCGGTGACCAATAACTGCAGTTGATGCGCCCACAGCCGTCCCTCCTCATCCGCCGGCGCCAGCCCGATTTTTGGCCCCAGGTACTGAAGGATATTGGCAGTCTGCGAGATCAGCAGCGCACCGTCACGCAGAAAAGGCGGCGCATAGGGCGGGCGCTCCACGCCGGGCCCCTGCAACAGACTCATCAACGCGGCAACGCCACCGCCTTCACTTTCGGGCTGGCGGGCGACATCAACATAGTCGGCGCCTGCATCCTCCAGCGCCAGCCGCACAAACTCGCCGCGCCCTTGAATGCCGGGCCAGTAAAAAAATTCGTATACCATTTCCATCTCCCTGGGGTTGCCTTGGTCAATGATACTGGGCCAATGATACTGGGCGCGAACAACGTATGTAGTACGCGTAAAATACGTGTGCTGCGCCCACCCAAAGTGGCAAGCGCTGGAAAAAACACACCACTCTCAGGGAGACATTTATGCGCAAGTACTTTGCCCTCGCCACCCTTGCCGCTGCCACAAGCCTGTTCGGCAGCCTGGCCCTGGGGCAGGCTTACCCGGTCAAGCCGGTGCAGTTGATTGCGCCGTTTCCGCCGGGTGGCCCCATCGATCTTCTGGCGCGCACCGTGGCACAGAAATTCCAGCAGCGCACCGGGCAGCCGATGATTGTCGAGAACCGCGCGGGCGCGGGCGGCAATATCGGCATTGAACTGGTTGCCAAATCGGCGCCCGATGGTTACACCTGGCTGTTCGTTCCTCAGGGCAATATCACCATCAATGCAACCTTGATGCCCAAGATGCCGTTCAACTGGGAGCGTGATTTTGTTCCGGTGACGCTGGTTGCCTATGCGGCAAATGTACTTGCGGTGCATCCGGCGGTGCCGGCAAAGACCACCCAGGAGCTGATCGCCTATGCGCGGGCAAACCCTGGCAAGTTGAGCTATGGATCGCCCGGCATCGGTTCCAGCCTGCACCTGATCGGTGAGCTGATTAAACGCGAAGCTGGCATTGACATCGTGCATGTGCCCTACAAAGGCACCACTCAGGCGATGCAGGATCTGATGGGCGGGCAGATTTCGATGATGTTCGGCTCCGAGCCCACACTCATGCCCCAGGTGAGAGCAGGTAAATTGCGTGCGCTGGCGGTCACCACGGCGCGGCGTTCCCCGACGGCGCCGGAGCTGCCGCCACTTGCCGAGGGCGGGCTGAAAAACATCGACATCCCGTCATGGTATGGCGCCATGCTGGCCGCCGGCACGCCGGCGCCCATCGTTGCCAGGGTCTACGCCGAGATCGAGGCCATCGTCAATCTCCCCGAGGTGCGCGCCAGCCTGCAGGGGCAGGGGCTGCTGCCGGTTGCCAACAAACCCGAAGACTTTGCCGCGCAAATCAAGCGCGAAACGGCGCTCTGGGCGCGCGTCATCAAGGAAGCGGGTATCAAGGCGGAGTGAGAGTCTGTGAAAAAATCGAAATTTGCGGATAGCTGATGATTCCCGGGCAATCGACCGAGTTACCCACTTTCCCGAGCTTCCAGAACGGCTCAGGTTCGATTATTTTCGGTCACCCAAGAGTTAAGCGACCTCGGCAATTCGTCGCGATTTGGTTCGGCCTATTTTTTCACAGCCTCTGAGGCGATTTGCGCCGTTTGCGGCGTAAAGGCAGGCCATCAGGCGGCCTGCTTCTCGCGGCGCGGCGCTGGCCGGGCTGCGCCGGCGTGATCTACAGGCAGTTGGGCGTGAACAACTCTTCGAGTTTCGCCACACGATCGATATAGCCCTGGTCATGCGCATAGCGCACGAAGGTCTCGATCACCTTGCGGTTCTTCGCGTCCAGCCCCTGCGACCAGGCATTGGCACCATACAGCGCGCGTTCCTCCTCCAGGAAGAAAACGGCTTCCGAGAGCCCCAGCCGCTTGGAATCATTGTCGTAGAACTCGTCATTCAGGCGCTGCGCTTCGGTAAAGGCCTTGTAAATGCTTTGCGCCACCCAGGGCTCGGCGTCATAGATGGACTGCTTCATCACCACCGTGTGGGTGATGGGCAGGATGCCGGTGCGTGCCACCAGGCTGCGCATCTCGGCGCGCGCATCGCGGAACAGGCGGCGGATACCGGACTCGTGGCGGATAAAAGAGGCAGGTGTGGTGGGCACCATGATGGCGTCAACCTTGCCTTCGCGCAGTAGCGTCTCGGGATTGGCGCCATCAATCATCTCCACCGGAATGCCTTTGGGGATGACAAAACCCGCGCCTTCGGGCGCGCAGGTCACCCAGGTCAGTTGCTCGGGCGACAGGCCGTAGTGGTCCTTCATCAGTCCGCGTGACCAGAGATTAACTGTGTAGCGGTAACCGGGCGCGCCGATGCGCTTGCCAATCAAATCGCGCGGGCAGGTGATCGGCGAGTCGTCGCGAACGAAGAGATAGGCGAGGACCGGCATGCGCAGGGGGAAGAGCGGCATGGCAATCACCGGCTCGCCGCGCATCCTCGCTGCCAGATACCAGGAAAGGGAGAACTCGGCGATATCGTAGCGCTGGTACACCGGCTGTTCGCAAAAATCGCCTATCCATGCGGTATTGACTGTCAGGTCTATGCCTTCCGGCTTGACCCTGCCGTCGATCAGCGGCCGGGTCCGGTCGTAATCGGCCAGCGCAAGATTGATCGGAAGCAATTCCCTGGTGGAATCGCGTTCAATGAGCGGCTGACCCTGATCGCGTGCGTTCATGTTCGTTCCCCTGTTTGTTCTGGCATGGTTGCCTGTGCCTCAGGCTGGGAATGATCCCACAAGCCGCAAAAGCCTGCAGCGCCTCAGGCGCCCGCACCACCGGCCGCCAGGTGAATGCTGCGCGGCTGGCGGCGCACGCAATCGACATAGAGTCGCATGACCCCGTCCTTGCCCTTTTCCTTGACCAGGCCGTGAATGTCGGTTTCAAATCCGGGAAAGCGTTCATTGAAGCCGCGTGCAAAGCGCAGATACTCAATGATGGTGCGGTTGAAGCGCTCGCCAGGAATCAGCAGCGGAATGCCCGGCGGGTAGGGCGTCAGCAGCACGCCGGTCACCCGGCCCTCCAGTTGATCGATTTCCACCCGGTCAATCTCGCGGTGCGCGAGGCGCGCGAACGCCTCCGAGGGCTTCATGGCCGGTTGCATGTCCGAGAGGTACATTTCGGTGGTCACCCGTGCCACGTCGTTGGCCTTGTACATGTCGTGCAACTGCTGGCACAGGTCGCGCAGCCCAACCCGCTCATAGCTCGGCTGGCGCGCGGAGAACTCGGGGAGGATGCGCCACATGGGCTGGTTCTTGTCGTAATCGTCCTTGAACTGCTGCAGTGCCGAGACCAGCGTGTTCCAGCGGCCTTTGGTGATGCCGATGGTAAACATGATGAAAAACGAGTAAAGCCCCGCTTTTTCCACAATGACGCCGTGCTCGGCCAGGTACTTGGTGACAATCGATGCGGGAATGCCATTGCGTGCGAATTTGCCCGAGACATCCAGCCCCGGGGTGACCACGGTGGCCTTGATCGGGTCGAGCATGTTGAAGCCCGGGGCGAGCTCGCCGAAGCCATGCCACTTGTCATTGGTCTTCAGTATCCACTGTTCGCGCGAGCTGATGCCTTCGTCCGAGAGCTGGCCGGGTCCCCACACCTTGAACCACCAGTCCTTGCCCCATTCGTCATCCACTTTGCGCATGGCGCGGCGGAAATCCAGCGCTTCCATGATGGATTCCTCCACCAGCGCGGTGCCGCCGGGCGGTTCCATCATCGCCGCCGCGATATCGCAGGAAGCGATGATGGCGTACTGCGGCGAGGTCGAGGAGTGCATCAGATAGGCTTCGTTAAACACACTCAAGTCAAGTTTGCGGTTCTGTGATTCCTGCACCAGGATATGCGATGCCTGCGAAATGCCTGCCAGCAACTTGTGGGTCGAGTGGGTGGCGAAGATGATCGCATCCTTGGAGCGTGGCCGGTCGCGGCCGATGGCGTGCATATCCTTGTAAAAATCGTGGAAGGCCGCGTGCGGCAGCCAGGCCTCGTCGAAATGCAGCGTATCGATCGACGAATTCAACGTCTCTTTCAGCATCTCCACGTTGTAGATAATGCCGTCGTAGGTGCTTTGCGTGATGGTGAGAATGCGCGGCTTCTTGTTCTTCGCCAGCCGCGCGAAGGGATTGGCCTCGATCTTCGCAGCAATGCTCTCGGGGCGGAACTCCTCCAGCGGGATCGGCCCGATGATGCCCAGATGGTTGCGCTTGGGTGTCAGAAACACCGGGATGGCGCCGGTCATGGTGATGGCGTGCAGGATCGACTTGTGGCAGTTGCGATCCACCACCACGATATCGTCGGGGGCGACGTTGGCGTGCCACACTATCTTGTTGCTGGTGCTGGTGCCATTGGTGACGAAAAAACAATGGTCGGCATTGAAAATGCGCGCGGCATTGCGCTCTGATGCGCCCACCGGGCCCGAATGATCGAGTAACTGGCCCAGTTCCTCCACCGCATTGCAGACATCCGCGCGCAGCATGTTTTCGCCGAAGAACTGGTGGAACAACTGGCCGATGGGTGATTTCAGGAAGGCCACGCCGCCGGAATGCCCGGGGCAGTGCCAGGAATAGGAGCCGTCCTGGGCGTAATGCACCAGTGCCCGGAAAAAGGGCGGTGCCAGGGAATCCAGATAGGACTTGGCTTCACGGATGATGTGGCGGGCGAGGAATTCCGGCGTCTCCTCGTACATGTGGATGAAGCCGTGCAGCTCGCGCAGGATGTCATTGGGGATGTGGCGCGAGGTGCGGGTTTCGCCGTAGAGATAAATCGGGATCTCGGCATTCTTGAAGCGGATTTCCTTGATGAAGGCGCGCAGGTTGATGATCGCCGGATCGATATTGGTTGTGCTGCCGCTGAATTCCTCGTCGTCGATGGAAAGAATAAAGGCCGAGGCGCGGCTTTGCTGCTGGGCAAACTGCGACAGGTCGCCATAGCTGGTGACCCCGAGGATCTCCATGCCCTCCTCCTCAATGGCCTTGGCGAGCGCGCGTATTCCCAGTCCGCTGGTGTTTTCCGAGCGGAAATCCTCGTCGATGATGACTACGGGAAAGCGAAACTTCATGGAGAACTCCAGTGCATTGCGCGCGCAGACGCAGGGCGCCGATTATAGTGTTCGCGAACCGTGAGCATAGTGAAATCAGCCCGCTTCGCGGCGCTTGGTAGCCGCCGGGCGCCGGGTAGCGCCCGGTGCTGCTAGGACTTCGCCTGACGCAAGGCCTCCCAGATCCGTCCAGGGGTTGCCGGAAGGTCGAAATGTTTCACGCCTGCCGGGCGCAGTGCATCAAGCACCGCGCTCACACACGCCGGCAAGCCGCCGGTGGTGCCGGCCTCGCCCGCACCCTTGGCGCCCAGGATGTTGTTCGGCGAGGGCACGCAATGGTCGCGCACCCGGAAATCCTGCACCAGCTCGGCGCGCGGCATGATGTAGTCCATGAAACTGCCGGAGAGCATCTGCCCGGTTTCCGGGTCATAAACACATTGCTCGCCAAACACGTGCCCGGCACTTTGCATGACTCCGCCGTGGACCTGTCCCTCGGCCATGGTGTGGTTGATGATCCTGCCGATATCGTCCACGGCGGTATAGACCAGAATTTCAGCCTCGCCGGTTTCCGCGTCGATCTCCAGCTCGCAGACATGCACGCCGCTGGGGAAGGTGCGCGCCGCCGGGTTTTCGCCGATGGTGTCCAGCGGGTGGGCGGCGCCGGGCGTTCTGTGCCGGACGATGATTTCGCTCAGAGTGATGCTGCGGTCGGTGCCTTTGACCACATAGCACCCGTCACGGAACTCGATGTCGGAGACTGGGGCTTCGAGATCCGCGGCGGCCAGATCGAGGCCCTTCCTGATAACTTCGTCGGATGCGTGCTTGAAGGCACTGCCCTGCGCCAATGCCGTGCGCGAGCCGATGGAAGCGGCCCCGATCAGTGCCGGGCCGTCCGGGTCGCCGGCGCGCAGAACGATGTTTTCAGCAGGGATGCCCAGCCACTCGCCCACCATCTCGGGGAAAATGGTTTCGTGGCCCTGCCCGCTGGCGCCGGCGACAATGTAGAGCTGGATATCGCCGCTGCTGCCATCGCCCAGACTCTTGCCATCCTCGGCAAACAGCACCGCAACCTGGTCCTTGGGCACGCCACCGCCTCCCGCTGGCTCGACGAATACCGCGGCGCCCAGGCCGCGCAACTTGCCGCGCTGCGCGGACTCGGCACGGCGTTTCGGGAAATCCTTCCAGCCGGATTCGCTAATCGCCGTGGCAATCATGCTGGCATAATCGGCGCTGTCAAAAACCGTTCCGGTGGCGCTGGTATAGGGCATGGCATCACGCGGAATGACATTCTTCGCGCGCAATTCGAGCGCATCAACTTTAAGAAAAACCGCAGCTTCCTCGACCAGCCGTTCCACCACATACGCCGCCTCCGGGCGGCCGGCGCCGCGAAATGCTTCGGTGGGTGCGGTATTGGTCATGATCTGGCGCTGGCGGCCATACATGGCCTGGACAGTGTACGGGCCGGGCCCAATGGTTTTTCCATTGCCGGTATTGGTTAGCGCACCCGCCTGGGTGAGATAGGCGCCGGATTCCGACAGCCAGTCAGTGCGAATGGCGAGAAAGCGCCCATCCTTATCCAGCGCCAGCTCACCCGAGAGGCGCATGGCGCGGCCATGGCCGTCATTGAGAAAATCCTCAGAGCGTGTCGACACCCATTTCACCGGCGTGCCCAGCACTTTGGCGGCGTGCATCAGCACCCCGTATTCCGGGTAAGGCGCGGTGCGCGCTCCAAAGGCGCCACCAATATCGACGAACTCGACGCGCACCTTGTCAGGCGTGACGCCCAGCGTGGTCGCCAGGGCGTCGCGCATGGCATTCGCGCCCTGATGCTCGCAGCGGATGGAGTAGACGCCGCTCGTGGCATCCCAGGAGGCGAGCACCGCGCGCGGCTCCATGGGCGTTGGCGCGACCCGCGGACTTTCCATGGTGACGCGCACCACGTGCGCGGCCGAGGCAATCAGATCCGCGGTTTTTTGCTCGTCGCCATACTCGAAATCAAAACAGATATTGCCGGGTATTTCCTCGTGCACCAGGGTTGCGCCGGCCTCAAGCGCCCTATCAACACCGATCACCGGCGGCAGCTCCTCATAGTCCACGGCCACCCGTTCACTGGCCGACAGCGCCGCCATTGCGGAGTCCGCTATCACCAGCGCCACCGCCTCGCCGACAAAACGCACCCGCGCAGTGGCCAGCGCCGGGCGATCCGGCACGATGATATGCATGCCGCCGCGTCCCGGATAGTGAACCAGCGGCTGCAAGCGCTTCAATTGCGCCGGCGCGATGCTCTGACCGGTCAGCACCGCACGCACGCCCGGCGCAGCGGCAGCCTCGGCGGTGTCCACGGACAGAACTTTGGCGTGGGCGCGATCGCTGCGCACAAACACGCCATGCAGCTGGCCAGGCAGATTACAGTCGGCGGTATATCTGCCGTTGCCGGTCAAAAGGCGCTGGTCTTCCCGTCTTCCCTTGAATGCAGTCATGTTTCTTTCCTGTCACAGTGACGTGAATAAAGGAGGCGCGCACAACGGAGGCGCGCACCGATCGCAAACCGCTTGCCGGCGCGCACCATCAGGCGCGCAGACTAGCGCATTTTTTTCGCCTTGGGGCATGCGGAAGGAAGCTTGTGGAAAGAAGCTCATTTCCTGGGGAAAGGTGCCCCAGGCCCAAGGCCCCGGGGCCGCATTATTTTGCGGCGCGCCGCCCTGCGTGTCCGGTGCCCAGCACCGTGCCGATGGCAAGCAGGGCAACAAAACCGCTCACCCAGAACACGTTCTTCGGGCTGGAATTGTCGAGCAGCCAGCCATAGAGCACCGGGCCGATAATGCCCGCTAATGCAGACCCGCTGGAAACGAAACCAAACACCTTGCCGATGGAACCCGGCGGCGCCAGCGAGCGGATGATCATGTCGCGCGGCGGCGCCAGGAAGCCATTGCCGAAGCCCGCGATTCCCAACAGCAGGCCGATCACCACCAGCGGCGGATCGAAAATCGCAATGGCGAACACGCAGGCGGCAATGACCATGATGCACACGGCGGCGACGATGTCGTGGCGCTTGATGCGATCGGCAACAAACCCGCCGGCCAGCACACCGATCGGTGAAACAAACAGATAGACAGAGATAATCAGACCTGCGGTGCCCAGCGGCGTCTGATAAAGCTCATGCAGGGTGGAGACACCGAAGGTACGGATGCCGCCGCCGGCAATCGACATCACCGCGAAAAACAGCAGACCCATCAGGATGGGCAGGCTGAACAGCAGGGCCATGCCGCCCAGCCCCGGTTTCCCGCTGCTTGCCGCAACCGGGGTTTTCGCCGGCAGCGAATCATCAAGAATGTCGGCGTTGCTCCACATCAGCGCCGCCGTGATCAGTCCCAGCAGGCCGCAGATGAACATGGCCACCCGCCAGTCGAATAAGGCCGCAAGCAGCAGCACCGTCACCGGGGCGAGGGCATCACCCAGATATCCCGTGAAGGTGTGAAAGGAAAATATGCGCCCGATACGTGATTTGTCGACAGTGGCATTGAGAATGGAGTAATTGGCGGGATGGAACACCGAATTGGCCAGTCCTGCCACGATCATCAGCGCGAGGAGGGCGCCGTAAAAAGGGAATACGCCGATGAGGCAGATGGCCAGCGATTCCAGGGCCAGTCCGCCAATGAGCAGATTCTTGGCGCCATACTTGTCCACCAGAAAGCCCACCGGTATCTGGGTGAAGCCCGTGGCGATGGAAAAGCAGGCGGCGGCAAAGCCCAGTTCGGTAAAGCCCACACCGTACACTTCGCGCAGCACCGGGAACAAGGGCGGCACCAGCAGCAGGAAAAAATGGCTGAAAAAATGCTCGGTGCAAACCAGACCGACGACCTTGGTT
>JBCKLP010000047.1:0-15357 GCA_038903735.1 Burkholderiales bacterium | reverse complement strand
AGACTGCAAAGTCTGCTTATGGCGGTCGGCGTGGTGCAGCAGGCGGTCGAGCAGGTCCGAGGTGAGGACGGCGTCGTTGTTGAAGATGCTGGCCCACTGCTTGTAGACGCGGTTAGTGGTAATCAGGGTAGCGCCGCGTTCATAGTGGTGGCTCATGATCTGGAACAAGCAGTCGGCGCCGAACTTGTCGATCGGAAGGTAGCCCAATTCGTCGATGCACAGAATGTGATGCGCTGCCACACGTGACGGACGAACCCCGAGAAGCCTAACGACCACCGCCTTCGGGCGGTTTTTTTCGTCTGGCGATAGGTTTTGTCGCATTAAGAAAAGGCTGATAATGCGGGCATGAGTGAGAAGACCTAGATTGAGATGAGTCCCGATTTTGCGCAAGGTACTCAAACGGCTGCTTAGCCAGGACTGGCGGCCTTTGGCGAACAGTTATGCTGGTCAATTCTGGTTCGGCGCATTGTGGGGAAAGTGATCAGTTTGAGGGCGTCAATACATATGCTTACAACATTCCTCAAGCCAGCCCTTTTGCCTCGCTCTAGCATAAGCTGACGGAGAAGCCCACTTAAACTCTACACGTGATTTACAAGACTTTGCCAATTCCTTGTCAGAGGCGGGCTGGCAAGCAGACTCTAGCTCGGCTATCATGAGCGAACCTTTCGATAGCCTGCGGCGCCTCTGGCGGAGGCACCGCCGGTGCAAGCAATGAGGAGTGGCGCCATGCACGATAGAAAAATCCTGGTTCTCTACGCTTTGGCCTTTCTGGCAACGTTGGGCTACGGAATCATGATTCCGACGCTTGCGGTCCATGCGCACTCGCTGGGCGCGAACCATTCGGCGATCGGCGTCATCATTTCGGCGTTCGCGGCGGCGCAACTGCTCACCCAGATACCCATGGGGCGGCTGTCGGACCGCATCGGCAGGGTTTATCTGGTGGTGGGCGGTTTCTGCCTCATGGCGATGGCCGCCACGCTCTACCACTATGCGAGCACCGCGGCGCAGTTCATGATGCTGCAGGCGTTTGCGGGCGTGGGCGCCGGCTGTCTGTGGCCGCCCCTGATGGCCATGCTGACTGATAACGTCGATCCGGGCCAACGCGGCCGGATGATGGGTATCTTCAACACGGTATTTTTTCTGGGCGTGGGCATCGGCCCCCTGCTGGGCGGATTCATCGGCAGCACACTGGGACATGAAGCGGTGTTCAATGCGTGGACCATCGTGGCCCTGATGGGCGCGGTTCTCTGCCTCTTCACGTTGAAGGATGCCGCCAAAGACCATTCGGCAGCGGCAGTCAAGGCGCGTGCGGATGCCGCCGGTGCGCCGCTGATCAAACCCGGCCTGTGGCTCACCTTTACTGCCGGTTGCGTGGTGCGTGCGCGGGGCGGGGTGTGTACCAGCTTCAACAATGCATTGCTGCCGCTGTATGCCGTGGCCATCTTCGATGCCACCCCGACAATGATTGGCAGCATCATGTTCATCCACGGGCTGGGACTGGCGTTCTTCAATATTCCCGGCGGCATGATGAGCGACCGCATGGGGCGCAGGCTGCCCGCGTTGGCAGGCTCGCTGGTGGCGACCGCCGGTGTGCTTTGGTATTCGGCGGCAAGCAGTTACTGGCCGCTGTTCCTTGCCGTGGGGCTGGCAGGCGCAGGCGCGGCATTCAGCACGCCCGCTGTTGCCGCGCTCACTGCCGATGTGTGCGACCCGCGCCGCCGCGGCGAGGCCTTCGGTTACTTTCTCACCTCGTTCAATTTGGGCATGGTGCTGGGCGCGCTGGTATTCGGTTTTGTTGCCGAGTGGCTGAGCCTGTGGGGCGCGGTGTTTGCATGGGGCATCACCAGCCTGGTGCTTTCCCTGTTTGGCCTTCTCATTCGCGAGACCTATGTACGTCCTGCCCTCGCGCTGGCGCGAGGGTGAGGGCGTTGGCGCGAGGCTGCGGGGGCAAGCCCCGTTTCCCGATTGAGAATGAGAATTCCGCAAATCGGCTCCTGAGGCGCGTGCGGACTGCGCAGTCCGGCTTTTCTGTCCGGCTTTTCTGTCGCGGGTTTTCTTGCCAAGCACCGGTGCGGCTGATAGTCTCACTCTGATGTCGTTTTTTCATCGACCAACCTTAGTACAAACCTGATTTATTCCATTCTGGCGCACTCGAAAATTGGTGTGCATGCGGCAACCCACGGAGGAGATAGTCATGAGATTGTTTACCAAGCTGGCACTTTCCACGATGTTCAGCCTGACGCTGGCGACAGCTGCTGTTGCGCAGCCCAAGCCAAACCCCAACTGGTCCAAAACGCTGACCCTGGGTACCGCCTCGGTTGGCGGCACCTATTTCGTATACGGACAGGTGTGGGCGAGCCTGGTGAACGAAAAAATCGGCACCAGCATCAGCACCCAGCAGACGCAAGGGCCGAACCAGAACATCATCCTTTCGAACACCCGGCAGATCGATTTCGGCATGACCACCATGGGCGTGGCCCTGCAGGCATGGGAAGGTACGGGCGACTGGACCAAGGGGCAGAAGTTCAACAACATCCGCGCGATTTTCCCCATGTATGACACGCCGTTTCATTTCATCGCGCTGGAGAAATCGGGGATCCGTACGGTCAGGGACCTCGTCGGCAAGCGATCCGGTGTCGGCCCGCGCGCCGGCACCTGCGGCACTTACTTTCCGCTGTTCTTCAAGACGCTGGGCATCGACACCACCGTGCGCAATGGCCAGGCTTCTGACATGGCGGCCAATCTGCAGGACGGGCTGATCGACGCCTTCCCCTTCTGTGCGGGCGTGCCGATTGCAGCCTATTCGGAACTGGAGACCACCAATGCGGTGCGCTTTTTCACCTTCACTGATGATGAAATAAAGAGGCTGAAAACCGCCATGCCCGAATTGTCGGATTCCTTGATTCCCAGGGGCACCTACAAGCGCCAGATGGAGGATCACAAGACCGTCGGACTGTTTAATTTCGCCATCGCCAACAAGGATGTCGCCGAGGATCTGGTGTATGCGGTGACCAAGGCGGTGCTGGAGAATAACCCGCAGATGGTAAAAGGCCACGCCGCTGCCAAGGAAACCCTCACCGAGAACTGGAACCGCAATGGCTTCCTGCCGTTTCATTCCGGCACGGTGCGCTATCTTCGCGAGAAAGGCTTTACCGTTCCCAGGCACCTGCTGCCGCCAGAGTTCAAGGGCTGATTCGAGTTTGATAAATAAATGCGCTGCGCCGGTAACGGACGCAGCGCTTTTTTTCGTCTGGCGCCTAGCAGTCCGACGAGTGGCAGGGAAGAGGAAGCGTGAGCGAAACTGACCAGGATATCGAGACTCCCACGGTGGACGAGGAGTTCGGCGGCAACAAGCGTCTGCTGGCGCCTCGGGAAAGCATCCTGCTGGCGGCACTGTGCATCGGCTTCACGCTGTTTCACCTGTTCGTCCTCAATGTTTATTCGCTGGAGCCGCTGCTGTTCCGCGCCATTCATGTCGGTTGGGGCGGGGCCATCGGCTTCATGCTGTATGCGCCGCTCAGGCGCCCCAAGCGCATTGGCGTGCCCTGGTATGACTGGGTGCTGGTGGTACTTTCGATTGCCGCGGCGGTCTACATCACCATCGAACTTGATGGCCTCTTGTTTCGCGCCGGCGCGCAGTTCACCCCGGGCGACGTGCTGACGGGCGTTGTCGGCACATTGCTGGTGCTGGAATTTGCGCGGCGCACCTCCGGGCTGGCATTGCCTATCATCGCCGGCATCTTCATCCTGTACTCCTTTGTCGGGCAGTGGATGCCCGGCGTGCTGAGGCACAAGGGCTTCAGCCCCGACCGGTTCTTCACCTACATCTACAGCGAGTACGGCATCTTCGGCGTGACCACCCAGGTGTCATCGTCCTACATCATCCTGTTCGTGACTTTCGCAGCCTTCCTCCATGTATCGAAGGTTGGCGACTATATCAATGATCTTTGCAACGCCCTGTTTGGCTGGGCACGCGGCGGCCCGGCCAAGGCAGCGGTGGCCTCGGGGATCATGTTCGGCGCCATCTCGGGTTCGTCTGTCGCCAATGTGGTGGCCTCGGGCATGGTGACCATCCCGATGATGCGCAAGGTCGGCTACGACCGCGCGACGGCGGCGGCCATCGAGGCAACCTCCTCGACCGGCGGACAGATCACCCCGCCGGTGCTGGGTGCGGGCGCCTTCCTGATGGCCGAGATCACCGGCATCCCCTATACCGAGATTGCGGTGGCGGCGCTGATTCCGGCGCTGCTCTTTTACATCGCCTGCTGGATACACGTCGATCTGCACGCGATACGGCTGGGAATCAAGGGCGTGTCGCGCGAAGACCTGCCGCCGCTCAAGCAGATGCTCACGCGGCTGTACCTGTTCTCGCCCATCATCGTGCTGGTGTGGGCGCTGCTGGATGGCTATTCGCCGTTCCGTGCCGGCGGGCTGGGCATCGTGGCTGCGCTCATGGCGGGCTGGCTGACGCGAATGTTCGGCGACATCGACAAGGCGGGTGCCCCACCGAATGCGCGCACGGCAGCCGGTGTGCTGGTGTCGCTACTGGCGCGATTTGCTGCGCTGGCAGGAATCGGCGCGCTGCTCACCGCTCTGGTGATCTACGGATTTCCCGCACTGGGGGCCGTGAGCCAATACCTGGCCTGGTCGCTTTCGGCGCTGTTGGTGATCGTGCCGGTCGCATTGTTTGGCTGGAGGCGCACCGTGGATGCGCTGAACATGGCGGCACGCGACTGCAGCCAGCTGGTGGCGGTCTGCGCCTGCGCCGGCATCATCGTCGGCGTGGTGGCACTGACCGGGATAGGCGGGCGGTTTTCAGAATTGATCCTGGTCATTGCCGGCACCGACAAGCTGCTGGCCATGTTTTTCGCCGCCCTGGTGGCGCTGATCCTGGGCATGGGCATGCCGACCACGGCGGCTTATGCGATCGCTGCTGCGGTGATCGCGCCGGGCCTTGCCAAGATCGGCATCCCGGTGCTGGTGGCGCATCTGTTTATATTCTATTTCGCCGTGGTCTCGGCGATCACTCCGCCGGTGGCGCTCGCCTCGTTCGCGGCCGCGGGCATGGCGCGCGCCGATCCCTGGGCCACTTCATGGATTGCCTTGAAGATGGGGCTGGCCACCTTCATCGTGCCCTTCATGTTTTTCTACGCTCCGGTGCTGCTGATGAAAGGCCCCTGGATGGAAATTCTGCAGGGCACGGTGACGGCAGCCATCGGCGTATGGTTCCTGGCCGGATCAACCGAGGGCTGGTTCGGCGGCAAACTGGCCACGGCCCTGCGGGTGCTGCTGTTTGCCGCCGCGCTGATGATGATCCACCCCGGCACCTCGAGCGATCTCGTCGGCCTGGCGATCGGCGTGCCTATGTACCTCTGGCAGCGCCTTCGCGTTCACCCGAAATTGGCGAAATTGGGGTCAGTGTAACTTTACGGTGGGCTGACCCCGATTGCCGGCACTGCCTTGGTCACGGGTAGCGGCAGGTCGGGTTCAGTGCTGAAACCCGGAAAGATCCAACGTGGCGGGAGTTCCCAGCCAGGTGGCGTGGGTGGTGTGGTCTTCGAGACCGTTGCCGCTCAGGCCATGGACGAACACTGTGAGCCCATCGCGATTCTGCTCCAGCCAGTCAATTAGCTGTTGGAACTGCGCTGTGTCGAAACTCAACTGGCAGCTCCACATCGGGTGCGGTCCGACCGGCCTTTTGTGGAAGCGTCCGACCAGGATAGCGAAGCGCTTGCCGGCATCCTGGCACAGCTTATTCGCCTGATCGGCGCTTGGCTCGTCAAAGTAGACGTGCGCGTGATAGTGCTGGTGCGTGTTGCGAGGCCGCTGGATCTCCATGTTGGCTGGCTCAGCCATTTGTCACCCTGCTACTTGATCTCGATCTTGCGCACCTCGACCACCCGCTTCCACAGGTTGATCTCGCCTTCGACCAGCTTCCTGAATTCATCCGGGGAACTCCAGCGGGCCTCACCGCCGGAGTCACCGAAACGCTTGCGGATGTCAGGCAGTTCGGAAACCCGCCGCAATTCACGGCTGAGGCGATCAACGAGGGCGGGCGCCATGCCCGGAGGGCCACCAATACCGGAGAAGGAGGTCGCCACATAGTTCGGCACGCCATCCGAGGCAAGTGGCACATTGGGCAGCGCCGGTGAGCGCGTCATCGAGGTGACTGCCAGGGGGCGCAGTTTTCCCGACTGAATCTGCGGCCAGATGACAGTCAGCGCATCGAACACAAAATCGGTGCGGCCGGACAGCAGCTCGGTGACGGGTTCGGAGCCACCGCGAAACGGCACATGCGTGAATTCGGTGCCGCTCATGGCGCTGAAATTTTCGATAGCCAGGTGAAACAGCGTGCCGACGCCAGGAGTCGCGTAATTGAGCTTGCCAGGATTGGTACGGGAAAATGCCACCAGATCGGCAACCGAGGCAAAGCGCGAATCCGGCCGCACCACGATCACCAGGGGGTAGGTCACCACCGGGGAAATGAAGGTGAAATCGCGCAGCGGGTCGTAGGCCAGCTTTCGGTTGGTGGCTGCCAGGGTGACATGCGCGCCGCTCACCAGCAGCAGCGTGTAGCCGTCGGGTGCCGCCTTGGAGACGAATTCGTTGGCAATGGCGCTGCCCGCGCCGGCGCGGTTCTCGACAACGACCTGCTGGCCCAGGCCCTCGCTCATTTTCTGCGCAACGATGCGCGACACCACGTCCACGTTACCGCCGGGTGGAAATCCCACCACCATGCGCACGGGTTTGTTCGGATAGTCCTGAGCCGCCGTCGTGAACGGACCGCAGGCGGCCACAGCCGCCGCGATGCAGAACAAGCCCTTGATGGATACACGGGTAATCATGCGTTCCTCCCTGTTGGTGACTATGGGGAATCATATAGTCTTTCCCTGGAATCGGGTCAGTGTCACGTGTCCGTGGCGTGTGTCCCGCGGGATATCCTGCGCAGGCCCCGCTTACTTCATCGCGGCGAGGCGTTCCAGGGCGGGGCCGGTGACGCGCACCAGTTTCCACTCGTGCAGGATGCTGGCTCCCAGCTTCTCGTAGAAGCCGATGGCGGGTTCGTTCCAGTCGAGCACCGACCATTCGAAGCGGCCGCAGCCGCGTTCCACAGCCATGCGGGCAATGTGCAGCAACAGCGCACGCCCGTATCCCTGGCGCCGGCAGTCGCGGCGCACATAAAGGTCTTCCAGATACAGGCCTTTCCTGCCGAGGAAGGTTGAAAAATTGCTGAACAGCACTGCATAGGAGACTGGCTCGTCGCCCGCGTCGCCAATCAGAACTTCCGCAGGGCTGCCAGTCCCGAAAAGCGCGTCGGCAAGCATTAATTCGCTCGTCACCACCATGTGGCTGAGTTTTTCGTACTCCGCAAGCTCGCGTATCAAGGACAGAATCACCGGCGTGTCGGAGCGCGTGGCAGGACGTATGCTGAGGAAGGGGACCATGGCCTCTGAGTCTACCCTGTGCCACCGCAGACGGCGCGTTGGCGTTATGCTTGCGGTTCGCAGCGCGCGCAGCCTTTATCCGGGCCGGTATGCCTTCCCCTTTGTATGCCTTCCCCCTGCCAGGATTGCGTGCCAAAAAGTTACACTGACCCTATTTAATCGGAGGAGTTATGGCGAGTCGCTACATGCTTTGCAGTTTCACCACTTGTCCCTGGGTGCAGCGCGCTTCCATCGTGCTGCAGGCGAAGAAGGTGGCCTACGACATCAATTACATCGATCCTGACAATCGTCCGGACTGGTTCCTGGCGATATCCCCGCATGCCAAGGTGCCGGTGCTGCAGATCGACGGCAACACTGCACTGTTCGAGTCCAATGCCATTGCCGAGTATCTGGAGGAGACTATTTTGCCGCGCTTGCACCCCGCGGACCCGATTGCGCGGGCGCGCAACCGCGCCTGGACCGATTACGTCACCACCTTCTCTGCCGCTGTTACGGTCGCCATGTATGCAGACACCGAGGCGGAGTTCAAGGTAAGGGCTGAAAAAATTCCCGCAGTTTTCGCCAAGCTCGATGACGCCCTGGCCCTGCGCGGCAACGCGGGCCCGTATTTCAACGGTGCCGATTTCTCGCTGGTCGACGCCGCCTATGCGCCCTTCCTGCAGCGCTATACCTTCATGGACCGGCTGTATCCGCTGGGGATCATCGAGAAGTATCCGCGCCTCGCCGCCTGGCGAGACGCGCTGCTTGCATCCGCGCCGGTGAAGGCATCCACTGTCCCGGGAATTGAAGCGGCATGGCATCAGAATCTCATCCTGAGGAAGCGCTGGCTGGCCAGTCGCCTTGCGGAAAAGGTGGCCGCCTGAGGCAGTGACGCACGCCGGCATGAGTGCATCGCGCCCGACTATCAAGGCGATAACGCTCGATCTCGACGACACCTTGTGGCCCTCGGGCCCAGCCCTCGCTGGCGCTGAAAGTAAGGTGCATGCCTGGCTTGAACTGCACGCGCCGGCGGTGGCCGCAGCCTTGCCGCCGCCGCAGTTTGCAAAATTCCGGCGTGCCCTGGCCCTTGAGCAGCCGCAGATTGCGCATGATTTCACCGCGCTGCGGCACGAAGCCCTCAAGCGCGCGCTCACCCGGTATGGCGCGGATGCGGCACTCGCCGATGGCGCGATGTCGGTCTTTCTTGCTGCCCGCAGCAGCGTGGATCTGTATCCCGATGTACCCGAGGCGCTGACGCGGCTGTCGCGACGCTACCGCCTGGTCGCATTGACCAATGGCAACGCGGACATCGAACGTGCTGGCATCGGCAAGTTTTTTGCGGCACTGGTCAATTCACGCAGCGCCGGCGTGGCCAAACCCGATGCGCGCATTTTTCATGTCGCCTGTGAAACCGTTGGATTGCCACCGGATGAGGTGCTGCACGCCGGCGACGATCCCGATTTCGATGTGCGTGGCGCCGCGCGCGCCGGGATGCAGGCCGCCTGGGTCAACCGGCCGCGTCTTGCATGGGCAGGGGCGGCGGAGGAATTCGAGGAGTTTCACGACCTGCTCGCCATGTGCGACTGGCTGGGGGCTTGATTGTGGGCAGGTGTAGCCGCAGTATGACTACGCGGAGGTTGACATACGCGCAGGTTGACCACGGGAATCCGCTCCCTGGGTTAGGATAGCTCGCGCTGTCCACGCTGCGCGTGCTTGCGCGGTGCGATTTGCGGGATTCTGGAGTTCATTCGCGCGTCATCGCGAGTGGCAGGGAGCCACGCATCCGCACTGGCCAAGCTGGCGATGGCAGGCACGCGTGTCTTTACAGCTTGTACCCAGAACCGATTTGATCGATCAAGGGGGTGTCGTGAAATTACCGAAAATTGTAAGCGCAGCAGTATCCATCGTTGCCGCCAGCATGGTGGCATTGCCAGTGAATTCGCAAACCTATCCTGTCAAGCCGCTGCGCATCATCGTGCCCTTCGCGCCCGGTGGCGGCATTGACGGATTCTCACGCGGCATCGCGCCGCAGTTGCAGGCGGGCCTGGGCCAGCCGGTGCTGGTGGAAAACCGGCCGGCATCCGCCGGAATACTGGGCACCGATGCGGTGGCCAAATCGGCGCCCGATGGCTACACCATCATGCCCGGCGGCAGTTGGATGGTGGTGGGCAGCCTTCTGTACAAATCGCTTCCCTATGTTGTCGATCGCGATTTCACGCCGATTGCGCTGGTGGCCGATGCCTTGATACAGATCATGATTCATGCCTCCGTGCCGGCCAGGAATTTTGCGGAATTCATCGAGTACGCCAAGGCTAATCCGGGCAAGCTCAATTTCGGATCGGCCGGCGTCGGTCACCCGTTCCACCTCACCATGGAGATGTTCAAGCAGCGCACCGGCACCGACATGGTCCACATCCCCTACAAGGGCATGAATCCGGCGGTGCAGGATTTTGTCACCGGGCGAACCCAGGTGATGTCGTATTCGGCAAATACCCTGCTCACCGAACTCATCAAGGCGGGAAAGATTCGCGCCATCGCCACTGCGACGCCGCAGCGCATGCCTGCGTTCCCGGAGGTGCCGACCATGGAGGAGCTGGGCATCGCCAATTTCAAGCCGGCTGCCAATCTGGCTTTCGTCGGGCCGGCGGGCATTCCGCGGCCTATCGTGGAGCGCCTCAATGCCGAGTTGCTGAAAGCCAGCGCGGCGCCGGAAATGGCAAAGATTTACGCCGCGCTGCTGTTTATGCGCACGGTGAGCACGCCGGATGAATACGCGAAGATTCTGCGCGCCGAGCTGGACACCTGGGGCCCGCTGGTCAAGGCGCTGAATATTTCGCTGGACCAATAGGGTAGTTGGAAAAAGCGAAGTCCCGCGACGTATAGGCGTGGCCTCCGGCCACCCTCGAATTCAGTGACAAGCTGAAGACCGACCGATCGGAAGGTGTTCGGCGGCAACTCCGGCCGTCGAATATGTACGCGCGCGGTTTTGGAGATTTCGCTAGGATGCTCTCCCACGACTCGGAGGAAATATGAAACTACACGCACGCGCGTCATTCTGGCCGCGATGCCGGCCGTGGCCCTCGGCCAGTCCTATCCGACGAAATCGGTGCGCCTGATCGTGCCCTACGTGGCCGGTGGCGCCACTGATTCCTACGCGCGGCTGTATGCGCGCAAGTATTCCGAAGCCTGGGGCCAGCCCGTGGTGGTCGACAACCGCCCCGGCGCCGGGAGCAACCTGGGCGCCGCCCTGGTGGCGAAAGCCGCGCCCGATGGCTACACCCTGCTGCTCAACACCTATGCGCAGGCGATCTCGCTCGCAATCAACAAAAGGCTGGCCTATGACCCGCGCAAGGAACTGCAGCCCGTGACCATGCTCACGCGCGGCGTCTCGATGCTGGCGGTGTCCAATGCGCTGCCGGCCAACAACGTGCGCGAACTGATTGCGCTCGCCAAGGCCCAGCCGGGCAAGATCAATTTCGCGAGCAACGGTGTGGGCTCGGGCCCGCACCTCGCCGCCGAACTGCTCAAGTCGGTGGCGGGCATCGACATCGTGCACATCCCCTACAAGGGCGACGCAACCATGACGCCGGCGCTCATGGCCAACGAAGTTCAAATGGGGTTCATGCCGGCGCAGGCCGCCATGCCGCTCATGCGCTCGGGCAAGATCCGCGCGGTGGGCGTATCGAGCGCCACCCGCTCGGTCTACCTGCCCGATGTGCCAGCGATCAACGAGTCGGGATTGCCGGGCTTCGAACTGTCCACCTGGGTGGCCCTGTTCACCACCGGCGGCACGCCGCGCGACGTGGTGCACAAGATCAGCGCCGAGACGGTGAAACTCCTGTCGGCACCCGACGTGGAGAAGGTACAGGCCGGATGGGGAGTGGAAAAGGCGGCCATGGGCGTTGACGCCTTCGAACCGGTATACCTCGCCGAAATAGAAAAGTTCGTGAAACTCGTCAGGGATGCCGGCATTCCGCAGGTGGAATAAGCGCTGCATCGTCTGGCGCCAAGACGTTTTTTGCCACGTTGGCATACCATGCGCGCTGCGGTCCGCGCCATACCGGCTAATACTGGCTAATACTGGCTAATACCGGACAAACAAGGAGGAAACATGAAACTGCTCACAAGTGCATTGCTCATACTGGCCGCGATACCCGTCGCGGCCCTCGGCCAGGCCTACCCGTCCAAGCCGGTACATATCCTGATTCCCTTTCCCGCGGGTTCGCTCAACGACATCCTCGCGCGCCAGGTGAGCCTGAAACTATCACCCGCGCTCGGCCAGCCGGTGATTGCCGAAAACCGCGTCGGTGCCGGAGGACGTATTGCCGCGACGACGGCTTCCAAAGCGCCGCCCGACGGCTATACCCTGCTGCTGGGCAGCGCGAGCACGCATGTGGTCGCGCCGGCTGTGGTGATAAACATGCCCTATGATCCGGTTCGCGACTTCACGCCCATCGTCAACGTGGCGAGCCCGGCCACCGGCATGATTGTCAATGCCGCGCTGCCGGTGAACACGCTGCGCGAATTCATCGATTACGCGAAGAAGAATCCCGGCAAGATTTCCTACGGCTCGAACGGCATCGGCTCGACCCACCAGTTGCGCGGCGAGTTCATCAAGGCCGCGGCAGGCATCGACATGCTGCACGTGCCGTTTGCCGGATCGAATGAACTGGTCACCGCGATCCTCGGCAATACCGTGCAGATGACCTTCATCGTTCCGGGCAACGTGAAGCAGCACATCGACGCCGGGCGCGTGCGCCATATTGCGATGACCACACCCAAGCGCTACGCGGTGATGCCCAATATCCCGACAGTGGTGGAAGTACTGCCAAGCTACGAGCCCATCGTCGACTGGTTCGCGTTCTTTGGGCCGGCTGGCGTCGCCCGGCCCATCGTGCTGCGGCTTAATGGCGAGATCCTGAAAATCCTGCAGATGCCCGACGTGCTTGCGGTACTCGACACGCAATCGCTGATTGTCATCGGCGGCACGCCGGATGATCTTGCCGCGCAAGTCAAACGGGAACTGCCGATATACGCCAAGGCCGTGAAGGCGGCGGGCGTGACGCCGCAATAGAAGAACCTGGGGAGTCGCCGCATTAAGTGGAACTTTGACTTAAATGCGCCATATGCAAGTCACCGAGGCTAAGGCTCCGGTGAATTGCATAAATCCTTATTTTGGAATAAAAATATAACTACAAGTCGCAGCATATCTGGATTCTAATTCTTAATTCCTGACAATTTTTCCCATGCGTGGCCTGTGACACGTGCCAGCAGCGCGTCGGCATCCTGTATGCGTTTGCCTCTCCAGGCTACGTGCTGGTCGGGCCGCAGCAGCGCAAGACTCGCGCCATAGAGTTCACGCGCTGCATTCGATGTCAGCGCCAGCGTCTTGAACGGAATGCCGCGCCTAGCTGCGGCCACGGTTAACGCTGCGCAGTCCTCATCGCGTGCACCTGCCATTGTCAGCAGCGTGAATCCCGGGCCAAGGTGGTCAAAAAGCGAACTGTGATCGGCCATCCACAGGTGCGGTGCCCGCCCGCCCGGGCAGGCACTGGGGTGGTAGACAAAGGGGGCGTCCGTGGGCGGCGCGCTGCCGTCCGGCGCGACGATCGACGAACCGTCATAGCGCGTCCCAAGTTGAATGCCTATCGACGCAAATTCCTCGCGGAACCCCGCGAGTTCCCCGCCTGCATGGGCGCGCGCCTCGGCACCGCGCGCCGAATCTTCCTCGAAGCATTCGGGGACAGGCAGTGTGCCGATTTGTTTGGAGAACACTTTGGACAGGCGCGTATTTCTTATACCCGCCGGTCGGCGCTCCGCCTCGTAGCTTGACAATAGGTGCGGGCCGCCCCAGCCCTGCACCAGCGCCGCGAGTTTCCAGCCGAGGTTGGCCGCATCGTCCACGCCGGTGTTCATGCCGAAGCCGCCCGTCGGGCTAAAGAGGTGTACCGAGTCGCCCGCGAGCACTGCGCGTCCCCGGCCGTAGGCATCGGCCACCAGCGCGCGCCCGGGTATCCATTTCCAGTGACCGAGCATGTGGAATGGGATTTCATGGCCGACTGCGGCCAGCAGTCGCTGCGCAATGAGATGATCGTCCGGTTTGTGGTCGACGCTCGGCAACTGCGTGAGCAGCACGAATTCATCGCGGCCGTTCAGGCTCATCATGTTGCAGCGAAAATCCGCTGTAACCGCCCAGTTCTGCCAGCCTAGACGATGCGGCGAGGCGCGGAAATATGCCGCGGAGCGGACATGCGTCGACACCATGGCGCGGCTGAGATAGGCTTGGTCGGTGTTGGTCGCCTCGCCTGAGTAGGAGATTTGCAGTTGCGCGCGCACGATCCCGCCCGCGCCGTCGCAACCCGCGAGGTAGGCGCTGCGAAGCTTTTCCGTCTGCCCCGTGGCGTTTTCGGCAATCTCGACCGTGACCCCGTCCGCATCCTCCGTCCACGCCGTGCAGGTCCAGCCGAAGCGCAGCGTTATATTGGGCCGCGTGCGCAGATGCTCGAGCACGCGCCGCTCGACGTACATCTGATTGCAACGCAGGATGGGCTCGGGGTACTGGTCCGTTTCCCCGCCCGCGCCCAGCGAGCGTTGCTTCTGTGCCTCGGAAGGCATGGACAGGCGCGCGAGTTCATAGCCGTCGAGCCGGGTGAAATACACCACGTCCGTCGGCTGCTCGGGCGGCAGACCGAGCTTGCGAAGCGACGCCGACAGCCCGAGACGGCGGTAATGCTCCATGGTGCGCGCGTTCTGCGTGCCCCCGCGCGGCTGCACCAGCACCTCCGGCTCGCGATTAATCACCACGCTTTTCACGCCCAGCGCGTCGAGGTTGAGCGCCAGCGACATGCCCACAGGGCCGCCGCCGATGATGCATACGGGGAAGGCGTTCATTCAGAAGTTCCGGGCTGGACAACTGGGGACGCCCCAGACATGGGCGGTCTAAATACCGAGCGCGCCTTTCACTCCGGAACGATGCCGAGCGAGCGGATAAGTCTTCCCATGAATTCGGTTTCGCGGTTCAGGTGTGCTGCGAATTCTCCAGGCGTGCTCGCCACTATGAAAGCTCCGGACGCTTCGACCTTCGCAGCGACCGCCGGGTCCTCGAACGCCTTGCGTGTCTCGGCAGCGAAGCGTTCGGCAATGGCATTGGGCATGCCGGCCGGACCAAGGAACGCCCACCAGGGAATGACGTTGTAGAAGTCGGGCAAGGTCTCGTTTACTGTCGGAATATCAGGCAGTTGCGGGAACCGCCTGTCATTGACGACCGCGATGATCTTCGCCCTGCCTTCGATATGGTGCGGCCTCATTGTTCCGAGCGAGGAGAAGTACACAGGAACGCGGCCCGTGAGAAAGTCGGTGGTCATCGTCCCTCCGCTTTGTTTGTAGGCAATGGCCAGCATGCTGATGCCCGCGCTCTGATTGAGCGACTCGCCTATCAGGTGCAGTCCCGCGCCTACGCCGGTGTGTACGAACGACAGCTTGCCGGGATTTTTCTTCGCATATTCGACCAACTCCTTCACCGATCTCACCGGCAGCGATGCTGTGACGGCGAAAACGCTGGGCGAGCGCAGCACAAGGCTCACCGGCGTTAAGTCCTTCTGCGGATCTACCGGCGGATTTTTAATCAGATAGCGCAGAGTCGCCAGGCTGGACGTCCCGAACGTGAATGTGTAACCGTCGGGGGCCGCGCGCGCGACCGCGTTGTAGGCGATCGTCCCGCTGCCGCCTGCGCGGGTCTCGATGACGATGGTCTGGCCGAGCGCGTCCGTCAACTTGGCTGCTATCAGGCGCAGGGCCGTGTCCCCCGGGTTTCCGAGGCCCGTGGCGCTGATGACCTGAATCGGACGCGCCGGCCAGGCCTGCGGGAATGCAATGCCGGGAATGTTGGCGAGCAGAAGGATAGCAAAGGTGTACAGCGCATTTCTCATGGTCA
>JBCKLP010000046.1:0-15400 GCA_038903735.1 Burkholderiales bacterium | reverse complement strand
CTACTAGTTTGGTCTACGAAGCCGATCCGCTCGAATGCCCCCGAGACGGCGGAGGGGCTCTGTCTTCCCTCCCGGTGTCACGGCTCGATGCGCATCATCGCGCTGATCGACGATCCGCCCGTGGCGCGGCGCATTCTCGAACACCTGCGCTGTGGCAGCCCGAGGCGATGGAGCGCTCGCCGCCCAGCAATATCTTTTTGGCCTGATCCCAGTCGATGAAACGAGCATCGCCCAGGGCCAGCGACTTCTCGGCCTCGCGCAGCGCGTCCTCATGCCACGCTGGCGAGGCCAGCGAGGATTCATCGCGGGACAGATCTTCCCAAAGTGCTTCCATCATCCGCAACTTTTCAACGCGCGACAACTGTTCGATAGGCAGCATGAGCGTTCTCCAGATACATCAACAATGGCGTCTGGGCAAATCATCGCATCTCGGGGCGGGGGAATCAACCATCGACAAGCAGGCGGCGTGTTAGCAGGGACGGCGCCAAACGAAGGCACAGAGCCAGGGCGCGGCTTCATGCGCGCTGGCGGCGGTCGAGCACGCACAGGCGCAGCGACGGCGCGGGGCTTGCAGGGTTTATCGCAATCGCCGTGACGGAGCGGTCCGTAGTTACAGCACCGCCAGCACTGAAATATGTCCCGCCCCGTCTTTTTCTTTGGCAATCGTGCCGCGCAGTATATTGATGCTGCCGATGAATTCCGCGACGAAGCGACTGGCCGGCGCATCGAACAACTCGACCGGCGTGCCCAGTTGGTGGGGCGATGTAAATAAGCTTAATTTTCCCGCGCGTGCCGAAACGGTTCAGTCCCTTCTGGTCAGCCAATAATTCGCGCAGTGCCAGCAGGGTTGTCGCCCCACACCAGCAGATTTCGCCACCCGTCTTCATGCGGCCGCTCGGCACAGAACGAGCGCACAAGTTGCCACGGCGCCGCCGGCGTCTGCGCCAAGACCTCCTCGCGCGTCAGCTTTCCCTCATAGACCAACCGATATTCCTTGCCGATATTTTCGGCTTTACGCCCGTTCGGAAACAATCGATGTTGCCACTTCTCCGGCAAAGGATTTTCCGTTGAAAGAAGTGCGTTCAATTCATCTCGCTCGGCGTCGGTGAAAGGCGTCATCGGATTCTCTCGCGACAATTACTCGCTCGTTCCCGTCATGGCGATTCCCAGGCTAGGCCGGGTACGGTTGGCTGATCGGGGATTTCTTGGGCTTGGTAGGGAGTGACTTGATCTCCGTGCCCGACTCTTTTTCGGCGATGCGCACGTCGTAGAGCGCTTGCAGGTTCATCCAGAACTGCGGGCTGGTGCCGAACCAGTGCGCGAGCCGAAGCGCAGTATCACCGGTGATCGCGCGCTTGCCGTTGACGATCTGGCTGATGCGATTGGCGGGAACGCGAATCTGGCGTGACAGCTCGGTCGGGCTGACGCCGAGTTCCTCAAGTTCGTCGACGAGGATTTCGCCGGGGTGGATCGGTGTGCGGGGCATGATCAATTTCCTTTCAATGGTAGTCCACGATTTCAACGTTCGAGGGGCCGCTCTGACCCTCGGGCCATTCGAAGCAGATCCGCCACTGCAAATTGATGCGGATGCTGTACTGCCCGTCCCGGTCGCCCTTCAGCCCTTCGAGCGCATTCGACGTCAACGCCTGAAGGTCCGCGAGGCTGGTCGCGGCATCCAGAATGTCGAGGCGCTTTTCCGCCTGGCGGCGGAAGCCCTCGAACGCCCGGACGCGGCCGCCCTCGGCGAATTCCCTCGTCAGCTTGCCGCGGTAGCTCTGAATCATCACCGGCTACGATAGCGTTGCGTATGATGTACGTCAAGCGTAAATATGTTCAATTTGAATGGATCGAGAGGCCACCTGCACGTACTTCGGCCGCATCGGCTTAAGTACCTCGGCGAGAAGGGCCGGCGCGCATGGCGATTTGTGCCGCGGGCCACGTCCGGCGGGTGGCGCGAAGGGCGAGTGCTTCAATTTGTCTGAGTCCTTCGTGCCGGGACCCGCCAGCGGCCTGTTTGCAGCACCATGAGCCGCGCGCGCGGGCCCTTCGCGCTGCCAGCCGGATGTAGGTCGCACAAAAAATGCGAGGTGCGTCCACGACCTACCGCCATCCCGTTATTGCGGCATACTTTCTCGAATACTTCCCTGGCAGGAACAAACCATGGCATCCGTCCGCGAAAAATCACCGCTGCGCGCTCGAGTGTCGTCCGAGGAATGGCAGACGCGCGTGAATCTTGCCGCGGCGCACCGGCTGGCCGAGTTGCAGGGCTGGCAGGAGCCCTACACCATCTTCAATCACTTGACCGCGCGGGTGCCGGGCGAGCCGGACAGTATGCTGATCAAGCCGCACGACCTTCTCTTTGGCGAGATCACCGCCTCCCACCTCGTCAAGGTGGGCATCAACGGCAAGCCGGTGAGGTTCGAATCCAATATCAATCCCGCCGGCTGGTCGATCCACAGTTCTGTGTTCCAAGCGCGGGCCCGAGGTGAACGCTGCCATGCATGTGCACAGCCGCCCGGGGATGGCGCTCTCCGCGTTGCAGGAGGGTTTCATGTTCCTCAACCAGGAGGCCATGCGCTTCTACAAGCGCATCGGCTATCACGACTTCGAGGGCATCGCCGCGCCGGATGAACGCGAGCGGCTGGCGCGCGACCTGGGAACGCACAACGCGCTCATCCTGCGCAATCACGGCGTGCTCACCTGCGGCCGCGACGTCGCCAGCGCGGCGCTGGACCTTGCCATCCTGATGCGCTGCGCCGAGGCACAGTTGCAGATTCTCGCCACTGGCCGGCCGGGTCTCCCAACCCTCGCATGAGGTATGCGAGGGCGCGGCGCAGTTGTACGCCAACAGCCGCGAGCGGCCGGCTTCATGGAACGCGGTCAGGCGCTATCTGGACAGCAAGGATCCGTCTTACGCGGAATAGTTGCGGCAATCGGCGCAAATGCGCTCAGACCAGCGGCGTGATCGGTTCGGCACCCAGCAGCGCCCCGCCATAGACCTCGAAGCCCACCAGGGGGTCGGCCACCGCATGGCGGCTGGCGACCTGCGAGTCGCGCCACCATTGCTGCAGCGGGTTGAAGGTCGCAAATGCCGAGGTGCCATGC
The DNA here is from genome assembly GCA_038903735.1 of Burkholderiales bacterium. Classification (GTDB taxonomy): domain Bacteria; phylum Pseudomonadota; class Gammaproteobacteria; order Burkholderiales; family SG8-39; genus 2-02-FULL-62-17. The sequence continues at coordinate 12,295 of JBCKLP010000046.1, read as the reverse complement.
ACGGACATGAGCTTGTCGATCGCCTGCTGCACCAGGCGCATCGACCAGCCGGTGTCGGCGCGCACCCGCGCGCGCGCCAGGTAATCCATCTTCTCGCCACGTTCGGCCGCACGCCAGATGTCGCTCACCGCGCGATGGCTGTGCAGGCCGGCACTGTCCACCATCATCGCCGCCTCGGCGATGCCCGACTGATGGATTACCGACTGCGTCTGCTTCTCGTATTTGGTGTAGGTCACACCGCGCGCACCCGCCTTCTCGATCACATACTCGAGCGCCGCGCGCGCGAGGCCCAGCTGCGGGCCGGCCAGTTCGATGGCGAGCTGGGGAAAGAGCGAGGTGCGGTAGCAGATCTCATCCTTGTGCTCGCTGGCGTAATCGCCCTCGATGGCGCGGCTCATGGAAAGCACACGGTATTCGGGCACATAAGCCGCGCTCACCACCAGCGTGTTCGAGCCAGTGCCGCGCATGCCGACCACGTGCCAGGTGTCTTCGATGCTGATGTCGCACATGGGAATCAGCGCGAGGCCGTCATCAAGCTTGTTTCCCTCGCCATCGACCACGGGAATACCCACCACCGCCCAGTCCGCGTGCCAGCAACCACTGGAAAACGCCCACTTGCCGGTGACCTCAAATCCGCCGGTGACTTTTTTCGATGTCGCCCAAGGCGGCAGTACGCCGCACACCCGCGCGTCGGGGTTCTCGCCCCAGATGTCACGCTGCGCGCGCTCGCAGTGCAGGCTGGCGAGCCAGGCGCAGATATTGATGATGAAAAACACCCAACTGGTCGAACCGCAACCGGTGCCCAGCGCCGCCGCGATTTCCATTTTGGTGGCCAGCGGCACTTCATGGCCGCCGAAGCGGCGTGGGGTCTGCACCCTCCAGAGACCCGCGTCCTGCAGGGCCTTGACATTGGCCTCCGGCAGGCGGCGCAGGGCGTCGGTCTCGGCCATGTTCTTCCGGAGCAGCGGGCGTAGCGCCAACGCCGCCTCCACCAGCTCCTGCTGCGGGACATGGGCAGGGCGGGATTCGATCAGATTCATGAGAATTCCTTCAGGGATATTCGGAATATTGCATATCCGGGGCATGCAAACGCACCCGCGTTCATTTCGGGAACACGACAATAATCATTGCAATATTGTCGAACAGCCTTGTGACGGACAAGCCGTCGATACGGCCGGACAGACAGACAGGACGCCTGCCCGGCTGCGAACATCACACCGTGGCGGGTTCGCGCTCTTTGGCCGGCGCCTTGACCGGATCCTTCAGGCCCAGGATGCGCCGCGCATTGTCGTACATGACCTTTTGCCGATCTTCCGCCGACAGGCCGGCTTCCTTCAGCACCTTCAACGCACCCTCGGGCGTCCAGCAGGGGTAGTCGCTGCCGTACATGACATGATCGACACCATAGAACTCAAGCGCGAACTTGACGCCCATGGCGTGCGGCGAAACGGTGTCGGTATACATCCGGCGCAGGTATTCGCTCGGGGGTTTGGGCAGCTTGGCCGCCTTGGAGTTCTTGTCCATGCGGCCGGCCTGGTAGGGCAGCGCGCCGCCGGTGTGCGACATGAATATCTTCAAGTTCGGATGGCGCTCCATGATGCCCGAGAGCACCATGCGATAGGCCGAAACGCTGACATCGATCACGCGCCCCAGGCTGTTGTAGAGAGCACCATCGTAACCATCGAGTATGTCCTCGAAGGCGGCATCGGTAGGGTGCATGAAAATCGGCACACCCAGCTCTTCAACGCGGTCATAGAAGGGCTCGAGGCGCGCATCGTCGATGCGGCCGCTCCGCCCGATGCTGCCGGGAATGTTGACACCGACGAGGCCCAGTTTCAGGATGGAGCGCTCCAGTTCGTCAATCGCCACCTGGGTGTCCTGCAGTGGCACCACACCGCTCGCCCACAGATGGCCGGCATGTTTGCCCTGCGCCCAGGCCATCTCGTCGTTCCACATCTGTGCGGAAGCAAGACCCTCGGCGGTGGAGACTTCGGAGAAATAGGCGGAGAAGGGTCCGAGCGAGCAGACCACGTCCATTTCATAACCATGGGAATTCTGGTGCGCAAGCAGGCCGTCGAGATCAAACCATTCGGCCCAGGCACCCCCGCGCTTGACGCCTTCACTGGTCCAGACGTTGTATCCGCCATTCTTGGGATTGCGCTCGCCGCGCGGGAACCCGCTGGTGCGTTTGCAAAGTTCCTCGAAAACCGATTTCGGGTACCAGTGGAAGTGGGAATCAATGACACGCATTAGCGTTCTCCTCGGTTAAGGCCCCAAACGCCCGGGCCGATGCAGCCTGCTTTTCTAGCTGCCTGCAATTGTCTTGCAATGTGTGATTGTAGGGGCGCCCCCACCAACGGTCAATCAGCAGTCTCGGCAAATCCCGCGGGAGGGTGCTGTTCGCAAACCAGCGTTGCGAGGCGATGCACGCCACCACCTCGGCGCCGCCCGGGATCAGTCTATTTTGAGATTGGATGAATCCGCAACCCGCTTCCAGGTCTGTGCTTCGCCCGGAATGGCTTTGGCGAAATCGGCGGGAGATTCCCTGACCCAATCGACACCCAGTTTTTCCAGTGCAGCTTGGGATTCCGGATTCGCAAGGCTGGCGTTCATATCTTCGCTAAGCCTGGCGATGATGCTGGAGGGAACCCCGGCAGGCGCAAAAACGCCAAGCCAGAAACTGAGCGTCAACTGAGGTACCCCACTCTCCGCCATGGTCGGAATATCGGGCAACAAGGGATCGCGGGTCGCACCGGTGGCTGCCAGAACCCGGAGTTGCCCTCGCTGAATGAGAGGCATAACCCCCGCCGTTCCGGTAAACACCAGGTGGATCTGACCGCCGAGAATATCGGTAACCGCCTGGGAGGCACCCTTGTAAGGCACATTCAATATCGAGGCACCGGTTGACTGTTTGAACAACTCGGCCAGCAGATGCGGCGCAGTCCCCACGCCGTAGCCTATGCTCAATTTCTGCGGGTTCGCCTTGGCATACGCCACCAGCTCGGATACGGAGACGGCCGGCACCTTGGGCGACACCAGCAGAATCCAAGTGCCCTTGGCGACTCTACCTATCGGACTGAAATCCCTGATCGCGTCATAGTCCAGATTACGGTACAGCGCAGCGCTGACATAGTGGCTGTTGCTGGTAAACAGCAGTGTTCTGCCATCCGGAGCCGATTTGGCAACCAGTCTTGCCCCGATCGTGGTGCCTGCACCCGGCCGGCTGTCGAGAATGATATTGCGACCCGACCTGGTGTTCATCTGCTGCACCAGCAGCCGCGCGATCGCGTCCAGCAACGAGCCCGGCGTGGTCGGTAGAATGAGTCGAATCGGCGCACTCGTGTCCGCCTGCGCAAACACCGGTCGCAGCAAACCCAGGCTCAATGCGGTACCCAGCGCTGCGCACGCAAGGGCATGTTTCGCCGCACCACCGGCTTGCGAGATAGTCAGTACGGTCTGCGTCATGGCATTCTCCTTAAACGGGTTGAAGGCGGCAATTCAGAGGCAAACACAGAGGCAAACACAGCCGAGCGTGCTTCGATTCCACGCCTGACCCGCATCTCCTTAACTATCGTACTGCGGAAATCCCGTTTTGCGGTCTTCGGCATCCAGCACGCGCAGCATCGCCGGCCATTCGAGGATGCCGTAGGGCCGGCGGGTTCCGGGCTGATAAAGATGGGCGGTTTTCTCCAGCACGGCGCGCGAGGGAATGATGAGCTCGGTGCGCGCCGCCATGGCATCCACTTGGGCGCGGCAGGCAAGCTCCAACTGGTACATGGTATTGAAAGCCTGCTGTATGGTCGCCCCGCAGGTGAGGAGGCCGTGCGAGCGCAGCACCATGGCGTCATGCGGCCCCAGGTTTTCCACCAGCCGTTCACGCTCCGAGAGATCGATCGCGGGGCCCTCGTAATCGTGATAGCCGATATGGCCGTCAAAGCGTATGCCCGTCTGGGTGAGCGGCAGGAGGCCGCATTGCATCGAGGCCACCGCCATGCCGGCGCGCGTGTGGGTGTGAATGATGCAACTCACATCGTGGCGCGCCGCATGGATGGCGCCATGAATCACGAATCCCGAGCGGTTGATGCCGTAATCGGTGTCGGGCTTCCAGAGGATCTCCCCTTCACGGTCTATCTTCACCAGGCTGGAGGCGGTGATCTCCTTGTAGGTGAGGCCGTACAGGTTGATGAGCAGATGCTCGGCGGTGCCCGAAATGCGCGCGGTGATGTGGTTGTAGATGAGGTCGGTCATACCGTAGCGCTCGACCAGCCGGTAGCAGGCGGCCAGTTCCACGCGGGTGGCCCATTCCTCGGGGCTGACCCGTTCGCGCACACAGGGAAAGGCGGTCGAATAATTGAGCCGGGCGGCGTCGTTCATGGCAGGGGCTCTGAAAAAGGATTTTCATATCTTACGCCCCGCGGCGATGGCGTATGATTTCCCGGAAACCAACCGGAGGAAACCCATGCGCGGACTATCGATGCTCATCACGGCACTGCTCGCGGCCTGTGCCGCGACAACGACACTGGCCCAGCAGGGCTACCCGGCCAAGCCGGTACGCCTGATCATTCCCTTTCCGCCGGGCGGCAGCAATGACGTGGTCGGGCGCATGTTCGGCCAGCAATTGGGCGAGCGGCTGGGCCAGTCAGTGGTGCTCGAGAATCGCGGTGGCGCGGGCGGCACCATAGGCACGGACGCCGCGGCCAAATCCGCGCCGGACGGCTATACCCTGCTGCTGGTGTCGATTGCCTATGCCTTCAGCCCGGCCATGTATAAGACCCTGCCCTACGATCCGGCAAAGGCATTCGCGCCCATCGGCCCGATAGGCGCGGGGCCGGTGGTGCTGGTGGTGCATCCGGCCACGCCCGTGAAGACCGTCAAGGAATTGATTGCCTTTGCCCATGCCAAGCCCGGCGCCCTGCGCATCGCCTCCGCCGGCATAGGCAGTTTTCAGCACCTGACCTGGGAATTGTTCCGTTTGCAGGGCAAGGTCAACATCCTGCACGTGCCCTACAAGGGCGGCGGCCCGGCCATGACCGATGTCATCGGCGGACACGCCGAGGTGATGATGGGCTCGCTCATCCAGACCATTTCGCACATTCGCAGCGGCAAATTGCGCGCCCTGGGCGTGAGCGGCACCAAACGCAACGCCGCACTGCCCGATGTGCCCACCATCGCCGAGGCGGCGCTGCCCGATTACGACGCAACCAACTGGTGGGGTGTGGTCGCGCCCACAGGCACTCCTGCAGCCATCCTTGCCCGGCTGCATGGCGACATCACCGCCATTGTCTCGTCGCCCGAAACCCGCAAGCGACTGGAGGCCGAGGGCGCCGAAGCCCTGCAGATGTCCTCCGCCGAATTCGGGCGCTTCATCCAGGCCGAGTCCACCAAATGGTCGCGGGTGGTGGTCGAGGCCGGGATGAAGGCCGAATAAGGGTCCGTCGCGCCCGGCTTTACTTGGGCGCGAAATAATTGGGGTCAGTGTCACATTAATCTTGCACGCAGTTGAAGCGGGGCAACCATCGTTGCGGATTAATGTGACACTGACCCCAATTACAATCCTGACTCCGTTTTTTTACTTGGGCGCGTACTTGCCAGTCAGTTGCGGGGTGAGGCCTTCCAAGCCCTTGTCGTGGCGTTCGAGGCGCGTCTCCCGCGCCCAGGTGCGCTTCTGGTCATCGCGCACCTTGATGGTCAGACGACCCAGTCCTTCGGTCTCCAGCTCCACCGTGTCACCGTCCTGGAACGAATTCAGGCCGCGGTGATTGGTACCGGTGGCGATCACATCGCCGGGCTCCAGGGTATGCAGTGAGCTGACGAATTCCACGCAGCGCGGCACCTTGTGCGCCATGTCGCTGGAATTGAAGTTCTGCTTGAGCACGCCGTTCACCCACAGGCGAATCGGCAGGGTCTGGCAATCGGCGATCTCGTCCGCTGTCACGATCCAGGGCCCGATGGGCGCGAAGGTCTCGCGTGATTTCATCTGGTAGAAGGAATTGCCCGTGGGCGGCAGACCACGTGCGGAGCCATCAATGAAGTTGACGTAGCCGAACACGTACTGCATGGCATCGGCAGCCTTCACATTGGAGGCTCGCTTGCCGATCACCAGGGCGAATTCCGCCTCACCTTCGAACACGGTTGCCGGCACATCGGGCAGCACCATGGTGTCGCCGTTGCCAATCACCGAATTCGGGGATTTATGGAAGGCGTTGATGGGAGCAGGCTCGGTGCGCGTGCCGTCTTCCATGTAGTTCACCGCCATGCAGTCAATATTGTAGGGCTTGGGCAGCGGCGGGCGGATGCGCACATTGGCCAGGGGAACGCCCGTGCCTTTGGCGGCCGCCTCCTCCAGACGCGCGCGGTACTCGCCAAAACGCGCGATCAGACCGTTGATCAGATCGTGCGGCCCGGTGTGCGGAATATCCTTCACCACGGCGCTCACGTCGACCACATTGTCACCCTTGACCACGCCCAGTTTGAAATCGTCGAAATACATCAGCTTCACGTTTGGTTTCCTTTGCTCATGAAAATTGGCATCGTTGCCTGCAGCGCGAGCGTGACGCCCGATCCCTGCACGGATCGGCCCACCCGCTCGATTCCGAGCGCGCATCTTGTACGATTACGCTCCGGGTCGCAAGGACCGGCTCGCGACAGGACCGGCTCGCGACACAAATTTCTGGATAGATTGCAATGAAAGTGCGCGGCACCACTCGCGCGCCGGTTTAGAATTGCCCCTTGACGGTCAGCTTAGCTGCGGGCAAGCGGGCGAACCCGACTCAAGGTCGCGACCGTGCGATGTGCCGTCGGCAATACCTGGCCATTCAATGGGGCGAATCATGGATATCAGCATCACCTACTGCGGCGTCTGACACTACCGTCCGCAAGCTGCCAGTCTGGCGGCGAAAATCAAGGCCGAAACCGGCGTCGACACAAAACTGATCGAAGGCAGTGGCGGCGTATTCGACGTAGTGATCGATGGCAGGAATATTTTTTCCAAAAACAGCGAGGGGCGCTTTCCCCGTGATGCCGAAATCCTGCTTGCCCTGGGTCGATGAAAAGAACCTGAACAACATGTTTTTAATGCGCAACCTTCCCGAGATCCACACCGGCCCCGCAAAGGTGCGCCGGTGAGCGAACCCCTCCGCATCGGCATTTTGGGCGGGGGCATGATCAGCCAGGTCGCGCATCTGCCTTTTTATCTGGCGGACGAGCGATGCCAGGTCGTTGCGGTGGCGGAATCGCGGCCCTCACTGGTGCGCCACCTGCGTGAAAACCTGGGCATCGCCCGCGTGGTGGAGGATCATCGCGAACTGCTCGCCGACCCGGCCATTACAGGCGTCATCATCATCGCGCCACGCCCGGCCAGCGGACCCCTGGTGCTGGCCGCCCTGCAGGCAGGCAAAGACGTGATGGTGGAAAAGCCGTTCGCGCATACCGCGGAGCAGGCCGCACGTCTGGTGGACGCGGCTGCCGCAGGTAAGCTCCTTTTAGGGGTCGCCTTCATGAGGCGATACGACCCCGGCGTGGAGGCGGCAAAGCGCGAGATCGATGCGCTCCGGGCCAGCGGAAACCTTGGCAAACTGCTGCTGGCGCGATTCTTTGACTACGCGCGTGATTACATCCTGCCCCCGCCGCCTCACAAGCGTCCGGAGGAGAGCCGCACACAACGCTTCGACACCTGGCCCGCGGCGCCGGACTGGCTCTCGACGCAGCGCGCTGCGGAATATGCCTGGTTCATCAACGCCGCCAGCCATGACATCAACCTGATCCGCCATTTTTTCCCTTCGGAATTGAAGCTGGTTCACGCCGCGGCGCCCGGCGACAGTTCGCTCACGGCAAGTTTCGAGCACGCCGGCGCGCCGGTGGTATTCGAGCTGGCCAAAAGCGCCAGCGGCGCCTGGCTGCAGGGCGCGGAATTCGTGTTCGAGAAGGGTCGCCTGCTGCTGGAAATTCCCTCGCCCATGGCCACTGAGCACTCATCGCGGGTCACAATCAACGAAAATACCGGCACGCCCCGCACCCGCGAACTCGCGGTGGAGCATGTCTGGAGTTTTCAGCGCCAAGCGCAGGCCTTTATCGGTGATCTGCTGGAGCGCCGCCAGCCATTGACCACCGGTGCCGACGCTCTGGAAGAGCTGCATCTGACCGAAGCCATCTGGCGCCGTATTGCCGAACAAGAGGAATCACAAGAGGAATCCAATGCCCCATGATCTTGTCCATGTCCGCAAGACCTGCCGCGGCTGCGGATCGCCCGCCATCGAGTTGAGCATTCCGCTGGCGCATGTGCCGATCGTTTCGCCCAACGTCGATGTCACCGAAAAATCCATCACCACCACCGTGGCGCCGCTGGACAATTATCTGTGCCGCAATTGCGGTCTGATCCAGCTGGTGCATGTGGTCGATCCCGCCCTGATCTACCGAAACTACCTTTACCGCACAGCGATTTCCAAGGGGCTGGCCGAGCACTTCGGCGGCCTGTGCAGCGCCGCCATTGAGCGCCTCACCCTCAAGCCGGGGAGCCTGGTTCTTGAGTTCGGCAGCAATGACGGCACCCTGCTCAATCACTTTCGCGAAAAGGGTATGCGCGTGCAGGGCGTGGACCCGGCCGACATGATCGCAGGCGAGGCCACGGCACGCGGCATCCCGACGCGCGCCGATTTTTTCGGCGAGCCCCTGGCGCGCGAACTCGCGAAGACGGTCGGCCCGTCGGATCTGATCCTTGCCAACAATGTCATGGCCAATATCGACGATCTCGAGGATGTGATGCGCGGTGTCAAGCTCGCGCTGGCGAACCATGGCGCCTTCGTGTTCGAGACCCAGTATGCGCTGGATGTTTTCGAGCACACACTGATCGACGTGATCTATCACGAGCACATCTCCTGCTTTTCGGTACAGCCGGTGGACCGCGCCTTCGCCCGTTTCGGGCTCGAGGTGTTCGACGCGGAGCGCATCGCCACCAAGGGCGGCTCCATCCGCTTCTGGATCCAGCACCAGGGCGGCCCGCAGCCGCGTTCGCCGCGGGTGGACGAATTGATCCGCCTGGAGAATTCGTCCGGCCTTTACGACATGGCAGTGCACCGGCGCTTCGGCGCGAAGGTCGCCGAGCTCAAGACGCAACTGCATGAAGTCATCAAGGAGGCACGGAACGCCGGGCGCCCGGTGGCCGCCTATGGCACCTCGGTGGGCTGCGCCGCGCTGATCCACCAGTTCGAACTCGAAGACAAGCTGGATTTCATGCTCGACGACACGCCCTTCAAGGAAAGGATAGACGGGCCGGGTTACGACCTGCCCGTGTACTCGCGGGACGGCGTGTACCAGCACAAGCCCGCGATCATCATCATCCTCGCCTGGCGTTATGCCAAGCCCATCATGGCCAATCACCAGCGCTACATGGATGAGGGCGGACGCTTTGTGATCCCGCTGCCAGAGGTCAGGGTGCTTCCATGATCCGACGCACTCTGCACGCCGGGCGACACACACCGGGCGAAACACACCGGGCGAAACACGTGCCGACGCCAGTGTCGATGAGCAATCCCTGCACTGTCTGTGGTGGATCGAACCTGCGGCGCAGCCTCGAATTTGGGCAGCAGCCCGCATCCAACCGTTTCCTGCTGCCGAACAGCCCGGAGGCCGATGAGCGCCATCCACTGAGCCTGGGTTACTGCACCGATTGCAGCACCGTGCAACTGGTGGACCGCATGCCCATCGAGGCCATCCGGCCACGCTTTGATTTTCTGCAGAACACCGAACCCGAGGGACACCTGGACGATCTGGTGGACAAGCTCGCGGCCCTGCCGGGGATGAGCAGTGCTGCGCGCATTCTCGGCGTCACTTACAAGGACCGCAGCACCCTGGAGCGCTTTGCCCGCCGGGGAATGGACAATGTCACCCATATCACCCCCGCCGAACTCCTTCCGGGCGATGTGATCATCGGTCTTGAAACCCTGCAGCGCGCACTCTCCGACAGCGGCGTCATCGACAGGATCCTGCGCACCCATGGGGCAGCCGACCTGCTCATCGTGCGCCACCTGGTCGAGCATGCGGAATCGGCCTCGCGACTGGTGGAAACGCTGCGCGGTCTGCTGAAGCCGGGCGGCCGCATGATGTTCGAATTCCCAGACAACGAGCGCATCTTCCGCAACGCCAACCATGCCTTCATCTGGGAAGAGCATTTCAGCTATTTCACCAGGGACAGCTTTTACACGCTGGCCGACAGGACGGGCGCGCGAGTGCTGCAATTCGAGCGCTACCCCTACCCATACGAGGATGCCCTGGTCGCGGTGCTGCAATTCGATGCGCCGCATTCAGAGGAGAAGCGGCCGGCGGTTGAAGGCATTGCCGCGCTGCAAGCCTTTGCGGGCTGTTTTTCGGTGGAGCGTGCCCGCTGGCATGCCGAACTGTCATCGCGGCGGGATCGCGGCGAGAAACTGGCGATATTCGGCGCCGGGCACCTGGCAGTGAAGTTAATCAACTTCATGGACCTGGCGCAATTCATAGACTGTGTCATCGACGACAATCCGCGCAAGGCCGGCCTGCAGATGCCCGGTTCGCGCCTGGAGATCGTGCCCTCCGGCGCCCTGGCCGAACGGGGTATCCGCTACTGCATCTCGACGCTGAGTCCAGAGAGCGAAACCAGCGTGCGGCGCAAGCTGGCTGGCTATGTCGCGGCAGGCGGCAGCATGGTTTCCGCGTTCAGCACCGGCGAAACGGATATCCGGCGGGCGGCTGAATAGCCGGCAAGCGCCACTTTATTTACGCGCCGCCAACGCCTCCGCCAGCAGGCCCAGCGCCGCATCGGCAAATGCCCGCATGTTTTGCGATCGATCACCATGCCCGGTCTCGAGGAGCAGCGTCTTTTCCAACGGTCCGCTGATCGCCACGCAGACGCGGCCTGCCTTGAAACCGTAGCGGCTCCCGGTTGGCCCGGCAGTGCCAGTCTCGGCCAGGCCCCAGGTTGCGGACAGGCGCTCGCGCGCGGTGCGCGCCAGCAGGAGCGCGTAGGCCTCGGTGGAAGGCGTGATGCCGGCGAGCGCTTCTGCCGGCACCTGCAACAGGGCTTCGCGTGCCTGCCGCGTATAGGCCACCGCGCCGCCCAGAAAATAGGCCGACGCGCCCGGCACTTCCAGCAATGCCGCCGATATCAATCCGCCGGCCGAAGACTCGGCGACGGCGAGGGTTTCCTTGTTATACGTCAGGTGCCGGGCAATGACCTGGGCGTGCTTGAGGAGTTCATTCATTGGAAATTTCCTTTTATTCCGGGGCCCAACCCACCTCATTGGTGAGCCTTTCCCAGCGCGTACGCTCGCTGCGCAGGTATTCCGCGGTCGACTCCGGTGTGCCGGCACTAGAGGCCAGCTTCAAGCCGATCGAAAGCAGTCGCTTCATGACTTCCGGATCTCTGACATAGCCTTCACCCTCGCGATTGAGGCGGCGCACGATGTCGGCGGGCATGCCGGCCGGGCCCATCAGGTAATACTGACCGTCCACCACCACCCCGGGCAGGGTCTCGTTGACGGTCGCCAGATCCTCAAAGCCCGGAAATCGCGCTGCCGAGGCCACCGCAATGCGGCGCATCTTGCCCGCCTTCACCAGCGCCTCGGTGGCCGCCATCGAAGCAATCATGAACTGGGTTCTGCCGCTCAAGGCATCCTGGATGCTCTGCGCGCCCGCCTTGTAACGCACTTCGAGCAAGTCGATGCCGGCGCGCTTTTTGATCAACTGGCCGATCAGGCGATGCGGCGAGCCTTCGATGCCATAGGCAAACTTTCCGGGATGCGCTTTGGCCGCTGCAATAATGTCGGCCAGGCTCCTGTAGGGCTGGTCAACGGCGGTGGCGAGCGCAAAAGGCACCACTTCAATCAAATTGGCAATCGCAGTGAAATCCTTGTTGATGTCATAAGGGACGTTCTTGAAAAAGAGATTCGCGCTCACCACGGTCGCCGACCCGGCAAAGAGCAGCGTATAGCCATCTGGCGCGGCGCGCGCCACCGCCTGGCCACCGATCAATCCCGCGGCGCCGGCGATGTTCTCCACCACCACCGCCTGTCCGAGCGAGCGTTGCATGCGTTCGCCAAACAGCCGCGCGGCGACATCACCGCTGGTGCCGGCGCTCGCGGCCTGGATGAGCTTAATGGGCCGGTTGGGCCAGTTCTGCGCGTGGGCGCACAGGGATGCGCCAGCGACCAACAATGCCATCAGCGTTTTCATGTTTGCTTGCATACTCTGGTTTCCTTTTGTTTGCGGGTTTCCCCGCTCAATGTTCCTACCTGCGCCTTGATCACAGCGGCAATACTCAACTTTC
>JBCKLP010000045.1:0-15520 GCA_038903735.1 Burkholderiales bacterium | reverse complement strand
ACTCGGTTCAGGGTTTTAGGATGGCGATTATGGGACGAATGGTAACGAACTTCGGCACAGCTTCCGGGGGCACTCGATTCTTGTGGGGAATTCAATTTAAAATCATGTGGTTATTGATGAAAATTTGGCTGAATCGCAAGGATTGGATATAATTGCCGGTGTTACGTTTTCGTTGACCAACACAAGGCCACGCCATGAGTGATTCCCAGGATGTAAATGCCTCACGCCGCAATTTGCTGCTTGCCTCGGCAGGCGCCGGGGGCGCCGCCGCTGTTGCCACGGCCTTGCCGTTCGCAGCATCCATGCTTCCCTCTGATCGGGCCAAAGCTATGGGAGCCCCGGTAGAGGCCGATATCGCGGCGTTGCAGCCCGGCGAATTGCAAATCATAGAGTGGCGCGGCAAACCGGTCTGGATTCTTCGACGCACTAAGGAAATGCTCGATGGAATCAAGAAAAGCGATGGCTTCGTTTCGGATCCCAAATCGGAGGTGCAACTGCAACCAGAGTATGCCCGCAATGAGTTTCGATCCATCAAGGAGGAAGTGGTGGTGCTGGAAGGCGTATGTTCGCACTTGGGGTGCTCGCCACAGTTCAAAGGCGCAGATGCCAAGGCGGACATGGGGGCGGATTGGAATGGGGGATTTTATTGTCCCTGCCACGGATCAAAATTTGACCTGGCCGGACGAGTTTTCAAAGGCGCACCTGCGCCAGTGAATCTGACGGTGCCGCCCTATACCTACCTGTCCGAGACAAGAATCCTGATTGGCGAAGATAAAAAAGGGGCATAAGGAATGGCTGCCACGCAAAAAGAACCCGTCAATGTTACCTGCGCCGGCCCCTTGAATGGTGTCGCGAGCGGTCTGTTGACCTGGATAGACCGGCGGTTTCCGCTGATCGAAACCTGGCGCAAACATCTGGCCGAATACTACGCGCCTAAGAATTTCAATTTTTGGTACTACTTTGGCTCACTGGCCATGTTCGCGCTGGTGCTACAGATTGTTACTGGAATTTTTCTCACCATGCATTACAAGCCGGACGCGAATCTTGCATTTGCTTCTGTCGAGTACATCATGCGTGAAGTCCCGTTCGGTTGGTTGATCCGCTACATGCATTCAACCGGCGCGTCCATGTTTTTCATTGTTATCTACCTGCACATGTTCCGTGGCCTGTTATATGGCTCGTACCGCGAACCCAGGGAGCTGATCTGGATTTTCGGAGTATTGATTTACTTATGCCTTATGGGCGAGGCTTTTTTCGGATATCTGCTGCCATGGGGACAAATGTCCTATTGGGGCGCCCAGGTCATCGTCAATCTGTTTGCCACGATACCGCTCATAGGGCCCGATCTCGCGTTGTGGATTCGCGGTGACTATGTGGTCTCGGATGCCACGCTTAATCGCTTTTTTGCCTTCCATGTCATTGCGCTCCCCCTTGTGTTGCTGGGTCTGGTGGTTGCACATTTGCTGGCTTTGCACGAGGTGGGGTCGAATAATCCTGACGGTATCGAGATTAATAACCATAAGGATGCAGAGGGCAAACCGCTGGATGGCATTCCTTTTCATCCTTACTATGTGGTGAAAGATACCTTCGGCGTGGTGGTGTTTCTGATCGTATTTGCGATCATTCTGTTTTTCATGCCGGAAATGGGTGGGTATTTCCTTGAATACAATAATTTCATACCGGCAGATCCACTGAAAACGCCAGAGCATATTGCGCCAGTCTGGTATTTCACACCCTATTACTCCATCCTGCGCGCGGTACCGCCCTTGTTCAATTCGCAGTTTCCCGGCGTCGCAGCCATGGGCGCGGCAACCATGATCTTGTTTCTGCTGCCTTGGCTTGACCGCAGCCCGGTCAAATCAGTTCGTTATAAAGGCCCGATTTTCAGGTGGGCGCTTGGCCTGTTTGTGGCAGTGTTCCTGCTGCTGGGCTATTTGGGCACGGTTTCAACCAATGAATGGGGGCAGTTTGGCGCGTGGTTGGGTGGGGCTGAGCGGGCAACCGTGGCCGCACGCATCGGTACGCTGCTTTATTTCCTGTTTTTCATTCTGATGCCTTGGTATTCAGTAATCGACAAGACCAAGCCAGAGCCGCAACGGGTGACCGGATGAATGTCATGAAAATTACCACTCGTTTTTTCGTTCCGGTGCTTGCCGCTCTGGCGTTTGCTTACGCGCCGTTCGCGCTACCTGCGCCGTCTGCCAAGCCCGACAAGGCGCATGTTGATATGCGCGATGCGGCGAGTCTTCAATCAGGGGCCAAGGTATTTGTTAACTATTGCCTTAACTGCCATGCGGCATCGATGATGCGTTACAACCGGCTGGGGGATCTTGGTTTGACGGAGGATCAGATCCGCGAAAACCTGTTGTTTACTGCCGATAAAGTCGGTGAAATGATGAATGTCGGCATGACCCGAAAGGATGGCAAGGACTGGTTTGGTGTGGCTCCACCTGATTTGTCGGTAATAGCCCGTTCACGGGGGGCGGATTGGCTCTATACCTATTTGCGGGCTTTCTACCGTGATACCGCCAGTCCTACCGGCTGGAACAACCTTTTGTATGAGCGGGTGGCCATGCCACACGCGCTCTGGAATTTGTCTGGCGAGGCCACGCTGGAGGTGCGGGAGTTCAAGACTGAGGAGGCGGCAATTGCAGCCAAGCTTCAGACGCGCTCTTTCTCGATGTTGGAAAGGGTTGGCGAAGGAGAAGCGCGGCGCTACTTGCTGAAAAGCACACGAATGACCACCCCGGGGGCACAAAGCCCTGCGCAATATGATGGCACCGTGCGCGATCTGGTGAATTACCTGGTGTGGATGGGAGAACCGGGTCAGCTTTACAGAAAGCAAGTCGGCATCGTGGTTCTTTTCGTGTTGCTGATCCTGCTGGGGCTGTCCTGGGCGCTTTACAAGAATTTCTGGAAAGACCTTCACTGAACCATTGCTCTTCCCGAGGGCGCGGCACATGTGGTGCCGCGCCTTTTTCTTCTGGAATGATACTGAGGTAACCGAAAATGATGAACCTGTATTCGGGGACGACTTGTCCCTTCTCGCAACGTTGCCGCATCGTGCTCTATGAAAAGGGCATGGATTTTCAGATCATTGATGTTGATTTGTTCAACAAGCCCGAGGATATCGCGGTCATGAATCCTTACAACCGCTTGCCGGTGCTGGTCGAGCGGGACCTGATTCTGTACGAAGCCAATATCATCAACGAGTACATCGACGAGCGGTTTCCGCACCCCCAGTTGATGCCTGCAGACCCGGTGATGCGTGCACGGGCCCGGCTATTTTTGTTCAATTTCGAAGTTGAACTGTTTGCGCACATCGATGTGCTAGATAAAGGCAATCAGAAGCAGCAGGAGCGCGCCAGATTGCATGTTGCAGAACGGCTTACCGAGCTTGCGCCGGTGTTCCAGAAGCAGAAATATATGCTGGGCGATGAGTTTTCCATGCTTGATGTGGCGATTTCCCCTCTGCTTTGGCGGGTCGATTTTTACGGGATTTCACTGCCGAAATCGGCAGCGCCCTTGATGAAGTATGCGGAGCGGCTGTTTTCCCGCCCTGCTTTTATCGAGGCGCTGACCCCATCAGAAAAGGTAATGCGCAAGTAATCAGTCGCCCCGTACATTGGCGCCATCTGGCCGGGGCAAAGCTTGGTCTGTGGCAGTCAATCAGCGCCGACAAAGAAGCGGCGCAGTGCAGGGCGGATTGCGATCGTCGTCGAATCTGAAAATCAGACCCTCATGGCGGAAATCACCTCATCAAAACCCTATCTGCTGCGCGCGATTTATGAGTGGTGCGTGGACAATGGCTTTACGCCCTATGTTTCGGTCGTGGTTGATGCTAATACCCGTGTTCCTATGGAATACGTACGCAATGGCGAGATTGTCTTGAATATTGGTCCACTCGCGTCCAACAAATTGCTGATCGGCAATGAGTTTCTTGAGTTTTCCGCCCGATTTGGCGGTGTTGCACGGGAGATTTGGGTGCCAATTCAGGCAATTACCGAAATTTATGCGCGTGAAAACGGGCAGGGAATGGCATTTCCCGAATCCGCCTTGAATGCGTCCCCCAAAGGGGATTTGCAACCGTTGAGTGGCGGTGAAGAACCCCCTGGCGGCCCCAAACCCGGCGGGCGTCCAACCTTACGCCGGGTAAAATGATAAATGTGTGTGCACGCTAATAAAATATGGCATTGATTTGCGAATAATACGCATTGATTTTAATTGTTATTTCGGTTAGCGGATGGTCGGTACAGAATGGCCAGTCGGCCAATCAGACCCCTTTGTCGGGTGATTGGTATGCGCGCAAAGTATGGGTGCTGCTGAGTGCCTGGAAACGGGTATTAATGCCTGCTTCCCCGGACTGAATCTGCCAATTTTCAACGGCTTCTGGGACGCTATTTATCAGAATGTTTTTACTCCAAGATAATGCTGCAGTTATCTGATAAATAATGTGAAAAGCCCGGTTCGTCGATTCTCGCGAGTGTATGCTGAATCACTCAAAGTCTTGAGTGGTGGCCCAGTGGCGGATCAAGCAAATCGTTGCGTCGGACGCACATGAGCTGAGACGAGGAACTAGTCAAAAGCACGCCGGTCCTAACCCATCTTTAACATCCGCTCATTCTATTTCTCGTTTTTCGCGGTCTGGAAATATGTAACCCATTGAATTATATAGATTGTTGTTTTAGGAGTCAATTTGTTGTGCCATAATATATAGGATAGTCTTCATGTACCATCGCGTGCATGTTCATCCGTCAAACTCGCACCAACAACAAAGCCACGGGCGAGGGCTACTTCACCTTGCCGCCTAGTGCGCGGCGAGCGCATTGGCGCCAAGGTGCGCCAGATCACCGTTCTGAATCTGGGCCGACACTTTCCCATCAAGCAAGCCGACTGGCCGCAGCTGTGCTGCCGCATTGAACAACTCCTGCAGCCGCAGGAAACGCTGTTTGCCATCAAGTGCTCGGTGCCTATCGAGCGTGCCGCCCAGCGCTACGTCGGACAGTTGGTCGCGCGTGCGCCTCGGGTGGGGGAGCGCACGAGTGCTGAAGGTGTCCCTGCCCAAGCGGGGAGGACAGAACGACTCGAATCGGACTTCCAGGAAGTCGATATTGACTCCTTGCAACAGACCCAACCGCGCTCTGTGGGCGTCGAGCATGTTGGCCTGCACGCCCTGGAGCAACTCGGCTTTGTCCGGCAGTTGACCCAACTGGGGGTCAACGGGGTGATGCGTGCCGCGATTGTTGGCAACATCATCGGGCGCATGGCCCAATCGGGCTCCGAGTTGGCCACGTGGGATTGGTTGCAAACGCACAGCGCTTTGGGCGAGTTGATCGACGTTGAGTACACCGCGATGTCGCACATGTGTCTGTATCGCGCATCGGATATTTTGATGCGCCATCGCGCCGCGATTGAAGAGCACCTGTTCAGCTCCATTCAAACGCTCTTCGCGTTGGAGGAGACCGTGACCTTGTATGACTTGACCAACACCTACTTTGAGGGCGAAGTCGCCGCCAACCCCAAGGCGCTGCGTGGACGTTCCAAGGAAAAGCGCAGCGATTGCCGTCTGGTTACGTTGGGGCTGGTGCTCGACGGCAGCGGCTTTGTGCGTAGATCCAATACCTTCGCCGGAAATATCTCGGAAGCCGCGACGCTCGAGGGCATGCTCAAAGGACTGGACGCACCGCAGGGTGCGATGGTGATCATGGATGCCGGGATTGCGACCGAGGCCAATCTGGCTTGGCTCGTGGAACACGGTTACCGCTACCTGGTGGTTCGGCGCGGCGGAGTGCGGCAATTTGACGACACCCGCGCGATGAGCATCCAGACCGCAGGCGGTGAGACCCTCCGATTGCAAAAGCAGACGAGCGAAGAGGGCAAGGAGATTCGACTGTATTGCCATTCTGCCCGACGCGAGGCGAAAGAGAGGGCGATGATGAATCGCTTCAGCCAAGGCTTCGAGGCCGGATTGCAAAAGATTGCGCAAGGCCTCGCCAAGCCCCGCAGCGAGAAACGATTCGACAAACTTCTGCTACGCATTGGCCGGCTGAAACAAAAGAGTCATGGAGTCAGTCAGCATTATGTGGTGACGCTGGTAGCCGATGAGGCGGGCAAGACGGTCACGGCGCTGACATGGGAGAAGAGCCTTGTTGAGGGAACAATGGCCACGCATCCCGGGGTGTATTGTTTGCGCAGTAACGAGATGGCCTGGGATGAAGAGCGGCTGTGGCGTACCTACACGATGCTGACCGATCTGGAGAGCGTGTTTCGTAGTCTGAAAGGTGAACTGGGCTTGCCTCCGGTGTTCCACTCGAAGGAGGGTCGCTCCGATGGGCACGTGTTCATTACCGTGCTGGCCTATCAGTGCGTGCAGGTACTGCGGGTGAAATTGAAGGCCGCAGGCATCACCGCGTCTTGGGCGAGCCTGAGAAAAACGCTGTCGCTTCAGCGCCGCGTCACCGCCAGTTTGCGCCGCAAGGACGGGCGCACCGTGCATGTGCGCAAGAGTACCGCAGCAGAACCGCCCTTGATCGCGATTTATCAAGCCCTGGGTATTTCCCGAGCACAGGGCGGAATCAAGAAACTGATCAGCTGATCCCTCAAAATTACGAGCAAATCTACCGCTAAAAAACACTACCACGCCAATATGATGATATTGCAGGTTATTTTTTGGCGGTTGTTAAACATGGGTTAAGGTGCTGCACATCACCGCGCCACAAGGCGGGATCGCCATTTTCAACGATGCGGAAGAGTGGCGTGGCCGGCCGGTACAGCCGGGTGAACGAATCATGACGCTTGCGGACCCGTCGCTAGTCAACGTGACAATTCATGTTTCTCCGGATGACGCAGTGCAACTCGAAATCGGTGGTGATGTGACGGTAATCCTCAACATAGATCCCTTGTCGCCGCTCAAAGCCAGAATTACCCAAACCAGCTACGAGGCCACATTGATGCCTGACAACACGCTGGCCTACAATGTGAAAGCGGAGTTTCTGCCAGGCTCCTCCCTGCCACGAATCGGCCTGAAAGGTTCTGCCAAGGTGTACGCGGAAGAAGTCTCCATGGGTTATTACTTGTTCCGCAAGCCGATTCTGTTTCTCCGCAAGACTCTCGGCATATAAGTGAATCGTCCACAAGTATAATTTCGCACCATGCCGGGTTAGCTCAGATGGTAGAGCAGCTGATTTGTAATCAGAAGGTCGGGGGTTCGATTCCTCTACCCGGCACCATTTCACCAGAGAAACGGTGGCGTCATAAGGGTCAACGAACTGCCATTCGGAATACCGGTTGCTCATCCCTCGCCATCGGGCATTTCAGTTCGGGGGCGCACAGTCAAAATCCCAGGTGTTACAGGGGCTACCCTTGGCATGCCGCGTGGATCAACATGTTTCCCTATACAGGCTTTTCACGCGGCTTGGCAGACGGTACTATGTGCGCCACTTAAAGGCGCTCATATTCTGTCAAACCATTGTTACCATTGTGGTTTTCCGCCGCCTGGGACAGTAAATGATGTTGCCGTAACAGTCGCATACGCGGGAGGATTTCGATGAAGTCAACAGATATCAGTGCGCCGGATTACTTTCACAAAGTCGTGGATTGCCAGTGGGCTTGCCCTGCGCACACCCCTGTCCCTGAATACATACGGTTGATTGCCGCCGGAAGGTATGGCGACGCCTACATGATCAATTGGGAATCCAATGTGTTCCCGGGCATTCTCGGTCGCACCTGTGACAGGCCCTGCGAACCGGCATGCCGGCGTGGTCGTGTAGAAGAAAACAACGGTGAAAAGCCGGAACCGGTTGCAATCTGCCGATTGAAACGCGTTGCCGCTGATTTCAAGGAAGATATTCGTTCCCGACTGCCCGCGCCTGCATTGAAGAAAAATGGCTGGAAAATAGCGTGCGTGGGGGCTGGCCCCGCTTCCTTGACTGTCGCAAGGGATCTTGCGCCACTTGGCTATCACGTCGTCTTGTTCGATGGGGACAAGAAAATGGGTGGGATGATTCGTACGCAGATTCCCCGTTTTCGCTTGCCAGAGGAAGTCATTGACGAGGAGGTCGGATACATTGCCGGTCTCGGAATCGAATTCCGCACCGGGCAACGAATCGACAGTCTCAAGAGTCTTCTCGGCCAGGGGTTTGACGCAATTTTTGTCGGCTCTGGCGCACCCCGGGGCAGGGAACTGGACATACCCGGGCGGAAGGAGGCCACTCAAAACATTCATATCGGCATCGATTGGTTGTCATCAGTGTCGTTTGCTCATATTGAAAAAATTGGCAAGCGAGTCATCGTTTTGGGCGGGGGTAACACAGCGATGGATTGTTGTCGCACTTCACGCCGCCTTGGTGGCGAAGACGTTAAAGTGATCGTTCGCTCCGGGTTTGAAGAAATGAAAGCATCTCCTTGGGAAAAGGAGGATGCAATGCACGAGGGGATTCCGATCCTGAATTTTCTCGTTCCCAAGGAGTTCACTCATCAGAATGGAAAACTCACGGGCGTCACTTTTGAGAAAGTCAAAGCCGTATATGACGCGAAGGGCCGGCGAAACCTGGTTCCGACCGGCGAGCCGGATCCGCATTACGAGTGCGACGATGTTTTAGTGGCGGTTGGTCAGGAGAACTCCTTTCCGTGGATAGAACGTGATGTGGGCCTGGAATTCGACAACTGGGACATGCCGGTGGTTGACAAGGTCACCATGCAGTCAAGCATTCCCCAGGTCTTTTTCGGAGGGGATGCTGCTTTTGGGCCCAAGAACATCATCTGGGCGGTTGCGCATGGACATGATGCGGCTATTTCCATAGACAGGATGTGCAACGGTGAAGACGTCCGTAACCGTCCTGCGCCGACGGTGAATCTGATATCTCAGAAAATGGGCATACATGAATGGAGCTATGACAACGAGATTGCCCCGGATGAGCGTTACAAGGTACCGCACCAGGATCCCAAGATCTCCCTAAAGGACATCAAGGTTGAAGTAGAGCTGGGATTCGATCCCAAGCTAGGCTTCAAAGAGGCCCAGCGTTGCCTGAATTGCGACATACAAACCATATTCACCGCAAAGCAGTGCATTGAATGTGATGCCTGTGTGGATATCTGCCCCATGGATTGCATCACCTTTACAGAGAACGGGGAAGAGAGCGATTTGCGCCAGCGCCTGGTGGCTCCGGCCAAGAATTTGTCGCAGGATCTGTACATTGCTGACAATTTGAAGACAGCTCGCATCATGGCCAAGGATGAGGACGTCTGTTTGCATTGTGGCCTGTGCGCTGAACGCTGCCCAACAGGCGCCTGGGATATGCAGAAGCATTACATTTTACCGACGCAGGCTGGACCAGGCTGCCGCGACAAGCGCGCCCCGTCTGCTCTGAAGGCGGCTTGATTGCGCATGGTTGAAAAGGCCGGCGTCGTGTCAAATTGTATCGCGCAAGGTTTTTCCGCCGCCTGTTTGTCAAATGCAAACAGGGCCTGCCGGCTACGCCTGCGATGTAATCGCGTTTCGGCGATTAATCACCACTCCGGGCAGGGGCGTATATGGCGAGAACAAAGTGGCAGGATGAAACCTGGCTCAGATGAATGACCTATTAGAGCGCAGCGACCGGAATCTTGTCGATGAAGCCATCGAGGTGCTGCATCGGGAGGCGGTTTTTCTGGATGAGCAGCGCTGGGACGAATGGCTGGCCTTGTTTGTACCCGAGTGCGAATACTGGGTGCCGGCATGGAAAAATGAGGAGGAATTGACTGGCAACCCGCAAGCGGAACTTTCGCATATCTATTATTCGAATCGTGCGGGCTTGGAAGATCGTATCGTACGTATTCGCTCGCGGCGGTCGCCGGCCTCGACCCCAATGCCGCGTACCACGCATTTGATCTCCGGATTTCTTCCTCTGGAGAAGCCACAGCCCCGGCGCATCCGGATGCGGTCCAGCTGGGTGTGTCACGTTTTTTTCCCGAGACTGCATGAGAGTCATGCTTTTTTCGGAAAGGCTGAGTATGAACTGGTCGTGCGCGAGGATCGTTGGCTGATTTCCCGGAAAAAAACGATCCTTCAGAATGACTATATTCCTACCATGCTCGATATTTACTGCATATGAATTCGCGATTTTCACGCCTGTCAGTTGAAAACGCCGTATTCAAATTTGTACCAACAATACATAAGAGCCTTCAATGAAAAGAATCGAAGCAGTCAACGATTTTGTCATCAAGTTTGCCAACGTCAATGGATCGGGTTCGGCGTCTGCCAACGAGCTGTTTGCGAAATCATTCCTCCGCATGGGCATTCCTGTTAGTCCGCGCAATATCTTCCCCTCCAACATTCAGGGTCTGCCCACATGGTACGAAGTGCGTGTGACAGAGAAGGGCTACCTGGGCCGTCGTGGCGGCGTGGATCTGATGGTGGCAATGAACCCGCAGACATGGGCGGCGGATCTCAAGGAAATCGAGCCAGGCGGGTATATTTTTTACGATAACACCAAGCCATTGCCACAGTCGCGATTTCGAGATGACATTAACATCATCGGAATCCCCTTGACTGAGATCTGCAATTCAACCTACACGGACGCCCGTGAGCGGCAATTATTCAAGAACATAATCTATGTTGGGGCGCTTTCCGCGCTAATAGATATTGACCCCGAGGCAATCACCGAGTTGATCGGGGAGCAATACAAGGGCAAGGAAAAGCTTTTAAAGCCCAATATCAATGCTTTTCAGATGGGGCATAACTACGCCCAGGGAAAACTCAAAGGACAATTGGGATTGAAAGCGAGCCGCCGCGATAATGTCGGCCGCAAAATATTCATGGAAGGCAACTCCGCGGCCGCACTGGGTTGCCTGTATGGAGGGGCAAGCGTCTGTGCCTGGTATCCAATCACGCCATCTTCCTCGCTTGCCGAGGCCTTTCAGAAATATTGCATGCGCCTGCGAGTGGACAAGGAGACGGGCAGGAACAAGTTTGCGATTGTGCAGGCTGAGGATGAGCTTGCCTCTATTGGTATCGTAACCGGGGCCGGGTGGAATGGCGCCCGCGCATTTACTGCGACCTCAGGTCCGGGAATATCGCTTATGCAGGAATTCATTGGCCTGGCCTATTTCGCCGAGATTCCTGTGACAATCATTGATGTCCAGCGCGGCGGTCCCTCCACGGGAATGCCAACGCGCACGCAGCAATCGGATGTACTGCTTTGCGCTTACGCATCGCACGGGGATACCAAGCATGTGCTGTTGTTCCCGGAGGATCCATGGGAATGCTTTGAATTTGCCGCTGCCTCGCTGGATTTGGCGGACAGGCTCCAGACGCCTGTATTCCTGATGACTGACCTTGATATCGGCATGAATACCCGGCTTTGCGAGCCATTGGAATGGGATGACGCTAAAGTCTACGACAGAGGCAAGATCATGACAGCCGAAGCCCTTGAGGCTGGCAAGGATTTTGGAAGATATCTCGACGTGGATGGCGATGGCATAGCGTATCGAACGCTCCCAGGCACGCATGAGACGAAAGGGGCGTACTTTACCCGTGGGACCACAAAGGATCGCTATGCAAGATATTCCGAACAAGGTCCCGATTACATAGAAAACATGCAACGCCTCCTGCGTAAATTCGAATCTGCAAAGGCGATGGTTCCGCAACCGATTCTCAGAAGCGCGCGTAACAAGACCAAGGTGGGCGCCATTTTCTATGGATCCACAAGCCCCTCAATGAACGAAGCGCTGGACATCCTGGATCAACAAGGGGTTATGCTGGACACCCTACGGATCAGAGCATTTCCGTTCAGCGATGCCGTGGCCGATTTCGTGGCCGAGCACGATCAGGTTTTCGTCATAGAACAGAATCGGGACGCACAGCTTCGCTCTCTTCTGGTCAATGAACTCAATGTTGATCCGGCAAAGATGATGCCCGTGCTTCACTATGATGGTACGCCGATCACCGCCAGATTCATTCTGGACGAGGTTTCGGAGCGGATGCGGATGCTGAATGTGCAGCCGCTAAAAAAAGGAAAGGCTGCCTGACATGACCTATCTCGCCAAACCCAAACTGCATCATCCGACGCTTCCCACCAACAAGGTCGGTTATACCCGACGTGATTATGAGGGCAAGGTATCCACACTTTGTGCCGGCTGTGGTCATGATTCGATTTCTGCGGCGATCATTCAGGCGTGCTGGGAACTGGATATTGAACCGCATCGGGTTGCCAAGTTGTCCGGGATCGGTTGCAGTTCAAAAACCCCGGATTATTTCCTCGGTAACTCCCACGGCTTCAACAGTGTGCATGGACGCATGCCCTCGGTGGCGACCGGGGCCAATCTCGCCAATCGGGATCTGGTGTACCTGGGGGTTTCAGGTGACGGTGACTCCGCCTCTATCGGGATAGGCCAATTTGCGCATGTCATGCGTAGAGGCGTGAATATGACCTATATCGTTGAGAACAACGGAGTCTACGGCCTGACCAAAGGCCAGTTTTCGGCGACTGCGGATCAGGGGTCGAAATCCAAGCGTGGGGTGGTAAACAGCGATTCAGCGATAGACATGGCCTCCCTTGCGCTGCAGCTTGGCGCAAGCTTTGTGGCGAGGAGTTTCTCGGGCGACAAGGCGCAGCTCGTACCATTGATAAAAGCGGCGATTGCGCATAGAGGGGCGTCATTCATCGATGTTATCAGCCCGTGTGTTGCGTTCAATAATCACCCTGGAAGCACTAAGAGCTACGATTATGTGCGCGAGCATAATGAGGCCGTCAACAGGCTGGATTTCTGGCCATCGCTGGATACAATAAAGATCGACTATCCGGAAGGCGATGTAATCGATGTGCCGCAGCATGATGGGTCCATCATGCGTCTTCGAAAAACCCGCTCGGAATACGATCCGACGGATCGTCTGAGGGCGATGGACCTTATAGGGCAACATCACGCCAATGGTGAAGTGCTGACCGGATTGCTTTACCTGAGATCGGATGCCGTGGATCTGCATGCCCACCTTAATACCGTCGATACTCCATTGAACCAGCTTTCAACCCGGGACCTTTGCCCTGGGTCTGCGGTATTAGATGCAATCAACGCGTCATTGCGGTAATCATCGTTTGATTCTCGAAGAAAATTGAGTTGACTGAGGGCCTTTGTCTCCTGACGCGCCCAAACGGGCATGGGCAGCAATTCAGACTTCTTGGATCCTGAAAGCCGAATCCTTTACCTTTGCTACGCAGAGAATGCAGGCGCGGGCCGCCATGAAAACGTACGTATTCCTGCTGATTGCGTCCCTGGGATTGCCTGGCTGTGCGAATTGGGGCGCTGGCTTCGGCTTTGGTGGAAGGCAGCAGGGAGGATCGGCAATATCGGCCGGGACCCATTACGGCGTCAATCTGACACTGGCAAGCGATAGCCGGCTGGTCACAGGGATATTTGCTGGAATCCTGATCGTGGAGGGCGTGCGACATTACGTGCGCGACGAGGACGGGAATCTGATCTCCGCAGGGAATTCCACCGATCCGGCCCCAGGCCGGCGCATCAGCGAACAGGATTGCACCCGCCCGATCGTGAATGACGGCGCCAATCTGATGTGTCGCTGAGGCAGTCGTTGCGTTTTGGAATATCGTTTGGAATATCGTTTTGACACAAGACGCGTGCATGCCTAGACTCGCCTGGAGATCACCTAACCAATTCCGCAGAGGAGAAAATTGTGATTAGAAAATTATTACTGGGGTTGCTGGCCTGCTCTTTTTCCCAGCCGCTGTTGTCGCAGGAGAAAATTAACCTGGCCATTGGCACCGGCGGCACCGGCGGTGTCTACTATCCCATGGGCGGTGGGATGGCAAATATTCTGTCCAAATTCGTGCCTGGGATGCAGGCTACCGCGGAAGTTACCGGGGGGTCCGTTGACAATCTGCGTCTGATTGCCACCGGCAAACCCTACATAGGATTCACCATGGCCGACGCAGGCCAGGATGCCTACCGTGGGGAGGACAAGTTCAAAGGCAATAAAGTCCCGCTGAAAACCTTGATGGTGCTGTATCCGAACCGGATGCATGTCGTGACGGTGGACGGAACGGGCATCAACCGCATGGCGGATCTCAAAGGCAAAAGGGTCTCAACAGGATCTCCGGGAAGTGCAACGGAAGTCATGGCCTTCAGGGTCATCGAGGCGATGGGTCTGGACCGGGACAAAGACCTGCGTCGTGAACGCCTGGGGGTGGCGGAGTCTGTTGGCGCGATCAAGGACAGGAAGATCGAGGCATTTTTCTGGGTTGGCGGATTGCCTACTGGCGCCATCAGCGATCTCGCCAATACACCCAATACGAGAATAAGACTTGTCGATCATGCCGAAGCAGTAAGCGCGATGAACAAGAAATTCGGTGACCTGTATGTCGAGGACACAATACCCCGGGAGACATATCGCGGTATGGAAACGGACAACAAGATGGCCACGGTCTGGAACATTCTGGTTGCGCATGAAAAACTGAGCGACCAGGCTGCTTACAATATCGTCAAAACCATTTTTGAAAAGCGCAGCGATCTGATCGCGGTCCATAAGGAAGCGGAGAATTTCACCCTTGCAAACCAGAGAAACGCGGCTTCTCCGATTCCGTTTCACCCTGGTGCCATCAGGTATTTCACCGAGCGGGGCGCGAAGCTGAATTGATCGAAGCTGCAGTCGTCTGTATGCCAAGGGAGCGCCACGCGCCGTGACTGAATGAGGGAATCAGCGCAGATGCCTGCGTCTGTCGTTGACGCTGATGCCCTGAAGAAGGCCGAGCGTTTCATCGAGCTGGAGGAGGGGGCGGGCAATCATTTGCGGGGTTTGCTCGGCGCCTTCGTGACCCTGGTTGCGGTGCTCATGTCGGTTTTTCATCTTTACACCGCCTACGCCATCGTACCCACGCAAATCCTCCGGCCGGTGCACCTCGCCTTCGTACTGTTTCTGACGTACCTGCTTTTCCCTGTCGCCGGCAGGTATCGCAACAGGGTGATGTGGTGGGATTGGCTGGCAGCTTTCGCGGCTTTGGCGGTCGTGGCGTACATCATTGCCAGCGGTGACGACTTCACTGATCGCAATACCCTTCCCAATTCCTGGGATCTTGCTTTCGGTATTGCACTGATTTTGCTCATTCTTGAGGCCATGCGGCGCAGCACCGGCTGGATCATGCCGGTGATTGTGATTTCATTCATTCTTTACGCGCTTTACGGCGATCAGCTTCCGGGTAACTGGGTGCATCGCAACTACGAAGTGGGTCGGCTTGTCGGTCATCTGTACATGACGTTTGAAGGAATATTCGGTACCGCCATCGACGTTTCGTCTTCGCTGATAATTCTGTTCACAATTTACGGCGCGTTTCTGCAGTTTTCCGGCGCGGGGAAATTTTTTATTGATTTCTCCTTTTCTGCGCTCGGGGGTAAATCTGCGGGCGCGGGGCGCACCGTGGTGCTGTCTTCCTTCCTGCTGGGCGGACCCTCCGGTTCCGGAGTGGCAACCACAGTGACACTGGCTTCGGTCTCCTATCCCATGCTTTCCAAGGCTGGGTATTCCAAAGAGGCG
>JBCKLP010000044.1:0-15781 GCA_038903735.1 Burkholderiales bacterium | reverse complement strand
GCGCGCCGCATGATGGTCAGCGCTCCCGACTCGATGGCAATTCTACAGGCAGGACGAAGATTTTCCAATCGAAAACCCCCGATCGAAAACCCCCGATCAACGGTGAGGATGGCGAAATTTCTGCCCGCTACGGCGGGTTTGCCACCGGGTTTATGCAAAAACGTTTTCAATGCGCATCCGGTTGACCGCCCGTCCGTCGATTGGGCGCTGGCAAGTCTTGACGTTCAGGACCGCACCTGGGTGCGCGGGCGTTTTGCCGACGACGCAGTTTTTTTCGCTTTCGCCGCCTTGGCCTGGCGGGTGAGCGTGCCTTCGGCCTTCGCTTCTATGGCGCTGAGTGCCTTGCGGTCGAGGTAGAGCAGATAGTCCGCAAAGCCGAAACCGGATTTCATCGGGAACTCGCGCACCGCGATGCCGCGCCCGGCGGTGAGGTCCATGTTGTCGCGATCCTGCACCACCCAGCCGGCAGCAAGGAGCTGGGCGTCGATCTCGCGGCGGGCTTTCTGTTCAGGTGTTTCGGGCATCACGTCTCGGGTTCAACGCTTGAGTGATGAGGGCAGCAGCCTCCGGGCATTGCCGCATTCTATGGCCTGCAGAGCGCTCATGTTGAACACCGGCAAAGCTACACCCATTGAATACGCTGCTTCGATCAGCCTGAGCTCGGTATTTGGCCATTGCCGGACGGGAAGATCGCCAAAGGATGTTGCTCGTTGGCAATATCAATCAAATATTCGATAAATTCAAAAATGTTCCTCCTTATATGCCGCTAATAAAATACAATTTTTTATTCGAAAATGAGATATAAGGCGGGCAGGATAATGATCTACCCTGCGGCGCGCCGTCAATCAGGCCGCTGCGCGCGCACCGGCACGCTTCAGGAATCCGGTGAAGATCTCCGCCATCTCGCCCTCGCGCGGCACCCAGTCCTCGCCGGGCACCAGGTCGATATCCCTATGCTCGGGGTACATGACATGCAGTTCACTGGTTTTGCCGAAAATGCGTTGCAGGTGTTCGCCTACGCGGCCGGGGTGGGTGTTGTCGTTGCCGGGAATGATGCAGGTCGGAACCGAGATGCTCCGCAGTTGCGACTCGCTGGCGCCGATCACCGGTGACGCAGCCGACTGCAGGAAACATTCGCGCCAGACCTTCATGGTGGCGATGAAACGCTTCGGGTCGGTGGCCATCAGCGTGGTGCGGTTCTCCGGGCGCAGCGCGCACTGCTCCTCGTAATGTCCGGTCTCGCAGACCGCCGTCACGCCGCCCTTGTCCATATCTTCCAGCGACTGCGCCGGACTCCAGCGCGCCTGCTTCCACGCCGAGGAACGATTGCGCTGGTCACGCGCCGCGAGGTAGCCGGGCGGTGAGGGATGGTGGTGGACGTCGATGCAGCGGGCGTGGTTCAAGGCAGCGACGCGCAGTGGAAGGGACTAAACCGAGTTTCCGATCAACTCGAAACTGCGACGGGTTCCAGTCTGAATACACGCGCGAATCTTGCGGCAGATGATAAATCGCCATTGCGCAAGGCCAGGCGTACGTCATCCATGCGACAGGCGTCCTCAACCGTCAGATAAGGTGACCATCCGGCTTCATCCTCGACAAGCTCTACGTCGACTTCCGCGACATAACTGCCTTCGTGGATATATTTTGTCCTTTTACAGATGTTCATCGCTGCCTCACGGTTAACTCAGCATTCCATTGCGCAGGATCGGGACGGTAGGCGGTCACAAGAACGGCAGGAGATGCATGGCCTTTTGGAATGCCCCACACCACATGAATCGGCCACCCTTGAGCATCAAATTGTAGCACCAGCACCGCGGGTCTCTTGGCGAACTGCGGGCGAACTGCGGGCGAACTGCGGGTAATCCTCAATGACTGTTGCCTGGCTGATTCCGGCCAGGATTTCCCGCACCGACAAATCGTCGGCGGCCAACTCTTCATACCCATGATCGGAAATTCTGACCTCGCCTTCACTGACCAGTTGTTGAACCTGTTCCAGGGTTGCGCTCATCAATTTCGCTTCAACAATAATGGCACGATTCAGCTTGCCCGTAGCCTGCTAAAATTTCAAAAATTACTATGTCAATAGCCAGAGTAGCAGAGGCGTATGGCATGATTTTAATTCAGAGTTGGTATTCTCCAGGCGCTAGCCATCAACCTTGATACCCAGCGACTGGATAATTTTCCCACCCGATCGAGGTCAGTCCTGAGCAGCGCGGTGAATTCCCCGGGCGTAATGGTCATCACCAGCGCGCCGTCAATCAGGCAGTCGCACGCGCGCCGGCGCGCTTGAGAAAGCCGGTGAAGATATCCACCATTTCGCCCTCGCGCGGCACCCAGTCCTCGCCGGGCACCAGGTCGATATCCCTATGCTCGGGGTACATGACATGCAGTTCGCAGGTTTTGCCGAGTATGCGTTGCAGGTGTTCGCCCACGCGGCCGGGGTGGGTGTTGTCGTTGCCGGGAATGATGCAGGTCGGAACCGAGATGCTCCGCAGTTGCGACTCGGTGGCGCCGATCACCGGTGACGCAGCCGACTGCAGGAAACATTCGCGCCAGACCTTCATGGTACTGATGAAACGCTTCGGGTCGGTGGCCATCAGCGTGGCGCGGTTCTCCGGGCGCAGCGCACACTGATCCTCGTAATGTCCGGTCTCGCAGACCGCCGCCATGCCGCCCTTTTCGGCCGCGGCGAGGTACTTGCCGTAGTACTCCTCGGACAGCCGGTCCACCGCAAACGGGCCGCCGGTAACGCGCCAGAGCAACAGGCCGCGCACCGAATGCGGGTACTTCAGCGCGAACATCAGTGACAAGCGGCAGCCGGAAGAACTGCCGCCTATCCAGGCGGGCAGGGCGTTCAGTTTGCTCATCATGGCGTGCAAGTCGTCGGCCCAGGTTTCGTATTCCGAGCGCGAGTCGTCGAAGGCCATGTCCGAGTAACCGCAGTTGCGCCGGTCATGGATCAGCACGCGGTAGCCGGCGGCGGCCACCATCCCCGCGAATGATTCCACACCGTCCAGGCCGCGGTGTCCGCCGGGTGAAAGCGCCACCCAGGGGCCCTGCTCGCCGATGATCTTGTAATTGAGGCTGACGCCCCGGACTGTCATGCGTGGCATGGTGTGACTCCTTGCTTAAAAGCCGTATCGGGTTTCATGAAATCCAGCAGCATCTGTTCGGTGGATTTTCCCTTGGGCGCGAATTCTATCTTCACATCGGCACGCGCGGCCTTCGAGGCGCCGTCCTCGCGGTCCACCACCCAGGTCACCGAGTCGAGCGGCACGCCCGCATTCTCCAAATAGGCGCGCATCCAGTAGTTGGCCGCCGCGCCCATCGAACCCGAACCGATGCGCTTGCCGATCAGGTCGGTGGGCATGAGTGCTTTTCTGCGGTTCACATAAATGAAGCCATGGCGAAAGCGCCGGTGCAGGAACACCGGCAGCGCGGTGAAATCGCGCCCCTGCTGTTTGGCAATCACATAGGCGCCGCCATTGAACTCATTGATGTCGCAGCCCTGGCCCTGTTCTACCTGGCCGTGGATGTGCTCGGTGCCGGGGAATCCGCCGATCACCAGATCAATGCCCTTGGGCTTGACCGTGCCGTCCTTCAGCGCGCGCACGATCTCGTAGTCGCCGGTCATCATGCTGAGACGCAGCTTGCCGGGCGATGGCCGCGCACTTGTGGTGGCCACACTGGGCTTCTTCCCGGCAGAGGCGGCCTTGGCGGTACTTACCGGTTTTGCTTTTGCAGGTGCTTTCTTCGCCGGCGGTTTTGCCGCCGGTTTCGTCTTCGGATTCGCTCCGGTTTTTGCGCCGACTTTTGCTTTCTTCGCTGTGGTTTTCGTTGCCATATTGCTGCTTTCCGTCACCTGTCCGAGAGGCGCATGGTATTGGATTCATCGCCGGGCTGCAGCGCCTGCAGGAGGATCAAACCGCATTTCGGCGACTCCTTATAATGGCGCGAATTCAAACGGAGACTGAACCATGGACAATTCCGTCAAATCCGACAGCAAGCGCTTCAAGCTCGTCACCCGCGAGGCACTCGACCCGGCAGGGCAGGCGGTCTGGGATGATCGCATCCGCCAGGTGGGCAATGTCCCCACCGGTCATTTCAACGTGATGATGCACGCGCCGGAACTCTCCAACCGTGTGGCCCAGCTGGAAAGCTATTTCCGCTTTGATGCGACCATGTCCAAGAAAGAGCGCGAGTTCGTCACCCTGTGCGTGGTGCGCCAGGGCGAGGCGCGTTTCGGCTGGGGACGTCACGAGCCGCGCGCCAGCGAACTGGGCATCGAACCGGAAGTGGTCAATCTGGTCCGCAACAAGGCGCCGGTGGCTGATTTCCCCGAGGAGTATCAGCTCTACGTGCAGTTCGCGCGCAAGCTGGCCGGCGCGCGCCGGCCGCTGCCGATGGCCCTGTTCCGGCGCGCCAAAAAAGCCTGGGGCGAACGCAAGACCATCGAGATGATTGCGCTGGTGGCCCACTACACCCTGGTGGGCGTGCTCATCAATGGTTACGCTGTGGAGCCGCGTCCGGGCGACGGCGTGACGTTCTAAGCGGCTGCGCCATGATGCACATAAGGGGATAGGCCATGCGACTGGTAAGCCTGCAGGCGGATGACAAAGAGCGCATCGGCATTCCCGGTGTGATTATCGGGGCGGAAGTCCTGAATCTCTGCGCAGAGGGTTTGCCGGGTGCCGCGCAGCCCCTGCCGGTCTCGGTGCGCCTCCTGCTGGAGGGCGGCGAGGCCATGCTGGAGCGCGTGCGCCGCGTGGTCGACAAGGTGGCAGATTCGGCCTCTGATGCGCAACGCCTGCGAGAGAGCGGTGCACTGCTCGCCTATGATCGCGCGCGGCTCCTGGCGCCGATTGGCGATCCGGGCTTTATCCTTTCCTGTGGCATGAATTATCACGCCCATTTGAAGGAAATGAATTCGCCGGTGCCTGACGA
The DNA here is from genome assembly GCA_038903735.1 of Burkholderiales bacterium. Classification (GTDB taxonomy): domain Bacteria; phylum Pseudomonadota; class Gammaproteobacteria; order Burkholderiales; family SG8-39; genus 2-02-FULL-62-17. Next base: position 10,837 of record JBCKLP010000044.1, on the reverse strand, counting down.
GCCGCTTGCCTTCATCAAGCACAGCGCCTCGATCATCGGCCCCGGCGCTCCCATAGTGCTGCCGGCGTCGAATCCCGACATGGTCGATTGGGAGGGTGAATTCTGTGCGGTCATCGGACGCCGCTGCCATAAGGTCAGCGAGGCCGAGGCGCTTGATGTGATCGCGGGCTACACCTTTGTCAATGATGTGTCGGCGCGCGACTGGGTTGCGCCGATCGCCAAGTCGCAGGGTGTGATGGGCCCGATCCACGCCTGGGATCGCAACATCCTGGGCAAGCAGTTCCCGACCTTCTGCCCCATGGGGCCGGCGCTGATGACCCGTGAGGAGGTGCCTGATCCTGATGATGTGGCCTACCGCACCTTGGTCAACGGCCAGGTGATGCAATCGACCCATACCTCGGACCTGGTGTTCAATGTGCGGCAGTTGATCGCTTTCTATTCGCGCTTTTACGAATTCCGGCCCGGCGATGTCATCACACTGGGTTCGCCCTCCGGCGTGGGCTATGGCAGGAATCCGAAAATTTTCCTGAACGCGGGAGATGTGGTGGAGGTCGATGGCGGGCGTCTGGGCGTGCTGTCCAATCCCGTTATTCGGGGATAGAGTCTGTCAATCGAGGAGCGCGCGATGAACAATTCGGGCAGGCAATTTCCGCAGGTAATCGGAATCGGAATCGGAATCGGGATCGGAACCTCGATCGTGATCGCGCTGATGCTGTTGGCGGCGCCCGGCCTAGCGCAAGCCTAGCCCGCCAAGTCGCTGCGCAGGAAGGACATCGAACTCATGAGCCGCGCGATCAAGATTGCGGGGCTGAAGGCCGGGTAGCTCGATGCGGCGCCGGACGCCGACGGCCTGACGCGGGTACTCCGAAATAATTTGAAACAATTGGAATGCAGATTGTTTCTTGGCGAAGTGTGACAGCCGATTGTCATTTCACCATGAAATAAATCAGAAGTTGTAGGACGGCTTGTGAAACGCCGGCAGCGGCAGTTCAAGGTCGAAAGCCGCCTTGGGAAACAGGTCGGAAAGCTTGGGCGCCGGGCCGCTCAGTACCTGCTCGTGCACGTATTTCACCAGTTGCCCGAAATTGGATCTGTTGCGCGCTGACAGGCCGTACTCCCAGGGGTCTTCGCCCAAGAGCGCCAATTCCTCTTCGCGCTCTGCCATGCACCAGGCAAGCGGCACGTTGCGCGGATTGGCGACGCGCGTATAGGCCAGTTGCTTGGCCTCCTCGAAGGCGAGGGTCAGACTTTCCACCACCCAGGGATATCGCGACACGATTTTCGTGGGAATGGTGGTGACATGCATGATGGGAAAAAAACCGGTGCGCCGGAAGTAATCGGACTCGACCTTGCGGTAATCGGGAAACAGCCGTGCGACCCGCGGATCGCCATTGCCGATCATGGGTGTGATGCCGGGCGCGATCATGGCGTCGATCTCGCCACGGAGCAGCATCTCGCAGCAGTCACGGCCAGGCCTGCTCAGCTCGATCTTCAGGTCCGGTGGCGCCTGTTTGGCGGCGAAATCCTTGCGGTCGACGACCCAGGTGACGGAACGATGCGGTACGCCCATATCCTCCAGGTAGCCGCGCATCCAGTAATTGGCTGCCGCACCGATTGAGACCGAGCCTATGCGTCCACCCACAAGGTCGGCAACAGATTTCACCCGGGACTTGTTGATATAGATGAAGCTGTGCCGGAAGCGCCGGTGCAGGAACACCGGCAGCGCAGTGAATTCGGCGCCATGGCGTTTCATCACCACGTAAGCGCCGCCGTTGAATTCATTGATGTCGCAGCCTTTGCCATCGGCGACCTGGTTGTGGATGTCCCCCGTGCCCTGATAGCCACCGATTACGAGGTCGATCCCCCTGGGCTTGAGCGTTCCGTCCTTAAGCGCGCGCACGATGTCGTAATCACCGGTGAGCATCGATAGCCGCAGCTTGCCGGGTGCCGGGCGGACCACCCGCGCGGGCGCCGCAGCGACTTTCGTGTTTGCGGGCACGGCGGTTTTCTGGTCGGGGGATTTTGCTGCGGGTTTGGCTGCCGGCTTGCGCTGGCTTTTTTGGGTGGGCGCTGTGGACATGGCACGTGCTCCTTATGCATGTCCGTTTACTCTAGCAGGTCCGCTGGAAGTTCGCGGGCCGCTTTCGCCAGAATGTTCAACGCGGGCCGGAGAGCGTGCGCAGTTCGCGCAGTTCGCGAAACCGGCGGTGTGCAATCAGCGCCACGGCGAAGGTGATCAGGCCGCCGGTCACTACGGCGGCGACCGGGGAGAAGGCTGCCGCCAGCAAGCCTGAGCGCACCGAGCCCAGGTGATTCGAGGATTCCACGAAAACGCGGTTCACCGCGGAAACCCGCCCGCGCAATTCGTCCGGGGTGTAGATCTGCACCACCGAATGGCGCAGCACCACCGACAGATTGTCGGCGGCGCCGGCCAGCACCAGCGCGGCAAAAGACAACAGGAAAATCTCTGAAAAGCCGAACACCGCCATGGCAAGGCCATAAAACGCCACTGCGGCGATGAAGGTGTTGCCGGCATGCTTTGATGGGCCACGGGTGGTCTGGGCGAGGCCCATGGCGAAGGCGCCCAGCGCCTGCGCCGAGGCGAGCCCCCCAGGCCCGACGGCCCGACCTGCAGGATGTCCTTGGCAAACACCGGCAAGAGCGCGGTTACGCCGCCGAACATCACCGCGAACAGATCCACCGTCAGCACCCCCAGTATCAGCCGGCTGCCCAGTACATGGCGCACTCCGGCGAACAGGGCGTCCAAGGTCAAAGGAGGCTTGGTGGCGCCGGCCGCAGGGCGTGTGCGAATCGCCATCGCCAGAACGATGGTGATGAGCGACAGGGCGAGATTGACGACGTACACGCCAGTGGCGGCGCCGGCAGTGGCGATGAGCATGCCGGCCAGTGCCGGGCCGCCCACCGAGGCGACCTGGAACAGGCTCGAATTGAGCGCCAGCGCATTGGGAATCAGCGGCACCGGCACAATCTGTGGCAGGAGCGCATCACGCGAGGGCCGGTTGATCACTTGGCCGACACCGGCAATGATCAGGCAGAGGTAAATCCAGACCGAGTCCGCTTGGTTGAGCGCCGCGATCGAGAGGCCGATGGAGCCACAGGCAAAACTCGCCTGGCTTGCCACCATCACCAGCCGGCGGTCAAAGCGCTCGGCAATCTGCCCCGCGGGCAGGAACAAAAGCGCAACCGGCAGAAACTGCGCCACGCCCATCCAGGCGAGCGCCAGCACCGAACCGGTGCGCTCATAGAGGTCCCAGCCCACCGCGACCGCCTGTATCTGCTGCAGGCCGGCCGTCATGAAAGTCGCCGCGACAAACAGCCTGAAATCACGCAATCCGAGAACGCTGCGTGGTGAAGGAGGGTCGGAAATCATCTGCCCGACAAGGGGTGGGAAAGCGGACCAGCGAAGGCGCGCAGCATACGTTGTTCCCTGTTGGCCGGCGTGGCGCGGGTAGAATTCGCCGGCTTGCGTTGCCTGGACGCATTGGAACTGACGCATTGGAACTGCCGCAATGGACGCAATATTCGAGCATCTCACCCGCTGGATCGAGCGCCTGCTTGCGGTTGCGTTCGTGGTGGCCGTCTGCCTCAATTTCGGCAATGTCATCGGCCGTTACGGTTTTGGCGTCACGCTCATCTGGGCCGATGAGGTGCAGATCTACATCATGATCTGGATGGCATTCCTGGGTGCCGTGGTGGTGAGCTGGCGGCGCATGCATTTGCGGATGGATCTGCTGGTCAAGATGCTGCCGGCGTTCTGGCGCAAATGCGTGAGCTTCGCGGAACTGGCGGCCATGATCGCCCTTGCCGGCGTGGTGACCTGGGTTTCCGGACAGTACGCCTTTGCCATGTTCAAACTGAACCGCCTGAGCGATGTTGCGCAACTGCCGATGTGGATTCCGCATGGTGGCGTGACACTCGGTTTCAGCCTGATCCTGCTGATTGCGCTGTGGCATCTTTGGCAGATTATTGCCCGGCGAGGGGCGGAAAAGCCGGCCGCTGATGAGGGCAAGGCATGAGTTTCGCGCTAGGTGTATTGCCGCTCATCCTGTTGTTACTGGGCTTCCCCATTTTTCTGGTGCTGCTCTCGGCGGTAACCGTGGCGCTGGTGTTCTTCATGAACGTGCCGCTCGCCGCGCTGCACCAGAACATGTTTGGCGGGATCAACGCCTTCGCCCTGCTGGCAATTCCTTATTTCATCTATGCCGGCGAGCTGATGGGCCGCGGTTCGGTGGCGCAGCGCCTGGTGGATTTCGTACAGGCGGGGGTGGGCTCGGTGCGTGGCAGTCTGGGCGTCACCACCGTGGGCACTTCAGTCATTTTTGGCGCCATCTCGGGTGCCAGTGCCGCCACTGTGGCCACCATTGGCAAGGTGATGTATCCGGCGATGCGCGATGCCGGCTATCCGAAGAACTTCTCGGCAGGGCTCATTACCGCCGTGGGGGCGATCGACATCATCATCCCGCCCAGCATTCCGATGATTGTCTACGGCATGGCGGCCTCCGAGTCAGTGCCCCGGCTTTACGCGGCGGGCATACTCCCCGGCCTGCTGATTGCCGGGCTGCTTGCGGCCTATGTCATCTGGTTTGCCTGGCGTAACGGCATCGGTGCGGGCGAGGCCTTCAATGCGCGGGTGTTTTTTCGCGCCACGGGGCGCGGCGTCTGGGCGCTGGGCGCGCCCTTCATCATCCTGGGCGGCATTTATGGCGGTGTGTTCTCGCCCACTGAGGCAGCCGCGGTGGCCTGTGTCTATGCCGCGGTGGTCACGCGGTTTATCTACCGGGAACTGGGCTGGCGCGACATTCTGGACGCTGCCGGCACCACGGCACTTTTCACCGGGCAGATTCTGCTGATTGTTTCCTGCGCCAGCGTTTATGCCTGGCTGCTTACGGTCAACCAGGTGCCGGCCACCGTGGTGGAGTGGCTGCAGTCGGTGAATTTCTCGCCCTGGATGCTGCTCCTTGCCATCAATATCGGCCTTCTGGCCGTGGGCTGTTTTCTGGATCCGCTGTCCTCCATCCTGCTCCTGAGCCCCTTGCTGGTGCCCATCGTCAAGGCGGCGGGCATCGATACCGTGCATTTCGACATTGTGGTGATGGTGAATCTGGCCATTGGCCTCTTTCATCCGCCCTTCGGCATCAATATATTCGTCGCGCAATCGGTGCTGGGTCTGAAACTGCCGGAAATTTACCGCGGCATCATCCCTTTCCTGTTCCTGTATCTGCTCGCGCTGGGCCTGATCACCTACATTCCCTGGATATCCCTGGTCGGCGTGGAAATTTTTCTCAGGCGATAATCACGCCAAGGGGCGCTTGAATTCGAAGTACGCATAAAAACAGAGGAGAGAGAGACCCATGAATATCAACAAGCGGATGTTGGGAGCGCTCGCATTGACGGCGCTGCTGGCGGCGCCGGCGCAGGCACAGTTCACCATGAAGCTGTCTTCACCTGCCATCAACGAGGTATCGCACGAATGGATGAAGGCGATGAAGGCTGGTCTCGAGCAGCGTTCGGGCGGCAAGATCAAGGTCGAGATGTACCCCGCCAACCAGCTTGGCCAGTTGCCGGCCACGGTCGAGGGTGTGGCGCTGGGAACCATAGAACTCACCCTGCCGGCGGTGGGCTTCATCGTGGGGCTGGAGCCGCGCTTCCAGGTGTTTGACGCGCCGGGCCTCTTCAATAGTATCGAGCATGCGCAGCGCGTGTTGGGCGACCCGGATGTGCGCAAGCGCATCGCCACTTTCGGTGCCGACAAGGGTGTTGAATCGCTGGTGACCTTCATCAACGGGCCGATGATGCTGCTCTCGCACAAGGCGGTGCGCCGCCTGGCGGACTTCAAGGGGCAGAAGATTCGCGCGCCCGGCGGCGCCCCTATCCAGATGGAGCCCTTCAAGCGCCTGGGCGCCTCGCCGCTCTCCATGCCGCTGGGCGAAGCGCTGCCCGCCATGCAGAACCGCACCATTGACGGCCTTACCGGCGGATTTGCGATTTTCACCACCTTCAAGTATTTCGACATCACCAAGGGACTGACGCAACTGCCCGGAACCTATCTGGTGGCAAGCGGCCTGGTAAACCGCAAGTGGATGCAGTCGCTGGGCCCGGATCTGGAGGCCATGGTGCGTGACGAGGCGCGCAAGAATGAGGCGCTGTTTTCGACCTGGGGCGTGGAAGACGTCGGTCGCACCGCCGCGACCTGGAAGAAAAATGGCGGCGAGGTGATCAGCTTTTCCCCCGCGGACCAGAAAACCTACCTCAGCGAAGTCACCTCAGCCGCGGTTGCCGTCCTGAATGCGAATCCGCAGTTGCGCGAGGACTATCAGGCGCTGCAGGCGGCGGCGAAGAAGCACCGGCGCTGAGCGCGCCGCGACGTCTATTGCCGGGCCGCGCCCGCCTTGCGGGCGCGCGCGCATAAGTCCTGAAAACTTGCGCGGGCTATCGGCTCAGACAAAAAACACGAACAGGCGCGCTTCGATGCTTTCGCGCGGCGGCGCGTCTGCGGGCGTAGTCGGATCTTCGAACGAGGTGTGCGGGGTGAAGCGCGCGCGACCATCGGTTGCCGAATCGAACACCTTGAACACGATGCCTTCCTCGGGCGTCATGTTGGAGAACTGGTACCACTGGTGCGCCGGGTTGTGGCGCAGCCGGAAGGTTTCGCCAACGCGGTGCGGGTAGCGGCGCTCCGAGGCCATCAAGTCGCCGGGGGCGATGCTGCGCGCATCGGCGATGGCGAGTGGGTTGCGCACAATGGTTTTCAGCGGACGCCATACCTGGATGATGGCAAAGCGGCCCTTGAGCAGGGTCTCGGCCTCTTCGGGCATCAATTCGCGCACACGGCGCGGTGCCGAAGCGTCGGTGTAGTCGTTATGCACATAGAACACCGGTTCGCGGAGCAGTTTTGCTTCACGCACGTTCTCGTCGCCGTGGCGGATGGTGTGGTCGAACATGAAGGCGCGCGCCGCGCCGGAGATGCGGCACACCAGTTTTTCCATCTCCGGGTAATAGACGGACTTCACTTCACCGGCATCGAGAATGTTATTCACCGCGGTGTTGTGCCGGGCGAGGCAGAAGCCGTGGGTATCCAGCGAGAGACTGGCCGCAATCGGCCGCGCATCGCGGATGCGCATGGCGTGCTTGTCGGTGGTCCCGCTCGAGCGGCTGTGGATGTTGGCCGGGCCGAAGGTCTCGTTGACCGGCTTGGTGCCGTCATCCAGGGTGTAGTTCAGGTCCGCAATGATCGCGTCTTCGATCCGCGCTTCTGCTGTTGCTGTGTTCATGATGTCGTTCCCCTCGCAGTGCCCTGGATGCAGGGCTGGTCGCATAAAGCTTACCCCGAATCGGGAATTCGCCGCGTGCCGCTCAGAACTTCTCCGCCCAGGGGCGCAGGTCGATCTCCCAGCTCCAGGCGCTGCGCTGCTGGCGGTACACATGCAGGTAGGACTTGGCGATCTCCTCAGGCAGCAGGAGGCCATCGGCGCCGCGCTCCGCCGCGCGCGTGTCGCCTTCGGAAGAGCGGATGCCGCCATCGATGACAAAGTGCGCGACGTGGATGCCCTGCGGCCCCAGTTCCCGCGCCATGCTCTGCGCCAGGCCGCGCAACGCGAACTTGCCCATGGCGAATGCCGAGGAGTTCGGGTAGCCCTTGATGCTCGCCGAGGCGCCGGTGAAAAAGATGTTGCCCTTGCCGCGCGGCAACATGCGCTTGGCCGCAGCCTGTCCGACCAGAAAACCGGCAAAAGCGCTCACCTTTAGCGTGCGCTCAACCAGAACCGGGTCGAGGCCGGTGATAGCGCCGCGGGTGCGGAAATTGGCGTTGTAGACCACCAGGTCCGGCACGCCCCATTTCGCTACCACCGTGTCGAACATGCGCTCCACGTCGGCCGGCACGCTGGCATCCCCGGCAACGGTGATGGCGCCGGTTTCGCCCGCCAGCGCCGCCAGCTTTTCGGTGTTGCGCGCGGCCAGTGCCACGCGCACGCCCTCTTTGGCCAGCAGCCGCGCCAGCGATGCCGAAAGACCGGTGCCGGTGCCGACGATCAATGCGCTTTGTTCATCTGCCATGTCTCGTCCCCGGAATAATTACACTACAGAATTAAAAATGCCTATTTATGTACGTCAATGCTGCTTAAAAAAAATTGAATTTCAAACAATTTCCGGTATTCCCGGTTATTCCGGCTCGATCCTGGCAATCTTCACGTACTCGCCGTACTTGCGAATCTCGTTGTCGTAGAACCGGCGGAACTCGGCCGGCGTGTCTCCCACCGGATCAACGCCCAGGGCCTTGATGCGCGCCAGGGTCTGCGGCTCGTTCATCGCCGCGCGGGTCTCCCGGAACAGGCGATCGACAATCGCGCTGGGCATGGCGCCGGGCCCGAACATGCCAAACCAGCCGCCATCGATCTGGAAGATGGGCAACCCTGCCTCGGCGGTGGTGGGCACATCGGGAAGCGAGGCGCTGCGCGTCGGCGCGGTATAGGCAAGGGCCCGCACCTTGCCCGACTTGATGTGCTGCAGCACCGGGGCAGGCGAGGAGAGCAGCACCTGCACTTCGCCGGCCATCAGCGCGGCAGTGGCCGGCCCGCCGCCCTTGTAGGGGATGTGCACCATTTTCATGCCGGAGCGCTCGTTCATCAGTTCGGTGGCGATATGCCAGGTGTTGCCCACGCCCGGTGTGCTGTAGGAGAGCTTGTTGTCAGGCTTGCGGCCGAGAGCGATCAACTCGGCCAGGGTCTTCACCGGCAACGCGGGATTCACAGTGATGAAAAGACCGCCGCTGATCACCAGGTTGGTGATGGGCGTGAAATCCTTCTCGGTGTCGTAGGGCATTTTCTTCACGAGGTATTTGTTTACGACCAGTCCGCTGGAATACACCATCAGCGTGTAGCCATCGGGCGGCGCCTTGGCCACGGCATCGGAGCCGAGCAGGCCGTTGGCGCCGGGGCGATTGGAAACAATCACCGATTGCCCCATCTGCTGGGTGAGCTGCGCTGCCACCAGGCGCGCCACCGTGTCCGGTCCGCCGGTGCCCGCGGGCACGATGATGTTGATGGGCTTGACCGGATAGCTTTGTGCCTGGGCAATACCTGCCGCAGCGAGAGCCGCGAGAATCAGGGCGCTGGAATAACTTTTGCGAAACATGGGAGTGACTCCTGTGTGGATGGGGCGGCGCCGACAGTGCCACACGCGCGCGCTTATGTCTATCCGCCGCCGAAGGGGCGGACAATAGCGGTCTATCCGCCGAAGGCGGCGGACAATAGCACCCGGTGCCGCGCTGCGTTTTACTTGCGAGGCGACCTGGAAAGCCCGGCTGAACCATAATTGCCCAGCGTACGAATTTTATCCCCCGGCTTTCTAACCGGGGACGTACCACGTTTAAGGGAGAACGATGCGAATTGCCTTGTGCAACGAAGTGCTGCAGCCCATGCCGTTTGCCGAGCAGTGCGAGTACGCGGCGAAGCTCGGCTATGACGGTCTGGAACTGGCGCCCTATACGGTGTCTGATGAGCCGCACAAACTCGGTGGGGCCGAACGCGCGGCGCTGCGCCGCGCCGCTGCGGATGCCGGCATCGCCATCATGGGCCTGCACTTTCTGCTGGTCGCGCCCAAGGGGCTATCGATCACCACGGCGGATGACAAGGTGCGCGCCTGGACGGTCGATGTGATGCGCGCGCTGGTGGAATTGGGCGCCGAATTGGGTACGACCTACCTGGTGCACGGCTCGCAGCGGGTGGTGGCGGCAGGCGAATCCCGCGAGACCGCCATGGCGCGCGCGCAGGCCGCATTTGCCGCGGTGGCGCCGACGGCACAGGCCTGCGGACAGGCCTATTGCATCGAGCCGCTCTCGGCGCAGATCACCCCGGTGATCAATACCATCGCCGAGGCGGCGGCCATGGTGGATGCCATCGGTAACCCGGCGCTGCGCACCATGCTCGACTGCAATCACGCGTCCAGAATGGAGGGCGAGTCGCTGGCCCAGGTGATCGAGCGCTGGGTCCCCACCGGCAAGATCGGCCATGTGCAGATCAATGACGCTAACCGCCGCGGGCCAGGCCAGGGCGAACTGCAGTTCGCGCCCGTATTCGCGGCGCTGGCCGCCAGCGGCTACGACGGCGACATGTCGGTGGAACCGATGGAGTACGTCCCTGACGGCCGCGGCGCCGCCGCGCGCTCCATCGGATATGTGCAGGGGATTCTGGAGGGGCTGCAGTACAAATTGCCATAGCGATGCTGTATGGCAAGGGATCAGAGCGTATGCGGCGTGGCCACGGCGAGGTGGACCGTGCCTTTGGTGGTGCCTTTGGTGGTATTGAGATTTTGAATAAAGAGGCATAACCTATTGATCTTGAGGGCAGATGACTGTCAGGAAGCTGAATGCCGGATTGGAATAGTTGCCAGTGCAGGTCAACCCAATTTGTCACCCAATTTCTGCGAGCAAATTTTTCAACTACTGCAAGTTGATCTCACGAGAATGGAGAACCACGCACACGTCATAGGGGAGCGAAAGTTCTGGAGCAGCGTTCGTCGGTAGGTACTCAAGCAGGACCAAGCAGTAAACCTCGGAACATGACCGAAAAGGAGGGTACACACATGACGAAAACAAAATCTACAGAGACTCCGGAGTCACATTGTGACTCAAGCAATCTCTTCCTCTTGGCACTTCATGTAGGAGTGTTGGCAGTTTCACTCTGGATTCATCCAGTTTGCCATTCGCCTGCCGATAGGGCGCTGCCCTATGCCGTGTGAAAATCTTACCTTTCGCTTGCAAAATGAGATCTAACTTTAAATGGAACGGACGGGCGAAAGTGGGCTACATGTTTTCGCA